>CADEDM010000313.1 GCA_902826065.1 uncultured Acidobacteriota bacterium | reverse complement strand
GCTCGGTGGCGAACATGTTCATCGACCTCGGCAACCGCGTGTCGCTCACCGACGACCAGTTCCTGGCCGAGATGAAGGCGCGCAAGGAAAAGCTGAAGCTGAAGCGCAGCGACGTCATGGTCGGCTGCCCGCTCTGCAACCTGCCGCTGCCCGACAAGATGCCGACGCCTCCGGCGGCGACGCCGCCGCGCACGACGGCCCCGCAGCAGCAGCAACAGCAGTAGGCGTCGCTCGATTCGCTGGAGGAACGTCCATGATCCGCCGAGTGCTCGTCGCAACCGCGCTGCTGGGTGGTCTGGTGTTGGCCGAACCGGCCAGCAGCCAGAACCTGACCTATGCCCGGGGGCAGAACATCTCACCCGCGTACGAGGGGTGGGAGGAGGACTCGGCGGGTCGGCGCTTCTTCGTCTTCGGCTACATGAACCGGAACTGGCAGGAAGAGCTCGACGTCCCGGTCGGCGCCGACAACAAGTTCATGACCGGCGCCGCCGATCAAGGGCAGCCGACGCACTTCCTGCCGCGCCGCAACCGTTTCATCTTCCGCGTCCCGGTGCCGGCCGGGTTCACCGAGAAGGACGAACTGATCTGGTCTCTGACGACCAGGGGCAAGACCGAGCTGGCCTACGCCAGCATGAAGCTCGACCTGAAGATCGACGACGTCGTGAAGGCGTCGGAAACCGGCGCCCTCGGCGCCGGCAGCAGCAGTCCCGAGGTGCGCGCCAACACGCCGCCGGTGCTCGAGGTGCAGGGCCCGCGCCGGATCGAAGTCAAGGTCGGCCAGCCGGTGCCGCTGACCGCGGTGGTGACCGACGACGGCCTGCCCAAGGTGCGCCTGATCGGCGCCGGCGCCGCCGTCGAGAACGAGGGGTCGTCGTCGACGCTCTCGTCGAACTCGCCCGTGATGCTCAAGCAGGTCGAGACGCTGCGCGCGCGGCGACTCGTGCTGCCGCCGTCGCGCGTCACGGTCGGCAAGAACGTCGGCCTGTGGGTCGGCTGGCATGTCTACCGCGGCGCCGGCAAGGTCACCTTCGCCGACGACCAGATTCAGACCTGGGAAGACACGCGCACGGGCGGCAACTCGCCGTGGGCGCCGCATTGGACCGCGCCGAAACTGCCGGCCGACGGCAAGATCTCGACGACGGCGTGGTTCTACACGCCCGGCGAATACGTACTGCGGTCCCGCGCCGACGACGGTGCACTGACGTCGGATCAGCAGATCATCGTCGTCGTGAAGCCGTAGCGCATCGCGCTTGACCGCCGCGCCCCGCGGCCCTAAGATCGACCTGTTCCTGCGGTGCTCGTGATGGATCTTTGGAGGCTTGTCTGAGCCAATGTTCATCCCAAGCGAGCCGCGTCCGTTGCGTGGTGTGCATGCCTCCGTCGTGAGGAAGCCTGAAGCGCAGCGTTTCAGCGGCTCCACCTGCTAACGCAGGTTCAGCAATCCTCCCCACACGGCATCCGCGGGGCATTTACCTCGCCTCACACCCGGACCTCCCCGGCGGGCATCGAGGCCAACGTGACGGTCGGCGAACGCGGAGAACACGCCCTCATCGAGTGGCTTCGCCGGCATCTTCCTGCGCCGGGGCCCGACGTCGTCGTCGGCATCGGCGACGACGCGGCGGTGCTGCGGCCGCCGCGCGGCACCCTCCTCGTCCAGACCACCGACGCCCTCGTCGACGGCGTGCACGTCGACGCGCGCCTGCTCTCCCCTGATGCCATCGGCCGCCGCGCCGTGGCCGTGAACCTCAGCGACCTCGCCGCCATGGGAGCCACGCCCGACTGGCTGCTGCTCTCGCTCGTCCTGCCCGCAGGCCTCGACGTCCAGGCCTTCGAGGCGCTGGTCACCGGCGCCGGCGCGGAAGCGCGCCGCTGGGGCGCCGCCGTCGTCGGCGGCAACCTCACGCAGACGTCCGGCCCGCTGGTGGTCGACGTGACGGCCACCGGATCGGTGCGGCCGCGGCGCCTGCTGCGCCGCGACACGGCGCGTGCCGGCGACGAACTGTGGCTCACCGGCGCGGCCGGCGGTGCGGCCGCCGGCCTGGCGATGCTGCGCGCCGGCGTGAGTGACGGCGACGCCGCCACCGTGGCCGCCTACGCGACGCCGACGCCGCGACTGCGCGAGGCACGGGCCCTGGCGCGCGAGGGCGCCGCGCGCGCCGCCATCGATGTCAGCGACGGCCTCGCCGATGCCGTGCGCCAGCTCGCATCGGCGTCCGGACTCGGCGCCCGGCTCGACGCCGCCGCCCTGCCGATCGCGCCCGGGCTCGCGCGCCTGTGTGCCGCCCGGGGCGATGACCCGCTGCCCATGGCGCTGGCCAGCGACGACTACGAACTGCTCGTCGCCGTGCCGCCCAAGGCCGGCAAGCGGCTGCGCGCCGCACGCGCCTCATTTGCCACGCCGTTCACGCGCATCGGCGTGCTGACCGCCGCCGCGGAGATCGCGATGACGCGCGACGGCGTCACCGTGCCGCTGCCCGAGGGCTTCGAGCATTTCGTGGGGACGCGATGAACCTCACGCGCACGCTGCGGCTCGGACTCGCCGGCGTCCTCGCCATTGCGCTGGTGCTCGCCGTCTTCATCGTGCGCACACGTGACTCCACCGAGGAGGTCTTCGACGCCGAGGGCCGGCCGCGCCTCGGCTCGGCGATACGCTTCGACGCCACGGCCTACTGCAAGGGCGAGACGTCCGCCGCCGGCGTCGGCATCCGCCACGGCATCGCCGCCGCCGATCCGACGTTGCTGCCGCTGGGCAGCGTGGTCCGCGTCGAGACGGCCGACACGCGCTACAGCGGCGTGTGGACGGTGCTCGACACCGGCCCGGAGATCAAGGGCCGGGAACTCGACTTGTACGTCTGGAGCTGCAACGACGCGCTCGCCTTCGGCCGCCAGCCGGTGCGCGTCACGATCCTGCGCCTGGGGTGGGACCCCGCGCAGAGCGCGCCGGGCGTCGTGGATGCCCTGTTCCGCCGCCGTGAGCAGGCGCGTCCCGCCACGCCGGCGCCGAGTGCGCCCCCGTCGACGGCGCCCCCGTCCACGCCTCCGCCGAGTCCAGTGCCACCGGCGACGGTGCCGCAGAGTGCCCCGCCCGCGTCGCCGTCCACACCGGGCGCGCCCTCGCCGCCGTCGGCCTCCCCGCCCCCGTCGACCCGCTGAATCAGGCCCGCGCGCCCCTGCGCGCCACAACGCGGGGCGCCTGTCGGCCGTGTCTCCGGATGTATGCCGAACGCATCTGGAAACCACGACCGCAGCGGGCAGTGTTTGCTATCATCCCGCCCTATGCACGCGTTGTATATCGTCCTGCCGGCGCTCTGCGTCCTGGCCATCGCCTACCGCTACTACAGCGCGTTCATCGCCACCAAGATCTGGGTGCTGGACGATAGCCGCCAGACCCCCGCGCACGCGAAGTACGACGGCGCCAACTTCTACCCGACCTCGAAGTGGGTGCTCTTCGGGCACCATTTCGCGGCCATCACGGGCGCCGGACCGCTGGTCGGCCCGATGCTCGCGGCGCAGTTCGGCTGGGCCCCGGGGCTCATCTGGCTGGTCGCCGGCGTCTGTCTCGCCGGCGCGGTCCACGACTCGATGATCCTGTGGGCGTCGACACGCCGCGGGGCGAAGTCGATGGCCGACCTGGTGAAGACCGAAATCGGCGGCGTCGCCGGTCCGGCCGGCGCCGTCGCCATCCTGGCCGTGCTCATCATCGCGATGGCCGGACTGGGCATCGTGGTCGTGAACGCCCTGGCCGACTCCGCCTGGGGCACTTTCACCATCGCCGCCACGATTCCCATCGGCATGTTCATGGGCCTGTGGATGTACGTCTGGCGCAAGGGCAGGGTCACCGAGGCCACGATCATCGGCGTGATCGCGATGCTGCTGGCCGTGGCAGGCGGCGAGCCGCTCAACCATCCCGACTCCTGGCTGGGCAGCTTCTTCCACCTCTCGCGCACCCAGCTCGTCATCGCGTTGTGCGTCTACGGCTTCCTCGCCTCGGTGCTGCCGGTCTGGCTGCTGCTGGCGCCGCGCGGCTACCTCAGCTCCTTCACCAAGATCGGCACCATCCTGCTGCTCGCCGCGGGCGTGATGATCGTCAATCCCGAGCTCAAGATGCCGGCGCTGACGCAGTTCGCCGGCGGCGGCGGACCGATCATCCCTGGGCCGCTGTTCCCGTTCTGCTTCGTCACCATCGCGTGCGGAGCCATCTCGGGATTCCACGCGCTGATCAGCTCGGGCACGACCTCGAAGATGGTCGACAAGGAGAGCCACATCCGGCCGATCGGCTACGGCGCGATGCTGGTGGAAGGCATCGTCGGCATCATGGCGCTCATCGCCGCCACCGCGATGCCCCCCGGCGATTACTTCGCCATCAACGTGGCACCGGCGGCCTACGAGAAGCTGACGTTCGAAGGCCAGCCGATGACGCACGACCTCGCGACGATCGAGGCGCAGGTCGGTGAGAAGGTCGAAGGCCGCACCGGCGGCGCGGTGTCGCTGGCGGTGGGCATGGCGATGATCTTCAGCGCCCTGCCCGGAATGAACAGCCTGCTCGCCTACTGGTACCACTTCGCGATCATGTTCGAGGCGCTGTTCATCCTGACCACGATCGACTCCGGCACCAGGGTGGGCCGGTTCCTCTTACAGGAGGCGCTGGGGCGCGTCTACGCCCCGTTCGCCAACCCCAACTGGATCCCCGGCGCGGTGGTGGCCACGGCGCTCATCGTCGGGTCGTGGGGCTACTTCATCTACACCGGGCAGATCGACACCATCTGGCCGATGTTCGG
>CADEDM010000312.1 GCA_902826065.1 uncultured Acidobacteriota bacterium | reverse complement strand
CTAGGTCGTGCCCGGGAGCTGGAACTCGTGCGCCAGCACCATGCTGACGTTGCGCGTCGAGGCCTGGCGGATGCGCTTGGCCTCCTGATAAGCCGGGTCGTTGTAGAGCCCGAGCGCGGCCTCTTTCGACGGGAAGCGGATGACGGCGTTCATCGTCCGCCCAGCGCCCTCGACGACGAACGCGTCGGTGTCGGAGGCGAGCACCTCGCCGCCGTACTTCGGCAGGAGCGACATCACGATCGGCGGGTACTTCTGGAACGCTGTCACGTCGACGATGTCGTAGGTGCCGATGTAGTAGACCGAGGTGGAAGCCATCACGTCCCTCCTTCGACGCCGGAGCGTCGCGAACGCTGCACACCTGAGTGTAGAGCACTGTACGAGTGCCGCTCGGATGTGCTGGCCGGAGAGGTCTTCCGATCGGAATGACGACCGATCTACTACGCCAACCGCTTGCTGGATCGCAGGGTCGCCATCGCGATCAACACCAGGCCGATCGCCAGCAGCGCCGCAATCTGCGGCCACAGCACCGCCACGCCTACGCCCTTCAGGAAGATGCCGCGGACGATCACCAGGAAGTAGCGCAGCGGGATGAGGTACGTGACGTACTGGATCCAACCGGGCATGTTCTCGATCGGGAACGTGAAGCCCGAGAGGTAGATCATCGGCGTCAGGAAGAAGAACGTCGCCGTCATCGACGCCTGCTGCTGCGTGGCGGAGATGGTGCTCACGAACAGGCCCAGGCCCAGCGTGCTCAGCAGGTAGATGGCGCTGCACAGGAACAGCAGCGGGAAGCTGCCCAGGAACGGGATCTCGAACCAGAACACGGCCACCAGGGTCACGAGCACCACGTCGACCATGCCGATGAGGGCGTAGGGCAAGAGTTTCCCTACGATCAGCTCCCAGCGCGCCAGCGGCGTCACGTTGAGCTGCTCCAGCGTGCCCACCTCGCGCTCGCGCACGATGGCCATGGCCGACAGGTTGGTGGTCACGACGAGCAGCAGCAGCGCCACGATGCCGGGCACCATGAAGATGCGGCTCTCGAGGCGCGGGTTGAACCAGACGCGGATGTCGGCGTCGATCGGCGCGGCGCGGGCCGCGGCCGGGCGCAGTTCCACCGCCTTTTCGGCGCCGTAGGCGGCCACGATGCTGCGGGCGTAACCCAGGGCCACGCCGGTGGAGTTCGAGTCGGTGCCGTCGGCGATCACCTGCACGGTGTCGCCCTGGCCCGACGACAGGCGGTCGCCGAAGCCGGCGGGAATGGTGATCGCCATCCACGCGGTGCCGTGCGACAGGTGCTGGTCCACCTGATCGCCACCGCTCACGACGTCGACGATCTGGAAGTTGGCGGATGCCTCGAAGCGCGAGATCAGCGTGCGGCTTGCCGCCGAGCGGTCGGCATCCACCACCAGCAGCGGGATGTCCTTCACGTCGGTCGTGGCCGCGTAGCCCAGCACCGTCAGCTGGATGATCGGCGCGATGATCACGATGCCGAACAACCGCGGGTCGGAGCGCAGCTCGATCAGCTCCTTGCGCAGCAGGTGGATGACGCGCCGGATGCCCGCGCCCATCACTTCCACTCCCGCTGCAGCCGCAGCGACGCCAGGCCCAGCATCACCGTGGCGAAGATCACCAGCGCGCCCATCTGCGGCCACACCACCTCGACGCTCGTGCCCTTCAACACCACCGCGCGCAGCGCCGCCACGAAGTAGCGCGCCGGCACCACGTGCGTCACCGCCTGCACGGCAGCCGGCATGCTGGTGATCGGGAAGATGAACCCCGAGAGGATGAACGTGGGCAGGAAGCTCGAGAGTAGCGCGAGCTGGAAGGCCACCTGCTGGTTCTGCGCCAGCGTGCTGATCAGCAGCCCCTGGCCCTGCGCGCCCACCAGGAACAGACCGATCAGCAGGAACAGCAGCCACCACGGGCCGCGCTGCGGCAGGCCGAAGAGCGCCATGCTCACGAGCACGATGAGCACGGCCGACACGAAGGCAATGACCGAATACGGAATGGTCTTGCCGATGACGAACGCCAGCGGGCTCACCGGCGCCATCCGGATCTGCTCCATGGTGCCGCGTTCCTTCTCGCGCACGACCGCGAGCGACGTGGAGATCACCGCCGTGATCATCGTGATGTAGGCGATGAGGCCGGGCACGAGGAACAGGGCGCTGCGCAGTTGCGGGTTGTACCAGACACGCGTCTCGAGGTTCACGAGCGGGCCGGGCGCACGCCCAGCGCCGCCGCTCACGGACTGCGCCACCAGCTCGGCGCCGGCAGCGGCGACGATGGCGCCGGCGTAGCCCACCACCGCCGACGCCGTGTTGGCGTTGTCGCCGTCGACGATCACCTGCACGCGCGCCGGCACGCGGTTGTCGAGGTCGCGCCCGTAGCCCGCAGGAATCACGAGGGCCGCGCGGGCGTCGCCGGTGTCGATCATCCACTCCAGCGCGCGCCCGTCGTGGGCGGCGCCGGCGAAGGTGAAATAGCCCGAGTTGGTGAACGACGACACCAGCTCGCGGCTGGCCGTGGAGCCGTCCTGGTCGTCGACCGCGAGGCGGATGTCCTTGATGTCGAAGTTCAGCGCGTAGCCGTAGAGCAGCAGGAACAGCGCCGGCACGAACACCAGGATCAGCAGCGTGCGCCGGTCGCGCGAGATCTGGTGCAGCTCCTTCCGCACCATGGCGCGGGCGGTGACCATCATGCCGCCTGCCCTCCCTGCGCCTGGGCCTCGGTGCGTTCAACGACGTCAAGGAACACGTCCTCGAGCGACGGCGTCACGACTCCCACGCCGGTCACGACGATACCCTGGGCCTCGAGCGCCGCCTGGATCTGCGCCGGCGAGACTGCGGCGCTGCGCACCACGGCGTGCACCGACGTGCCGAAGATGCTGGTCTTCTCCACCTCGGGCATCGCGTCGAGCGCGGCCATGGCCTGCACCGCATGCGCGGTCTGCAGTTCCAGGATCGGCCGCTCGTTGAACACACCCTTCAACTCGTGCGCCGAGCCCAGCGCCACCATCTGCCCGCGATGGATGATTGCCAGCCGATGACAGTGCTCCGCCTCGTCGAGGTAGTGGGTGGTGACCAGCACGGTCACGCCCTTCGCCGCCAGCGCGCCGATGAGATCCCAGAACTGCCGGCGGCTCACCGGGTCGACGCCGCCGGTGGGCTCGTCGAGGAACACGATCGGCGGTTCGTGCAGCACCGCACACCCCAGCGCGAGGCGCTGCCGCCAGCCACCCGAGAGCGTGCGCGTCACCGTGTGCTCGCGGCCGCGCAGGCCGGCCATGTCGAGCACGAACTCGCGCCGTGCGGCGAAGCGCTCCCCGGCCAGGCCGTAGACGCCGCCGAAGAACGCGATGTTCTGATCGACGGTGAGCGCCTCGTAGAGCGAGAACTTCTGCGACATGTAGCCGATCGAGCGCTTCACGCCCTCGGGGTCGGTGGCCACGTCGACGCCGCCCACGCGCGCGGTGCCGCTGGTGGGGGCGAGCAGACCGCACAGCATGCGGATGGTGGTGCTCTTGCCGGCGCCGTTGGCGCCCAGGAAGCCGAACACCTCGCCCTTTTTCACCTGAAAGGACACGCGGTCGACAGCGGTGAACTCACCAAACCTGCGCGTGAGCTGCTGGACGTCGATGGCGATGCTCACGCCGTTCCCGGACGCACTCGCGTCCGGAGCGACGACACGGCGTCCGGGTCCCGGGAAGGGGTCGGGACCCGGAGCCGCGAGGGGCTCGTTGGGGGCGGCCATCGTTACCGCCCCAGCACGCGCGACAGCCGCGCCTCGGCCAGGCGGATGTCGGCCAGCACGCGCGTGCGATCGAGTTCGGCCTGCATCTCGGCGAGCTGCGCGTCGAGGACGTCGAGGGTGGTGGCGACGCCGGCCTCGAAGCGGTCGTTCACGACCCGACGCGTCTCCTGCGCGGCGGTCAGCGCCAGACGGGCGGGCGCGAGGGCGGCGCGGCTGGTGGCGAGGTTCACGAGGCCCTTCTGGACGTCGGCCTGGATCTGCGACTCGACCTCACGCCGCCGCTCGACCAGCACGGTCTGGTTGGCCAGGGCCTCGGCGCGATCGGCCTGCGCGCGACCCGAGTCCCAGAACTGCCAACTCACGTTGAACGTGATGTCGAACGAGTCCTGCCACTTGTCCTGGCGCGGGAAGATGCGCGGGTTCGGGTTGGCCCAGTCGTAGCCCGAGAGGAACGAGACCTGCGGCTTCTTCGTGGACGCGATGGCATCCAGCCGCGCGGTGATGACGTCGGCACGCTGGGTCAGCGCGCTCAACTCGGGACGCTGCGCCAGGGCCTCGGTGACGAGCGTCTTCGCATCGGCGCTGGTGGCGGTGCCGCCATCGAGCGGCTCGGCGGGCTCCACCGGCAGCGGCGACGCTTCGCCCATGAGCCGCGCGAGGTCGAGGGTCACCGATTCCACGCGTCCGCGGGCCTCGATGAGTAGCAGTTCGCTGCGTCCGCGCTGGGCCTCGCTGCGTGAAACGTCGTTGGGCTGCAGGAAGCCGGCCTCGACGCGGGTGCGGACGTCGGTCAGCGAGCGATCCGCCACGCCCAGGGCGTCTTCCAGCACGCGCACGGTCTCGCGCGCGGTCACGAGCGCCCAGTAGGCGTGTGCCACCTCGAGCCGCAGGTCGAGCCGTGCCGCCTCCAGGTCCTTCCCCGTCGCCGACGCCTCGGCCTCGGCCGCACGCTCCAACGCGTTCACGCGGCCACCGGTGTAGACGGGCCACGCCAGCTCCACCCGCGAGCGGTAGTTGTCGGGGATGTCGGG
>CADEDM010000311.1 GCA_902826065.1 uncultured Acidobacteriota bacterium | reverse complement strand
CATCGGCGTGCTCATCACCGACCACAACGTGCGCGAGACGCTGCGGATCACCGACCGCGCCTACATCGTCACCGACGGCACGATCTTCCGGTCGGGCACGCCGCAGGCCCTCGCCTCGGACGACGACGTCCGGCGCATCTACCTCGGTCACGACTTCAGACTGGACTAGCAGCAACTCACCAGCCGAAAGTTGTCACGATTCTTGCAAAGGACTGCTAGAATCCTCCGGTGGGCACGGGGCCCATGCCGGATCGCCCGGCCAGTCGCATGGCTATTCACCAGAAACTTCAAGCGAAGCTCTCTCAGAAGCTGATTCTGACGCCGTCGCTGCAGCAGGCCATCAAGCTGCTGCCGATGTCGACGCTCGAGCTCGCCGATATGCTGAACCAGGAGGTGGTCGAGAACCCCCTGCTGGAGGAAATCCCCACCGAGGATCTCCAGGCCGCCGAGGCCCAGCCGGCCACCGACAAGGCCGACGAGCAGGACGCCCAGCGCACCGACGCCAAGGCCGACGCCTGGGAAGACAACGACTACGAGTACTTCTTCAGCGAGTACCTCGACGACGGCTACCGGTCGCGCGTCCCGACCGAGGTGAAAGAGCTGCCGCCGATCGAGAACACGCTCTCGACCTCCAGCTCCCTCACCGATCACCTCGAGTGGCAGCTGTCCCTGAAGTCCGACGACCCGGTGCACCGTGCCATCGGCGAGGCCATCATCGGCAACCTCGACGACGACGGCTTCCTCGCCGCGTCAGTGAGTGAAATCGCCCAGATGGGGCCGTGGCCGATCGACACCGTGGAAGAGGTGCTCCGCACGGTGCAGGCCTTCGATCCCCCCGGCGTCGCCGCCCGCGACATCCAGGAATGCCTCACGCTGCAGCTCCGCACCCTGGGGCTGCAGGGCACACCCACCGAGCGGATCGTCACCGACCACCTGCGCCTGCTCAACAACCACCAGATCCCCGAGCTGTCGCGGAAGATGGGACTCAGCATCGACGAGCTCCGCGAGCACATCGCCATCATCACCGCGCTCGAGCCCAAGCCCGGTTCGCGATACAACACGCGGCAGCCCGAGTACGTGATGCCCGACGTCTACGTCGTGAAGATCGACGACGGCTACGTCGCGGTCCTGAACGACGACGGCCTGCCGCAGCTCCGCATCAGCTCGTCGTACAAGCGGCTGCTCGACAAGGACCAGGCCGATGCCGACACCCGCGCCTACGTCAAGGACCGCTTCAACGCCGCGCGCTGGCTGCTGAAGTCGGTGGAGCAGCGGCAGAAGACCATTCAGAAAGTTGCCACCAGCATCATCAATTTCCAGCGCGATTTCCTCGATCACGGCATCGAGCATCTGCGGCCGCTGGTGTTGCGCGACGTCGCCAACGACATCGGGATGCACGAGTCCACGGTGAGCCGCGTCGTCACGAACAAGTACATGCACACCCCGCAGGGCGTGCATGAGATGAAGTACTTCTTCCACAGCGGCATCAGCAGCTCGTACGGCGAGGCCGTGTCGTCGGTCACGATCAAGCAGCGGATCAAGAAGATCATCGAGGCCGAAGACCCCCGCAAGCCGCTGAGCGACTCGAAGATCGTCAGCATCCTGCAGCGCGAAGGCCTGGTGCTGGCCCGCCGCACGATTGCGAAGTACCGCGAGGAACTGCGGATTCCGACGTCGAACCAGCGCAAGAAGGTCTACTAGCGTTCCCCTCGTCATGCCCCCTCCGCCAGTCGTCACGGTGGGACACCTGCTGCGCGGGCGGGCCGATGCCTACGGCCTCGGGCTCGAGCTGCTGGCCGGTGCGGCCGGCCTCGACCGGCCGATCACCAGCCCCTACATCCAGAAGACCGGACTGGCCCTGGCCGGCTATCACGAGTACCTGCGCCCGGGGCGGGTGCTGATCTACGGCGACAGCGAGATCCGCTACCTGCAGAGCCTGCCCCCCGACCAGCGCCTCAGCGCCCTGACGCGCTCGTTCGCGGCCGGCGTGCCGTGCGTGCTGGCCTCGACCGACCTGCCACTGCCAGCCGAGGTCGCCACAGCCGCCGACGGCGCCGGCGTGCCGCTGCTGCGCACGTCGATCTCGACGCCGCTGGCGATCGGCAAGCTGATGTCGATGCTGGAAGACCGGCTGGCCTCGCGCGAGGTCGTGCACGGGGTCCTGATGGACATCCTCGGCCTGGGCGTGCTGATCGTGGGCGAGAGCGGCATCGGCAAGAGCGAGTGCGCGCTCGATCTGCTGGGCCGCGGCCACCGCCTGGTCGCCGACGACACCGTGGAAGTGCGGCGCCGGGCCGAGACCGTGATCATCGGCACCGCGCCGGCCTCGACCCGCTACTACATGGAGATCCGCGGCCTCGGCCTGGTCAACGTCCGCGACCTGTTCGGGGTGGCGTCGACGCGGTCGTCGAAGCGGGTCGAGTTCGTGGTGGAACTCGAGCGCTGGGACACCGCGAGGAACTACGATCGGCTCGGCGTGGACGAACTGCATCACGAGCTGCTGGGGCTGCGCGTGCCGAAGGTGACGATGCCGGTGGCGCCGGGGCGCAACGTCGCCACGCTGGTGGAAGTGGCGGCCCGCAACCAGCTGCTGCGCGCCCGCGGCATCCACACCGCCCGCGACTTCGTCACCGCCCTCGACGCACGGCTGGCGCGCGGCCTCGACGACCTCGACGATCCCGACGACCTCGACGGCGGAGGCGCGGCATGAGCAAGCGCGCACCCAGGCTGATGACGCGGCCGTCCCGCGCCGACTTCCTGGTCATCACCGGCCTGTCGGGCGCAGGGAAGTCGCAGGCGATCCACGCGGTGGAGGACCTCGGCTATTACTGCGTCGACAATCTGCCGGTGGCGCTGCTGCCGGCCCTCTACGCGCTGCACCGCCGCGACGAGGCGCTGGCCCGTGTGGCCGTCGTCGTCGACATCAGGGAACGGCGGTTCCTCACCGAGTTCCCGAAGATGTACGCGCGGCTGCGCGAGACCGCCGACGTGTCGCCGTCGCTCATCTTCCTTGAGGCCAGTGCCGCGACGCTGCATCGACGGTTCAGCGAGACGCGCCGGCCGCATCCGCTGGCGCCCGACGAGCCGATTGCCGATGCCATCGCCGGTGAACGGCGGAAGATGGCGCGCATCCGGGCCATGGCCGACGAGATCGTCGACACCTCGGACTTGACGGTGCACGAGCTGCGGCAGGTGTTCCTGGGCCTGGCGCACGATCGGAAGAAGCGGGCCTCGCTGGTGCTGACCTTCGAGAGTTTCGGCTTCAAGCACGGCCTGCCGCTCGGCGCCGACCTGGTCTTCGACGTCCGCTTCCTGCCCAATCCGCATTTCGTGCCGGCGCTCCGGCCGAAGACCGGCCGCGACCGGCCGGTGGCGGCCTTCCTGGAGCGCCAGCCGGCCACGGCGCAGCTGCTGAAGCGGCTGGTGTCACTGCTGCGGTTCCTGGTGCCGCAGTACGTGGCCGAGGGCAAGAGCTATCTCACGGTGGCCATCGGCTGCACCGGTGGACGCCACCGCTCGGTCTACATCGCCGAAGCGCTCCGCCGCGCGCTGGCCGGCACCACGGGCGTGACCGCCCGCGTGCGGCATCGCGACGTCGGACGGGAAAGGACGGGCGCATGATCGGCGTCGTCGTCGTGACGCACGGACAACTGGCCGCCGAGCTCGTGAGCGCGGCCGAGACGATCGTCGGCGATCTGCCGCAGTTCAAGGCGGTCTCGATCGGCTGGCACGAAGACGTCCAAGACGCGCGCGAGGAGATCGCGGCGGCGATTGCCGCCGTCTCGGCGCCGGAGGGGGTCATCGTCGCCACCGACATGTTCGGCGGCACGCCGGCGAACCTCGGCATCACCTTCCTCGAGGTGGGGAAGGTGGAGGTGGTGACCGGCATCAACCTGCCGATGCTCATCAAGCTCGCCGGCCTGCGCGACACCGCGAACGTGCTCGACGCCGCACGCCAGATTCGAGAACATGGGCGGAACGCCATCTGGGTGGCTTCCGATCTGCTCAACGGGAACCCGGGAGGCACGCAGCCGTGATCAGTGAAGACGTGACGATCGTGAACGCGCTGGGCCTGCACGCCCGGGCCGCGGCCCGCTTCGTGCAGCTCGCCGGGCGCTTCCGGTCGAAGGTGCGGGTCAGCCGCGACGGCCGCTCGGTCGACGGCAAGAGCATCATGGGCATCCTGCTGCTGGCCGCCGCCAAGGGCGCCGTCATCTCGATTTCCACCGACGGCATCGACGAGATCGATGCGCTGCAGTCGCTGGCGGCGCTGGTCCGCACCGGCTTCGGCGAGGACACGTGGAGCGCCTGAGCGGGCTCCCGGTCTCGCCCGGCATCGTCGTCGGCCGCGCCGTCGTCCTGACCGGCCACGCCGACGTGGTGCGGTTCCCGATTCCGCCGGAGCGGGTGTCGCACGAGCTGATCCAGCTCGACGAGGCCCGGGCGCGGTCGCACACCCAGCTCCAGGAGATCCGCGATCGCCTCGCCGGCGGCCCCGGCCACGACCTGGCGCCGCTCTTCGACGCGCAGCTCCTCATCCTCGACGACTCGATGTTCATGGGCCGCGCCCGCGACATCGTGCGGCAGGACCGGGTCAACGCGGCGTGGGCGGTGCACCGCGCCTACGAGGAACTGTGCGCGGTGTTCGCCACGGTCGAGGACCCCTACCTGCGTGAGCGCGACAGCGATCTCGCCGATGTCGCCGGCCGCATCCGCATGAACCTGCGGCGCTCGGGCGGCTGGGCCTCGGATCTGCTGCGCGACGTCGACGGGCCGGCGGTGCTGATCGCCGACGAACTCACCGCGT
>CADEDM010000310.1 GCA_902826065.1 uncultured Acidobacteriota bacterium | reverse complement strand
GGACCGGGTCCTCCAGGGGATGCTGAAGGCCCGGCGCGTGGTACGGATGGACACCCTCGTGTTCCATCCCGGCGCGCTCGCGCGCTTGAAGGCGGACATGGCGGAGCGCAAGACCGCCGGCGGCGGCCACGCCTCCGTCGACGTCAGGACCTTCAAGGACACCTACAACGTCACGCGAAAGTACGCGATTCCGTTGCTGGAGTATCTGGACCGGGAGCGGGTGACGCGCCGTATCGGCGACGCGCGGGTAGTGCTGTGAGGAGCGAGGGGCGGGTGGTGCGGACCGGACCTACTTGTCGTCCTGGCTGTCCTTGATGCCCGACTTGAAGTTCTTGATGCCGGCGCCGATGCCGCGACCCAGCTCGGGCAGACGGTTCGCGCCGAAGATCAGGATGACGATCGCCAGGATGATGAGCATCTCCGGCAGGCCGATCGGTCCGAAGAGGGCGAGCGCAGACGTGACCATGGGCCGATTCTAGCACTGTCCGGGTAGCTTCCCGGCGGAGGCCCCGACCCCTGCGGGAGCGTCTAATAGAGGAGATGGCGCGCGACCGGCCGGCCGATTGCCCTTGTCACGGGCGAGAAGCGTCGGTGAGAATTGGGGCACGCGCCGCCGTTTGCCATTGATCGCGCATGCCTGACGCACAGAGCACGGCCGCTCCGGCCCGCCGGGGAACTGGACACTCCACGCACGTGCTGCTGGATCGGCCCGGCGACGTGTCGTTCAGCTTCGAGGACCAGCACCTTGGAGGTGCTGCCGGTGTGTCCGTCATGGTGCACATCGTCGGCGCGATCCTCGCCTTCCTGGTCGTCACCTACTGGCCGAAGCCGCAGTACGCCGAGTTCGTACCTGAGCGGCTCCCCGAAGACATCGTCTGGATTGCGGAGGAAGGCCCGGGCGGGGGCGGTGGTGGCGGCGGTGACAACACGCCCGAGCCGCCGAAGAAGGTCGAACTGCCCGGCAAGGAGAAGGTCAGCGTGCCGGTCGAGGTCGAGCCCGAGCCGGTGAAGGAGACGCCGAAGGAGGAGCCGCCGCAGGAGACGGCGCTGCCCGCCGTGCAGACGGCCGCGGCGCCGGTGGAAGCGCCGGGCGCGATCATGCCGGAGACGCCGTCGGCCGCGTCCGCGGGTCCGGGCACCGGCGGTGGTGGTGGCACCGGGTCCGGCGGCGGATCGGGATCCGGCGACGGCCGGGGCCTCGGCGCCGGACACACGGCAGGCGTCGGTGGCGGTGAATACGACGTCGGCAACGGCGTGACCTCGCCGCGCATCCTGAAGCAGGTGAAGCCGGCCTATACCTCCGAGGCGATGCGCGCCAAGGTGCAGGGCGAGGTGCTGCTGCGCTGCGTCGTGCTGCCCGATGGCACCGTCGGCCGCGTCGAGATCATCAAGTCGCTCGACGGCGTGTTCGGCCTCGACCAGGAAGCGATCAAGGCGGCGCGGCAGTGGCGCTTCGTGCCGGGTTCACGCCTCGGCGAGCCGGTGGCGGTGCGCGTCACGATCGCGCTCGACTTCACGCTGCGCTGAGGCGCGGAGGATCACGCGTGCACGTGCGGATGGTGCTGGGGCTCATGGTGGCGGTCGCGCTCGCGGCCTGCGACACGGTGAATGGCGCCGGCGCCGGCGGCACCGCGGGCGGCGCGGCGCAGCGCGTCGGCGCCGAGCGTCTGCGGCTGCAGGTCGTGCAGAGCTATCCGCACGACCCCGGCGCGTTCACGCAGGGACTGGTGCTGACGGGCGGCCGGCTCTTCGAGAGCACCGGCCTCGAGGGGCGATCGAGCCTGCGCGAGGTCGACCTCGCGACCGGACGCGT
This sequence comes from uncultured Acidobacteriota bacterium, assembly GCA_902826065.1. Lineage (GTDB taxonomy): Bacteria > Acidobacteriota > Vicinamibacteria > Vicinamibacterales > UBA2999 > CADEFD01. The sequence goes on along the minus strand of CADEDM010000310.1, from coordinate 2,995 downwards.
GCTGCGCCGGCTCGACGTGCCGGCGCCGGTGTTCGCCGAGGGCCTCGCGCTGGCCGGCACGAAGCTGTTCCAGATCACGTGGAAGCACGGCGAGGTCTACACCTACGACCGCGACACCTTCAAGAAGGGCGCGACCTACACCTACACCGGCGAGGGCTGGGGCCTGTGCCACAACGGGTCCGAGCTGGTGATGAGCGACGGCAGCGCGCGGCTCACGTTCCGTGGCGTCGAGACCTTCCGGCCGTCGCGTGAGGTGACCGTCCGCGAGGCCGGTCGGCCGGTCGATCAGCTCAACGAGCTCGAATGCGTCGGCGCCGACGTCTACGCCAACGTCTGGATGACCGATCGCATCGTCAAGATCGATCAGAAGACGGGGAACGTCACCGCCTCGATCGACGCCACCGGCCTGCTGCCCGAGGCCGAGCGCGTCGGCACCGACGTACTCAATGGCATCGCCTACGACGCCTCGAACGACACGTTCCTGATCACCGGAAAACTCTGGCCGAGAATCTTTCGCGTCCGTTTCGTGCGCTGACGGACGCCCACACCGGCGGCTAGCGGCTCGCGGCTAGCGGCTAGAAACGAGACCTGACGTGCGCCGCAGCCTCTCCATCGTCGTCGTTCTCGCGGTACTGGGCGCCGCCGGATCCGCCGCCGGCCAGACGGCCTATCCCGCGCCGGTGGAGCGCGACTTCGTCGCCCGGGACGTGCGATTCGAGAGCGGGGAAGTCGCGGCCGACATCCGCCTGCACTACCGCACCATCGGCACGCCGCGGAAAGACGCCGACGGCGTGGTCCGCAACGGCGTGCTGATCCTGCATGGCACCGGCGGCAGCGGCGCCGGGTTCGTGTCGGCGGGCTACGCCGGGTTGCTCTTCGGCAAGGGCCAGTTGCTCGACGCCGACCGCTACTACCTGATCCTGCCCGACAACGTGGGCCACGGGCAGTCGAGCAAGCCGAGCGATGGCCTGCACATGACGTTCCCGAAGTATCGCTACACCGACATGGTGCGGCTGCAGCACCGTCTTGTGACCGAAGGGCTCGGGCTCACGCACCTGCGCCTGGTGATGGGCACGTCGATGGGCGCGATGCACGCGTGGATGTGGGGCTACATGTTTCCCGCGTTCGCCGACGGCCTCGTGCCGCTCGCCAGCAACCCCGTCGAGATCGCGGGTCGCAACCGCGTCTGGCGCAAGCTGCTGGTCGACGCCATCGTCACCGATCCGACCTGGAAGGGCGGCGAGTACACCGAGCCGCCGAAGGGGATGGCCAACGCGCTCGGGTTCCTGCTCCTCGCCACCAGCACGCCGCGGCTGTGGCAGAAAGACTTCGGCACGGCCGCGGCCGCGGACCGCTGGCTCGCCGATCAGATCGCGGCGCGGACGAAGACCACCGACGCCAACGACACCATCTATCACTTCCGCGCCTCGGAGGACTACGACCCGTCGCCGCACTTCGGGAAGATCACCGCGCCGCTTCTGGCGATCAACTCGGCCGACGACTTCGTCAACCCGCCGGAGTTGCCGATGATGGAGGCGCTCATCGGCCAGGTGAAGCACGGCAGGTTCGTGCTCATTCCCGCGAGTGACGAGACGCGAGGGCACGGCACGCATTCCAGGCCGCAGGTGTTCGGGCCGTACCTCGCCGAGTTCCTGAAAGCGCTGGACAAGAACCAGGCGCGTTGAGCTCGGGGGGCTGGGGACTGGGTGCTGGAGGCTGGAGCGTGAAAAGAAAAGGCCCGGCGGGTGAACCGCCGGGCCTCTGCGAGCGAGCCGGTGAAGAGCGGAGCTGAGGCGCGATGCTCTTGGTGAGCCCGAGTCCCCAGCCCCCAGCCCCTAGTACATCCCGCCCATGCCGCCGCCACCGGGCATCGCCGGGGCTTCCTTCTTCTCCTCGGGAATCTCCGAGACCAGCGCCTCGGTGGTGAGGAGCAGGCTGGCGATCGATGACGCGTTCTGCAGCGCGTTGCGGACCACCTTGGCCGGGTCGATGACGCCGGCCTTCACCAGGTCCTCGTAGACGTCAGTGGCGGCGTTGAAGCCCTCGTCGCCCTTGCCGTCCTTGACCTTGGCCACGACGATCGAGCCCTCGAGACCGGCGTTGGTCGCGATCCAGCGGCACGGCTCCTCGATGGCGCGCTTGATGATGGCCACGCCCACGGCCTGATCGCCCTCGAGCTTCAGGCCCTCGAGCGCCTTGCTGGCGCGGATGAGCGCCACGCCGCCGCCGGGCACGATGCCCTCTTCGACGGCCGCCTTGGTGGCGTGCATGGCGTCTTCCACGCGCGCCTTCTTCTCCTTCATCTCGGTCTCGGTGGCCGCGCCGACCTTGATCACGGCCACGCCGCCGACCAGCTTCGCCAGCCGCTCCTGCAGCTTCTCGCGGTCGTAGTCCGACGAGGTCTCCTCGACCTGCATGCGGATCTGCTTGACGCGGCCCTCGATGGCCTTGGCTTCGCCGGCGCCCTCGACGATGGTCGTGTTGTCCTTGTCGATGGTGACCTTCTTGGCCTTGCCGAGGTCCTCGAGCTTGATGTTCTCGAGCTTCACACCGAGGTCCTCGGTGATGGCCTTGCCGCCGGTCAGCGTCGCGATGTCCTCGAGCATGGCCTTGCGGCGGTCGCCGAAGCCGGGCGCCTTGACGGCGGCGGCGTGCAGCGTGCCACGCAGCTTGTTGACGACCAGCGTCGCCAGCGCCTCACCCTCGATGTCCTCCGCGATGATCAGCAGCGGACGGCCGAGGCGGGCCACCTGCTCCAGCACGGGCAGCAGGTCCTTCATCGAGCTGATCTTCTTCTCGTGGATCAGGATGACGGGGTTCTCGAGCACCACTTCCATGCGCTCGGGGTCGGTCACGAAGTAGGGCGAGAGGTAGCCGCGATCGAACTGCATGCCCTCGACCACGTCGAGCGTCGTCTCGAGGGTCTTGGCCTCTTCGACGGTGATGACGCCGTCCTTGCCGACCTTCTCCATCGCTTCCGCGATGATCGTGCCGA
>CADEDM010000309.1 GCA_902826065.1 uncultured Acidobacteriota bacterium | reverse complement strand
AGCAGCGCCTGCAGCACCACGCCCGACGCCGCCAGCGTTGCACCGACGAGGGCGGCGGCCAGCACGCGCGGCAGGCGGGCGACGAAGAAGATCTGCGCGTCGACGTTCGACGCCCACGGAATGGACCGGTCGAAGGCCCGGCGCAGGCTGATCGGCGTGCTGCCCACGGTTGGCGCGAGGACGACGGCTGCCAGCGCCGCCAGCGCCACCAGGGGCAGCACGACCGCGAGTCGACGGCGGACCGGGGGCGTCATGACGATCGATGCAGAGGCACGACCACGAGATGGCCGGTGCCAGGATGGACGTGGACGTCGGCGTCGACGTCGTAGAGCGCGCGCACGTTGGGCCCGGTCAGGGCGTCCGCCGTGGCGCCCGCCGCCAGCACGCGGCCATGGCGCAGCAGCACGAGGTCCCGGCAGATGCCCGAGGCCAGCGTGAGATCGTGCGTCGAGACCACGATCGTGACGCCGCGGGACGCGTTCAGCTCGGCCAGCAACGACGCGATCTCGAGCTGCGCGCCGAGATCCAGCGACGACGTCGGCTCGTCGAGCAACAGGACGTCAGTGGCCTGAGCCAGCGCGCCGGCGATGACGACGCGCTGCTTCTCACCGCCGCTGAGCGTCATGAAGTCGCGCCCTTCGAGATGCGCCGCGCCCACGGCGCCCAGCGCCTCGCGGGCGATCGCCAGGTCGGCGGGTCCCTCGACCTCGAACAGCCCGAGATGCGGATGCCGGCCCATCAACACCATCTCGAGGGCCGTGTAATCGAACGCTAGGTGGGTTTCCTGCGGAACGACGGCGATGCGCGCGGCCAGGGCGCGGCGGCTGTAGCTGCCCAGCGGTCGGCCGTCGAGCGCGATCGATCCGCGTGACGGCCGGCGCATCCCCGCCAGCAGCGCCAGCAGGGTCGTCTTGCCCGATCCGTTCGGCCCGAGCACGCCGACGAGCGCGCCACGGGCCACGTCGAGCGACACGCCCGACAGGACCGGGCGTGCCGTGTCGTACGCGAAGTCGAGATCAGCGGCGTGAAGTAAGGCGGACGCCGGCATAGAGCGTGCGGCCGAGGGCCGGGTACCCGAACGCCTCCTCGTAGGACGTGTCGAGCACGTTCACGACGCGCGCGTGCACGGACACACCGCGCACGATGGTCCACGCCCCGCCTGCGGTGACGGCGGCGTAGCCGGGATTGTCGAACAGGCCGCCAGACGCGCCGAAGTTCGGCTCGACGTCGAGCGTCTTGCCGCGGAAGATCGTGGTCGCGAAGGCCTGGAAACGGGCGCTCGTCCAGGTGACGTCGACGCCGCCCATGTGCCGCGGCCGGCGCAGCAGCGGATCGCCGACGGCGAACGGCGCCGGCGCCTGGCCGTCGTTGCCGTCGACATCGAGAATCTCGGTGTCGAGCCACGTGTAGTGCGCGCGGGCGCCGAACGCCGCGACCGGACGCCACGCCACGGCGAGCTCGGCACCCCGCGCCCGCGCGTTGGCGATGTTGTCGGTCTGGTAGCGGCTGGTGCGGCTGAAGCGTCCGACCGCGATGATCAGGTCGTCGTAGCTGTTGAGGAAGAGCGTGGCGTCGGCCTGGACGCGACCACCGAGTGCCGTCTGCACCACACCCGCCTCGACGCTGCGGCTGCGCTCGGGCTTCAGGCCGGCGTTGTCGGTGAAGGCGATCTCGAACGCGTCCGGCGGGCGGATACCCGTTCCCGCCGCGGCGTGCAGCCGCGTCGTGCCGCCCTGCGGCGACGACGACTCCGCCGCCGTCCACGCCACCGTCACCTTCGGGTTCACCGCGACCACGGTGTCGTCGTCGAACGCGGGACGCGGCGAGAACGCCGACGGATTGGCCGCCAGCGCATCGCGCGTGATGCGCTCGGCGCGGGTGCCGGCGGTGACCGCGAGGCGCGCGACCGGCTGCCAGCGGGCCTCGGCAAAGGCCGCGAGCACCCCGCGCTCCACCGGCACTTCCGCGGCATCGGCCGTGATGTAGGTGCTGCGTCCCGACTCGCGCAGCAGCTCGCCACCGGCGCTGAGGCTCAGCGCCGCCGCGGCGGCGGCATCCACCTGCAGACGGCCGTGGTGCCGACGCGTCTCACCGCGTGAGCCGAAGGCGCTGCGGAACTCGAAGTCGTAGTCGGCTGTTTCGGCCTCGGCGCGCAGACGCACGCGGCTGGCCGCGCCGCCCAGCGGCTGCGTGACGTAACCGCTGGCCGTGCGGCGCCACGACACGCTGCGGGCGTCGCGGTCGACGCCGAAGAAGTTGCCGGCCGGATTCGATCCGTAGGGCCCGGGCGACCCGCGGTCCGAGTCCACGTAGGCGAGCGACGTGCCCACCTCGGTGCCGGTCACGCCCCGCCACGTGAGCTGGGCGCTCACCTGCGACAGCTCGCCGTCGTCGTTCGAGACCGTCGTGCCGTCGGCCTCGGCGGTGCCGGTATAGCCCTCGTCCTGTTGGCGCGATACCGTCACGCCCGCCGACAGCCCGTGCCCGCCGCCACGCGCCGACGCCGCGGCGTTGCGCGACTCACGGCCGCCGGCCTCGGCGAACCCGGTCGCCAGGGCGTCGCCGCTGCGGCTCGTGACGATCTGGATGACGCCGCCGATCGCGTCGGATCCGTAGAGCGCGCTCTGCGGACCGCGAACCACCTCCACGCGTTCGGCCTCGGCAATCGGCACCTGCGAGAGATCCAGGCCGCCGCCGAAGGCATTGGCGCGCACGCCGTCCACGAGCACCAGCGTGAAGTCCGACTCGCCGCCGCGCGGCAGCACCGACGTCACGGTGCCAGGCCCGCCGTTGCGGGCCACCGTCACTCCGGGCACGAGACGCAGCGCGTCGCCGAGCGTGACGAGCTGCCGCTGGTCGAGATCCTGGCGCGTGAGCACGCTGACGCTGTCCCCACGGAGCGAGAGTGGCGTGTCGACCTGCGCCGCCGTGACCGTGAGCGACTCGCTGACGGCGCGCACGGCGAGCGTCAACACCAGGTCCGTCGTGCCCGCCGTGGTCCGCACCGGGGCCGCGTCCAGGCCGGTCGCGAACGCGCGCACCGTGACGGGCCCGTCCGCGACGTCGACGCTGAAGGTGCCGTCCGCGCCGGTCGTCACGGTGAGCGGTGCGGCGGTGGCGCCGGAGACGACGACGGTGGCGCCCGGCAACGGCGCGCCGTCCGGCCCGACGACCCGCCCCGACACCGGGGTCGCGGCTGCGAGCGCCGGCACGACGCACACCGCGCAAGCAGTGTGCAGAACCAGCAACAGGAACTGACGTAGACGGGAAGTCGTCCGGACGGACGACGGCTGAACGTCGTGCATGGGCCCCTCCTCGGCGTTCTCCGCGCCGATCCGCGCGCCGAAGGGCGTGCGGCAGAGGACGTGGGCCCGTGGAGGAGGTCTCCTGACTCGCGGAAGGGTGCGCGCCGCCCTCGTCTTCCCAGCGCCGGCCCGTGAGGGACGCGACGGCAGTGACGGACCAGCAACGGCTGGTCGCGGGACGGACGCTATCCGCTTACAGTGGCGGGACCGTGTGGGCTTCTCACCCAGCTTCCCTGGCCAGCCACGGGATCGCGTCGATTTCGGCCGAGTATACCGTCGATTGCGACGCCGCGAAAAGATTGCGTAAAATACTGTGTTTGTGTTTGGATGTCCCACCAGCCCGACCGGGCTGGCATCTGAGAGGAACGCATGAGCAAGAGTTCGACCGTGACCGTCCGCGAAACCCCTGTGGAGGCGGTGTCGCGCGCGACGGCTGGGAACCTTGTCATCCACGGTGAGAACTTCGTCATCGACACCGACGAGCGGCTCGAGCTGGTGGATTTGACCGAACGGGTCATGGAGTACGTGCGGACCTTCAAGATCAAGGAGGGGATGATCACCCTCTGGTCGATGCACACCACGTGCTCGGTCTTCATCAACGAGTTCCAGAAGGCCCTGCTCAGCGACATCCGCCGTTTCCTCGAAGAGATGGTGGCGCGCGACAGCTACTACCAGCACAACGACCCCGACCACTCCGACTGCGACCGGATGAACGCCGACTCGCACCTGCGCGCCATGCTGCTCGGCCACTCGCTGACCCTGCAGATCAGCGGCGGCGAGGTCGTGCTGGGGCAGTGGCAGCGCATCCTGATGGCCGAACTCGACGGCCCGCGGTCGCGGACCCTGCGCGCGCAGGTCTGGGGCGTCTCCTAGCACGGGCCCAAGGCCCATGCGTGCCCGTCTCCGCGCGGCCGGACTCGCCGACATCGCCGACAAGGTCGAGGCCCGCGAACGCCTGACGTTCGACGAGGGCGTCGCGCTGTACGAAACGCCCGACCTGCTGGCGGTGGGCTGGCTCGCCAACCGCGAACGCGAGCGCCGGCACGGCGCGAAGACCTTCTTCAACCACAACCTGCGCCTCGAGGCCACGAACGTCTGCGAGGCGTCGTGCCTCTTCTGTTCGTTCGCGCGGCTGAAGGAAGGCATGAGCGGCGCGCACACCTCGTCGGTCGAGCAGATCCTCGACCGCCTGCGGGCGCGCGACGGCGAGGCCCTCACCGAGGTGCACATGGTGAACGGCCTGCACCCGGGCCTGCCGTTCAGCTACTACACCGACCTGCTGCGCGGCCTGAAACGCGTGCGGCCCGGCATCCACCTGAAGTGCTTCACCGCGGTGGAGATTGCGTTCTTCGCGGACCACTACGGGAAGACCGACCGCCAGGTGCTCGAGGAACTGCGCGAGGCCGGCCTCGACTCACTTCCCGGCGGCGGCGCGGAGGTCTTCGCGCCGCGCGTGCGCCGCAAGATCTCGTACGACAAGTGCGACGGCGACCGCTACATCAGCGTGCATCGCACGGCGCACGGCCTGGGCATGCGCACCAACATGACGATGCTCTACGGCCACATCGAGACGCTGGCCGAGC
>CADEDM010000308.1 GCA_902826065.1 uncultured Acidobacteriota bacterium | reverse complement strand
GCCACGCCGGGCTGTCGGTGCCGCGCTTGTTGCTGCCGTGGATGTCCGACACCGTGGGACCGCGGCCCCACGCCGTGCCCGAGGTGGTCAGCTCGACGTAGACGCAGCCTTCCGAGCCGCCGCCGTAGCCGCCGCCGCCGCTCGGCGACTGGCCGCCGAAGGTCATCATCGCGTCGGCGCCTTCGAGCAGCTCGGGATGGTCCTTGACCCACTTGCGCAGGCCGATGTCCATGCGCTCCTCGTCGCCCTCGGCGACGACGATCAGGTTGACCGGCAGCTTGCCGTGCACGGCCTTGATGGCGCGGAAGGCATTGAGCTGCGCCATCTGCGGGCCCTTCGAGTTGGTGGCGCCGCGGCCGATCATCACCTTCTTGTAGGGCGCCTGCTCGACCAGCTTCGCCTCGAAGGGCGGGTTCAGCCAGCCGTCCGGCTGCGTGACCGGCATCGTGTCGTACATCCAGTAGATGAGCAGCGTCTTCTCGGCGCCCTCGTCGCACTTGGCGTAGACGACGGGATTGCCGGGCGAGCCGTACTCGGTCACGCCGACGTCGTAGACCTGCGTCTGCTGGCAGCCCAGCTCGTCGAAGAAGCCCTTCACCATCTCCGCCGACTCGGGAATGCCTTCACCCGAGTTCGAGATCGACGGCTGCTGGATCCACTTCTGCAGGTTGACCACGTGCTGATCGATGTTCTGGTCGATGTGGTCGTAGACCTTGGCCAGCTCCGGCGGCACCTGGCTCATGTCGGGCTTGATCTCTTCGTCGCCGGCCGGGCGAATCCCGAGCTTCGGCGTGGCGGCCGCCGCGGCATCGGCGGCCTTCGGCGCGTCGGCCGCCGGGGCCGCAGCCTGCTGGCACGCCGCCGCGAGCACCGCTGCCGCACACGTGAGAGAGAGGGAAATCCGTCGCATCACCGCACCTCCATGAGGCATTGGGGCATGGCCGCTCGCCGCTGGCCCCTATCCGCTCGTCGTCAGTTCGTGCTCTTCGCCGCCGGCGGAATCTTCCCCGCGAACGCGTAGAGCGCGGTGACGATCGACTTCTCGGCGCCGGCCATACCCAGCACCTTGCCAGCGCCCTCGATGACCCAGTACTCGTTGGCGGCATGCGCGCGGCCGCCGTGCCCGCCGCCGCCGCCGACGATCGGCACACCCTTGAACGGCGACACCTTCTCGCCCACTTCGCCGTTGCCGAAGAGGTACGCCGGCCAGTAGCCGCCGGCGCCGGCGCCGCCGCCGATGCCCCAGTCGCCTCGCAGCTGGCCGTGCGGGATGTTCATCACTTCGTAGGCCGTCTTCATGGCGCGGCCGGCGTCGTTGTCGCTGTTCATCAGCGCCCACGGCACGTCGCCGATCAACTTGACCTCGACGTCCTTGTAGCCGTTCCGATCGAGCTGCGCGCGCAACTTCTTCACGATGTCCGGGCCGGTCATGTTGGGCACGTAGCGGAAGTTGTGCTTGGACGTGATCTTGTTGGGCAGGATGGCGCCGGCGCCGCCCGCATACATGTTGCCGCCCCAGATGCCGTCGAGGTTGAACGACGTGCCGTAACGCTGCGTCTTCAGCACCTGATACGGGTCGTCATACATGAAGCGCGCGACGCCGAGGTTCTCGGCCGCGACCTTCAGGTCGGTGTTCTTCGACGCGGCGCGCAGGCTCGCTTCCTGGTCGGGCGTCAGCGGCTGGATGCCGTCGAAGAACCCGTCGATGAGCGGCGTGTTGCCGTCGTCGCTGACGAGCGAGGCCAGCATCTTGATGTGGCGCCACGCCGGGCTGTCGGTGCCGCGCTTGTTGCTGCCATGGATGTCCGACACGGTGGGCCCGCGGCCCCACGCCGTGCCCGAGGTGGTCAGCTCGACGTAGACACATCCCTCGGATCCGCCGCCGAAGCCGCCGCCGCCGCTGTTGCCCTGGCTGCCGAAGCGGATCATCGCGTCGGCGCCCTCGAGCAGCTCGGGGTGATCCTTGACCCACTTGCGCAGGCCGATGTCCATGCGCTCTTCGTCACCTTCGGCGACGACGATCAGGTTGACCGGCAGCTTGCCGTGCACGGCCTTGATGGCGCGGAAGGCATTGAGCTGCACCATCTGCGGGCCCTTGGAGTTGGTGGCGCCGCGGCCGAACATCACCTTCTTGTAGGGCGCCTGCTCGGTGATCTCGCCTTCGAACGGCGCGTGCTGCCACGCGTCGGGCTGCGTGACCGGCATCGTGTCGTACATCCAGTAGATGAGGATGGTCTTCTCGGCGCCTTCGTCGCACTTGGCGTAGACCACCGGGTTGCCGGGCGTGCCGTACTCGGTCACGCCGACGTCGTAGACCTGCGTCTGCTGGCAGCCCAGCTCGTCGAAGAAGCCCTTCACCATCTCCGCCGACTCGGGAATGCCTTCACCCGAGTTCGAGATGGACGGCTGCTGAATCCATTTCTGCAGGTTGACGACGTGCTGGTCGACGTTGTCGTCGATGTGCTGGAACACCTTCGCGACGTCGGGCGGCACACGACTCATGTCGGGCTTGATCTCTTCGTCGCCGGCCGGCCGGATACCGAGCTTCGGTGCGGTGGCGGACGGCGCCGCCGCGGGGTTCGCGGCGGAGGGCGCGCCCTGCTGCGAGCAGGCGGCGGCCATGAGGGCGACGACGGAGACGGACAACAGGGACAGCCGGCGCATCGGCGCTCTCCTCGTGCAGCCGGGCGTCGAACATCGACGGCGGGCTGCCGCATTGAACCCGCCGTTGCGCTGCCTTGTCAATCGGATCATGCGAAGATCCGTGTCTCGCGATGTCATCGATATCGAACGAAAATGGCCGTGCCGGGACGGCGACCCGCGAAACGGGCGCCTGGCACCCGCGCCGCCGCGATCTGCTGCGCGCGCTCGGCGCGGTGGCCGTCGCCGGCAGCCTGCCCGGATGCGAGAACGCTTCGGTCAGCGTCGCCGACCCACGCCCGGCGCCGGGCGCACTCGCCGACCGTTACGTGCGCCTGACGCGTGAGCTGGCCCTGCACCAGCCGTCGCTGGTCGAGGCCTGGCTGGGCGGGGCCGGCGCGCCAGAGGGCCCGCGCCGCCCGGTCGCCGCGATCCGCGCCGAGACCGTCGCGCTCGTGACCGACCTCGACACGCTGACCAGGGCGGCCTCAGCGGCGGACGCGGTCAACGGCGTCGTCGCCCAAGGCGCCGCCGCCATCACCGACGCGACGCGTCTGTACTACCTGGCCGGACAGGCGCGGGCGCTCGACACGGCGGCCGCGCGCCTGCTCGGCGAGTCGTTGCCCTTCGCGGACGAAGCACGCCGGACCTTCGGCCACGTCGCGCCACCGCGAGACGCTGCAGCGCTCGACACGGTGCGGCGCGATCTGGGCGCGTTGCTGCCGGGTTCGGGCCCGCTCGCCGAGCGCCATCGCGCATTTCGCCGCCGGCACGCCGTGCCCGCCGATCGTGTCGAGGCGGTGTTCCGCGCCGCCGTGGACTGGTGCCGCACCGCCGCCCGTGGTCATCTGCCGCTGCCCGGCGGCGAAGCCCTGACCACACGAGCCGAAGACACCGAGGGCTGGGCCGCGTTCTCCCGTCCCAGCGGCCCGCTCACGTCGGATCTCTGGGTCGCCCGTCGCGGCGGGGCGGATCCCGCGCATCTGCTGCAGCTCGCCGCGCACGAAGGCACCCCGGGGCATCATGCGCAGCACGTGCTGGCGTCGAGCGCGCTGGCACAGGGCCGCGGTTGGCGCGAGCGGCTGCTGCATCCGTCCTTTGGCCCGCATCGGCTCTTCGCCGAGGGCGCCGCCGAGGCTGGCGCAGAGTTGCTGCTGCCACTCGACGCGCGCGTGCGCGTCTGCCGCGAGGTGCTGCTGCCCGCGGCAGGACTGCCAACCGCCGTCGCCGAGACCCTGGTGCGGGTGGAGCGGCTGGCGGCCGGACTCGACCTCGAGGTGGCCTACATCGCCGCCGACTATCTCGACACGCCGCTGGGCACCGAGGCGGCGACCACCCGGCTGCGTGACGAGGCGATGGTCCTCGATCCGCCGGGGATGCTCGGGTTCATCGAGAAGCAGCGCACCAAGATGCTGGCGTATCCGGTGGGCCGCCGTCTCGTGCGCGAGGCCGTCGAGCGGGGCGGCACCACCGACGCACGCTGGGCACGCCTGGCCCGCATCAGCACGACGCTCGGCCTCGATGGTGTGGCTGGGGAATAATGCGCGACATGAACCTGCGCACCCTCGTGCTCGTGGCGCTCGCCATCACGCTCGTGTTCGGCATCCAGGCGCGCCTGCTGCGCTCTCTGCCCGGTGACGCCGCCGTCGCGCGCGCGGTCCAGGGGATCTCGCCCGGCACGGCGTGGGTGGCGCCGATGGTGTCGACCGCGACCGCGCCGCTGAAATACGGGCTGATGGCGATCGCGCTGCTGGGCGCGTGGCGGCTCGCCGGCCTGCGCGCGGTGATCGTGGTGATGATCGCGATCCTGCTCGAGCAGACGTTCGGCGAGTCGTCGAAGCTGCTCTTCGGCCGGCCCCGTCCCTCGCGCGAGCTGATCGCCGTGATGGGCAACCCGACGGGGCTGTCGTTCCCGTCGACCTTCATGACGCTCTACAGCGTCACGATCGGCGCGCTCGTGGTGCTGGCATGGCCGCCGCGCGGCAACACGCTCCGCACCGTGGTCCTGGCGGCGGGCGTGATCGTGCTGCTGGTCGCCGGCGGGGCGCGGGTCGTTCCCGGCGCCCACTGGCCCAGCGACGTCGTGGGCACCGTGGCGATCTGTCTGAGCTGGCTGGCCGTGGGCTTCAGCGTTGCCGGCGCGTCGGGCCGGCGCTAGCGCGCGCTAGATCGACGGCGGCGCGCCGCCGTTGACGAACGGCATCAGCAACGTCTCGATCTGGGCGTGTGTCGGCGTGGGCACGCCCACCTCGCGGCCCAGGCGCACGACGGCGCCGCTCAGCCACGGCAGTTCGAGCCGCCGTCCCCGCTCGAGATCCTCGAGCATCGACGACTTCGCCTGCGGCGGCA
>CADEDM010000307.1 GCA_902826065.1 uncultured Acidobacteriota bacterium | reverse complement strand
TTCGGCGCGATGGTGATCGTGGGCCAGGACGCGATCCGCGCCATCGACGCCGGCGGCAACATGGCGGCGCCGCTGCTGGCCGAGGCGGTCGGCGGCGAGGCGTTCCTGGGGTTCATCGCCGCGGTCGCCTTCGCGACCATCCTCGCCGTGGTCGCCGGCCTCACGCTGGCCGGCGCAGCGGCCTTGTCCCACGACATCTGGGTCAACGTCGTCCGCGGCGGGCACGCCGACGGCGGCGAGCAACTGCGCGTCGCGCGGGCGGCGACGGTGGTGCTGGCCATCGTCTCGATCCTCCTCGGCATCGCCTTCAAGGGCCAGAACGTGGCTTACATGGTGGGCCTGGCGTTCGCCATCGCCGCCAGCGCCAACTTCCCCGCGCTGCTGCTGTCGATGTTCTGGAAGCCGTTCACCACCGCCGGCGCCGTCGCGTCGATCGTCATCGGTACCGCCACGGCCCTGGGGCTGATCTACCTGTCGCCGACGATCCAGGTCGATCTGCTGAAGCACGGCGGCGCGTGGTTCCCGCTGCGCAATCCCGGAATCGTGTCGATTCCGCTGAGTTTCGTGGTCGGCATCGTCGTGTCGCTCGCCGCCCCCGAGCGCGCGGCCGCGGATCGCTTCGCCGCCACGGAGCGCCAGCTCCACCTCGGCGAAGAAGCGTAGGCGTCGGTCGCGATCAGCGGCGAGGCGCCGGCGGCCAGGCCGCACGGCCGACCAGCGCCGCCAGGAAGATCGGCACGAACGTCGGCAGCGGCAGCGCCGTCATGGCGTCCGCGCCGCCGCCCGAAGCAGCCGCTCGACGATGATCACGTCGCGCCAGACGCCATCGAGCTGGGCGTGGCGCCGGTAGGTGCCGACCTCGCGGAATCCGAAGCGCCGGCACAGCGCGCGCGAGGGCCCGTTCTCCGGGAACAGCCGCGACAGCACCTTCCAGAAGCCCGCGCCTTCGAGGGCGTCGAGGAACGCCGGCATCAGCAGGCGGCCCACGCCGCGGCCGTGATGACTGGTGGCGACGTAGATCGAGTACTCGGCGATGCCGGCATAGCAGGCCCGGGCGCGGTAGGCCGAGGCCGCGGCCCAGCCCACGGTCTCGCCGCCCTCCTCCGCCACGAGGATCGGGAAGCGCGGGTCGTCGAACCAGACGCGGACGTCGTCGTCGGTGCGTTCGCGGGTCTCGAACGTCGCGCCCCGCCCGCGGATCCCTTCGTTGTAGATGCGGACGATCGCGGGCACGTCGTCGCGCATGGCGGGACGAATGCGGATGTCGGTGGCGTCGGTCATCGGCGACCCTGCCGACACTATAGCCGTCCGATCAGCGGCCGGCACGCCGTCGGCGTGCGACCACCGTTTCCGTGTGCACCGCTTCGCCGGCCAGGTAGCGCGCGCGGTCCGACGGGACGTAGACGCGCACGCGCCGGTCGATGTCGACCCGCGGCGGCCAGTCGAGTGCGCCGAACACCTGCTCCGCGAACCGCGCCCGGAACCCGGCCTCCTCCCAGCCCTCCAGCACGATCGCCGGCGGACGCCCGGCGGCGTCGAGCCAGGCGATGGCGCGATCGAGCCACGCCGGGTCGAGCGCATCCCACATCACGATCTCGCGGGTGGTGCCGAAGCGGATCGGACCACTGTCCCAGCCGGTGAGCGCGACGGCGTCGTGCGGCAGGTGTGTGGCGACCGCGTCCGCAGTGCTGGCGAAGCGCGCCTCGAGTTGCTGCAGCCCGCGCGCCTCGCGCGCTTCGGGCCGTTGCGTCATCCACGCACTCCACGCCAGGGCGAGGGCCACGGCCGCGACCGCGCCCGGCGGGCCGGCCACGCGCCGCAGTGACGTGGTGATGACGCTCGCCGCCAGCACGAGCGACAGCGCGACGGCCGGCAGCAGGAAACGGAGATACCACCACTCGGGAAACGGCTGGTAGGCGAGGTAGACGATCGAGAGCGCCGCCGCCAGCGCCACCAGCCCCCAGGCACGACGGCGCCGATCGCGCGGCAGCACGAACGGCGCGGCGACTGCCGCCAACACGAAGGGCGTCGAGATCGCCAGCCACGTGGCGCCGTAGCGAGCGACGTTCACCGGCACGTTCGACGCGGCGAACAGCCGGTCGAGATCGCCGTAGCCCGACCGAAACGGCGACCCATACAGCGACGCGTTCAGGGCCAGCACGGCCAGGACGCCTGGCGCAGCGGCGAGGCTGGCGCGCATCACCGTGACGACGACAGCGCGAGCCGTGTGGCGGCCGGTCGCGGCCGCCTGCATCGCCGCGCACACCAGCACGGCCACGACCGCCGCCGGGGCCAGGTTCGGCCGGACGAGCAGACCGAGCCCGACGAGGACACCCGTCACGGCCGCGCGGCCGTCGAGGGCCGCGACCGCGACCGCGAGCCACAGCGCTCCGGTCGTGATGTCGTTCATCGGCTGCACCGCCTGGAACCACAGGATCGGGTGCGTGGCCACGAGGCAGGCTGCAGCGCTCCCCGTCCAGGGCCCGTCGAGACGTCGACCGAGCAGGAACGACAGCCACACGCACGCCGCCATCGCCAGCGGCGGCACCACGTGCACGGCGCCAAGGCCCGCGACGGCGGCCAGCGGCGCGAGCAGCAGGCTGTAGCCCGGCGCGCAGACCGGCACGGCGGCGCCCGGCCGATCGGCCGATGGCAGGAAGCCACCCGGCGCGGCGGCGCGCGTGGCGTCGGGCCACGGGGCCTCACGCGCCAGCACGCTCTCGGGCTGACGGCGGCCCTCGACGTAGGCCTTCGTCATGAGCGCGTAGCAGGCGGAGTCCGATCCGCCGACGGCGCCGGTACGCCACGACCACGCCGCCGCGCCGGCGGCAATCGCGACGGCCAGGGCCAGCATCCCCGCCGCGTGCCGCACCGTCATGACCAGCGGTACTTGACCAGGACCTGCAGCGCGCGGACGCCGTCGCGCCAGCCGATCTTCTTGCCCTGGGCGCGGCTGCGCGGCTCGAAGGTCACCGGCCGCTCGACGATGGCGTGCCCGCGGCGCAGCAGCTTCGCGGTGATCTCGGGCTCGATGTCGAAGCGATCGGACTCGAGATCGAGGCTGCGCGCGATGTCGGTCCGCATGACCTTGTAGCAGGTCTCCATGTCGGTGATGCGCGCGCCGTACAGCAGGTTCGTCCACGCCGTGAGCGTGCGGTTCGCCACCACCGTGAGCCACGGCGCCCGCGACGTCGGCTGCAGGAAGCGCGAGCCGTAGACGACCGTGGCCTCGCCGGCGAGGATCGGCGCGACCAGCGTCGCAATCTGCGCCGGGTCGAGTTCGAGGTCGGCGTCCTGGATGGCGATGATCGTGCCGCGGGCCTCGGCCAGGCCGATGCGGATCGCGCGGCCCTTGCCGCCGTTCTTCGGCGCGTGGATGACGCGCACGGCGTCGTGCGCGGGCATGGCGTCCAGCACGGCGCGGGTGCCGTCGGTCGAGCCGTCGTTGACGACGAGGATCTCTCGGGCGGCCGGCATCGGCACTTCGAGCAGCCGGGCGATGACGGCGGCGACGGTGGCCGATTCGTTGAAGACGGGAACGATGATGCTGACGAGGGCGCTCACGAGGTGCCCGGGGGCGGGCCCATTGTAGAACCGCTCGCGCGCGGCAGCGTCGCGCCGCTCACCGCTTCTTGGTCGGCGTCCGCGGCGGTGGCGCGGGCCGGTACTCGATCATCACGTTGCTGATGGTGGCGACGGGACGTCCGGGCGCGGTGAACTGATCGGTGCCGTCGGGCCGCACCATGGTCAGCTTCTCGCCGAGGACGCTGGCCTCGAGGGCCGCCTCGGGCAGCGTGAACTGGACGAACTCGGCGCCGGTGGGGGCCACGGCCTTCACACCGCCAGGGCCGGCGCCGCCGCTCACGCGATCGTAGAGGTCCTTCTCGGTCCGGAACTCCGAGTCGACCACGGCCCGATCCACGAGCGTGCCGTCCATGAGCAGGACCCCGATGGTCGCGGTGTAGTGGCGGTAGCCGATCTTCCGCTTCACGAGATCGGCCGAGTAGGTGTGGCGGTTGTGCACCTCGAACGACAGCGTCGCCGGGCCGACGTGCGGCGGGATCGTCACGACGATGCCGTCCTTCGGGTCACGCCCCGTGAGCACGTCGCAGAAGCGGCGGCGCGTCGCCACGCCATCGCCGAGCTCCGACGGACACACCAGTGTGGCGGGCACGCGCGTGAGGGGCGGCGGCGTGGGCGCCCGGCGGGCGGGCGCAGGGCGGCGCGCGGGCGCCTTCTTCGTCTGCGCGTGGATGGGGGTGGCCACCAGCAGCGCGAGGACGAACACGGTGACGGCCTGACGCATGTGTTCACAGCTTAGCAGCGTTCCTGCGGCCGGCGGGCCCTGCGCCACCGGCCGATTTGCGGGCACGAGGAATCCGTGTAGGCTCATACCACGCCGCGACCGCCGCGGCGCCGCCTTCTCAATGGACTCGACCCGCATCTCCATCGCGCGCGTGCTCGCGCTGGACGTGCCGCTGACCTGGCAGGATGCCGTCGCGGTGGCGCAGGAAGCGGCCATGCTGAGCGAGGTCACGGCCGCGATGTCCGCGCGGCCCTCGCTGGTCAGTCCCGAGAGTTGCTTCATCACGCGCGACGGCGACGTCGAACTGCCAGACACGACCGAGCACGAAGCGCCAGAGGACGTCGCGCGCCTTCTCCGCGAGCTGCTGGCGGGCCGCGACGCGCCGGCGGAGGTCGAAGCCGTCGCGTATTCGCCGGGGGCCCGCGACCTGTCGGAAGAACTGGCGACGGTCGCGATCGGCAACCGCCGCGCGCTCATCGCGAAGCTCGCCAGCCGCGCCCTCGCCGTGGCCGACCGCCCCGCCGGCCACCTCGAATCGGCCCTGCCCCCCGCCCCTCTCCCGGTGATGCCGCCGTTTTCGACGCACGTCACCGACAGCGCCGTCGCCCACGACCTGCCCGTGCCACGGCCGGTGCTCGTGGCGCCGCGGCCGCTGCGGCCGCCATTCGTCGCGACGCCGACGCCGGTGTCTGTGCGGAGCGCCGCG
>CADEDM010000306.1 GCA_902826065.1 uncultured Acidobacteriota bacterium | reverse complement strand
GTTAGGCACGCCGCCAGCGTTGATTCTGAGCCAGGATCAAACTCTCAAGTTAAAGTGTTTGTCCGCTTGCCACCTTGCGGCGACTCACGGGCATCTGCTCAACCAGAGAGAGCTCGATGGCTCTTCTGTTTGTTACGTCTTGTGTGTCCCGCCTCACCCTTGCTTGCGCTCGGGCCTGCGGAACGGCTGTCACTCGACGGGCTGGTTTTGAAATCCGCTTCGACCCGGGCTTGCGCTCGGGCGTCGGCGGACTTGTGTGCACGTCCTATCTAGTTTTCAAAGAACCGAGGCCGGACGCTTGCGCCATCCGGGCTCCCCGCGCTGCCGTACCGACGGCCTCGCCTCGTTTAGGGGAACCTTACAAACTTACGACGACGGCGAAACCGGCGTCAACAGTTTTTTTCCGTTTGCCGCTGGCCGCCTTGCGATGGCCATTTCCGTCGACCGGCCGAGGACGACTGCGTCCACGTGCCTAGTCACTGGAACCTTCCCGGAAACCGACAACCGCAGGCGTAGAGCCGAGCAGGCGTTCGAGCGGGTCGCGCCACCCCTAGACCGGAGGCAACGCGTCAAACAGAGACTCCGATGGTATACAGGCCCGCAGAGGCCTGTCAACCGTTTCCCATGAACCGGCGCAGAAAAGCGTGAAAATGTGTGAAGCTCAGCCTTCCGCGCGAACGACGCGACGCTCCCGCTGCCCCTTGCGGAGCACCAGCACCCGCCCGCCGATGAGGTCGCTCGCGATCACCCGGGCGTCGCCTTCGGCCAACCGCCGGTCGTTGACGTAGAACCCGCCCTGCTTGATCAGGCGGTTCGCCTCGCTCTTCGAGGCCGACAGACCGGATTGAACGGCCAGATCGGCCGCCGGCACCCCATCGCCGTCGAGGGCGGCCCGCGCAATCGACGTCGACGGGACGTCGTCGAAGACCATCAGGACATCGCCGGGGTCGGCGTCGGCGAGCCGCCCCCCGAACATGACCGCGGACGCCCGCTCCGCGCGCCCCAGGCCATCGTCGCCGTGCACGACCCGCGTGATGACGCGCGCCAGCTCGCGCTGCGCGAGGCGTTTCGCGGGATCGGACTGCTGCGTCGTCATCAGATCCGCGATCGCGCCGGCGTCCAGGAACGTGAACCACTTCAAGTAGGTCTCGACGTCGCGATCGTCGGCGTTCAGCCAGAACTGGTAGAAGCGGAACGGCGAGGTGCGCGCCGGATCGAGCCAGACCGCGCCGCCCTCGGTCTTGCCGAACTTCGCGCCACTCGATGTCGTCAGCAGCGGCCACACCAGGCCGTGCGCGCGCGCGCCGCGCACCTTCCGCACCAGTTCGCAGCCGGCGGTGATGTTGCCCCACTGGTCCGAACCGCCCATCTGCAGCACGCAGCGATCGCGATCGTGCAGCACCAGGAAGTCGTAGGCCTGCAGCAGCTGGTAACTGAACTCGGTGAAGCTGATGCCGTCGGTGCCCTCGATGCGGCGCTTCACCGACTCCTTCGCCATCATCGCGTTCACGGTGAAGTGCTTGCCGACATCGCGGAGGAAGTCGAGGAAGCCCACCGGCCGCAGCCAGTCGATGTTGTTGCGCATCAGCGCCGCGTTCGACAGCCCCGGCGAGAAATCGAGGAAGCGCTCGAGCTGTCGCCTGATGCCCTCGGCGTTCTCGGCGGTCTGCTCGATCGTCAGCAGATTGCGCTCCTGGCTCTTGCCGCTGGGATCGCCGATGAGGCCGGTGCCGCCGCCGACGAGCGCGATCGGGCGGTGCCCGCAGCGCTGCAGCCGCGCCAGTCCCATGATGGTGAGCAGCGAGCCGGCGTGCAGGCTCGACGCGGTCGGATCGAAGCCGATGTAGGCCGTGATCGGTCCTGCCGTCAGCGCCTGTTCGAGGCCCTCCGTGACATCGTGAATGAGGCCGCGCCAACGGAGTTCTTCGAGGAAATTCACGCGCAACACTATACCGCCCGGCCGTCGCGGAGCGGCTGCGCTAACATTCGTCCAGCCCGTGGCGATGTCCTTCGACGGCTGGTCTCCGACACGACGCGCGGTGCTGCGCGGACTGCTGGCCACAGGCACCGGCGCCGTCGCCGGCCGCCTCGCCTACGGCGTCGCCTACGAACGGCACCAGGTGCAGCTGCGCCGCGCCGACCTGCCGGTGATCGGCCTGCCGCGTGCGCTCGACGGCCTGCGAGTCGGCCTCATCACCGACACGCACGCGAGCGCCACGGTCGCCGATGCCGACATCCGCGCTGCCGTCGCGCTGCTGGTCAACGAACGTCCTGATCTCGCGGTGCTCGGCGGCGACTTCGTGACCGACCAGGACACCACGTGGGCCGTGCCGTCGGCCGAGATGCTGGCGCCGCTGGTCGGCGCGCCCTCGGGATCGTTCGCCGTGCTCGGCAATCACGACGACGACCGCGTCGTGCCGGCCGCCCTGGCGGCTCGCGGGTTCGAGGTGCTGCGCGATCAGCGCACCACGCGCACGATTCGCGGGGAATCGGTGATGATCGCGGGGCTGCGCTACTGGACCCGCCGCACCGCCGAGATCGCCCGCGTGCTCGACGGGGGCAGCACGACGACCTTCGTGCTGGCCCACGATCCACGGCGACTGCGGGAGGCGGCGCAGCTCGACGCACAGCTCGTGCTCTCGGGGCATACCCATGGCGGCCAGGTGGTGCTGCCGGGCCTCGGCGCCGTCGCGGCCAGGCGGTTCCCGGTGATCGCCGGCCCCGGCACGGACGGCAACTGCACCGTCTACGTCAGCCGCGGCGTCGGCACGGTGGTCGCGCCGATTCGCATCAACTGCGCCCCCGAAGTGTCGCTGCTCACGCTGCGCAGCCAGTCAGCGCTGTAGGTTGGCAGGGCCGCGAGGTCGCGCGGGCCGGGCTCAGGCGTCGACGAAACGGCGGCCGTCCACGCGCCACCCGCCGGCCAGGACCCGCGCCACCGCCGCCGGCAGCAGGCGATGCTCCTCGACCAGGATGCGGGCTGCCAGGGTGTCGCCCGTGTCGCCGGACGCCACCGGCACCGCGGTCTGGGCCACGATGGGGCCCGCGTCGAGTTCGGCCGTCACGAGGTGCACGGTGCACCCTGCCACCTTCGCGCCGTGCGCGACGGCCTGGCCGGGGGCATCGAGTCCTGGAAACGCCGGCAGCAGCGAGGGGTGGACGTTCAGCACCGGCCCCGGGAACGCCGCGAGGAAGCGCGCCGACAGCCGGCGCATGAAGCCCGCGAGGCAGACGAGATCGACGGTGCGGGCGAGCAGCGCGGCCGCCAGCGCCTCGTCGTAGGCTTCGCGGGTCGGCCAGTCGCGGTGGGGCATCACCGCCGTCTCGACGCCGGCGGCACGGGCGCGGTCCATCGCGGGTGCGCCGGGCACGTTCGAGATGACGACGGCGATCGTCGCGTCGAGCGTGCCGGCCTGGACCGCATCGAGCAGGGCCTGCAGGTTGGAGCCGCGCCCCGAGACGAGCACGCCAACGCGGCGGCCCGGCCGATCAGACATAGACGACGTCGCCGCTCCCGCTGACGATGCGCCCGATCTCATACGGGGTCTCGCCGGCCGCCCGCAGCATCGCCGTCGCCCGTGGCGCCTCGGCGGCCGCCACGGCGGCAATCAGTCCGACGCCCATGTTGAGGGCGCGGTACTGGTCGTCGAGCGGCACCTGGCCTGCGTCGGCCAGCCACGTGAAGAGCGGCAGCACCGGCCACGTCCCGCGGCGCACTTCCGCCGCCAGGCCGGCCGGCAGGATCCGCGGCAGATTGTCGGTGATGCCGCCGCCGGTGATGTGCGCCAGGCCCTTGGCCAGGCCCTCGCGCAGCAGCGGCTGGACGGCCCGCAGATAGGACTTGTGCGGCCGCAGGAACGCCGCGGCGACGGTCTCGCCGAGTTCCGGCACGTGGCTGTCGACCGACAGGCCCAGCGTCTCGAACGCGATGTGGCGGGCCAGCGAGTAGCCGTTCGTGTGCAGCCCCACCGATGGCAGGGCAATCAGCACATCGCCGGGCACCAGGCCCTTGCCATCGACCAGGCGCGCGCGCTCCACCGCGCCGACGATGAAGCCGGCGACGTCGTATTCGCCGTCGGCATAGAAGCCGGGCATCTCCGCCGTCTCGCCGCCCAGCAGCGCGCAGCCGTTGTCGCGGCAGGCCGCGGCCAGACCGGTGACGATCTGCTCGGCAACGTCGGGCGACAGCCGTCCAGTGGCGAGATAGTCGAGGAAGAACAGCGGCGTCGCGCCCTGGACCAGGATGTCGTTGACGCAGTGATTCACCAGGTCGCGGCCGATGGTGTCGTGCACACCGGCCAGGAATGCGACCTTGAGCTTGGTGCCGACGCCGTCGGCGCTCGACACCAGCACCGGATCCTGCCAGCCGCCGTGCGCCAGCGAGAACAGGCCGCCGAACGAGCCGATCTCCGACAGCACCCCCGGCGTGAACGTCCCGCGCGCGATCGACTTGATGCGGCGGACGGTCTCGTTGCCCGCGTCGATGTCGACGCCGGCAGCCTTGTAGCTCGTGCCGCTCATACCACCGGCTCCGCCTGCGGCACCGGCGGTGCGGCGGCCGCGGCGCCCTTGCCATCGAGCTTGAGCGTGAGCTGCAGGTAGGCCGCCTGATCGCGTGGGAACGCGACCGGGTAGATGCCCGTGTAGCAGGACGTGCAGTAGCGGCCGCTCTCCGGCGTCACGGCCGACAGCAGGCCCTCGAGGCTCAGGTACGCCACCGAGTCGGCCTCGAGGTACTTGCGGATCTCGTCGAGCGTGTGCGTCGCGGCGATGAGCTCACTGCGTTGGGGCGTGTCGACGCCATAGAAGCACGGCGAGATGGTGGGCGGACAGCTGATCCGCACATGCACCTCGGCGGCGCCGGCGGCGCGCACCATCTTCACGATCTTGCGGCTGGTGGTACCGCGCACGATCGAGTCGTCGATCAGCACGACGCGCTTGCCGGTCAGCAGGCTGCGCACCGGGTTGAGCTTCACCTTCACGCCGAAGTGGCGGATCGACTGCGCCGGCTCGATGAACGTGC
>CADEDM010000305.1 GCA_902826065.1 uncultured Acidobacteriota bacterium | reverse complement strand
AGCCGCCGGCCACGCTGCCGCGAGTGCCGCCAGCGCCACCGTCAACGCCGCGGCGGCGAGCACCTTCGGATCACGCGCGCCGACGCCGTAGAGCAGCTGCTCCCAGCCGCGCGCGCCAAGGACGGCTCCACCGAGGCCGAGCAGCGCGGCGGCGGCCGTGAGCACTGCGGTCTCCCCAAGGACCTGCGCCGACAGCGACGACGCCGTGGCGCCGAGCGCGGCGCGGATGCTGAACTCTCGCGCTCGTGCGGCCGCCAGCGCTGCCATCACGCCGTAGGCGCCCACGCCCGCCATGGCCATCGCGACCAGTCCGAACAGCAGCACCAGCGTGGTGTTGAAGCGGCGCGGCGCCAGCGCTTCGCCGACGATTTCGTCGAGCGACCGCACCGAGGACAGGGGCTGCGCCGGATCCGCGGCGGCGACCGCGGCGCGGATCGCCTGCAGGCCGGCGGTCGTCTCGCCGTCGGTGCGGGCCAGGATGGCGAGGAACGGCCACGCTTCGTCGTTCTGCGCCAGCGGGACGTAGAACGTCGGGTCGGCGGCCTGTTCGACGCGGCGATAGCGCGTGTCGGCGACGACGCCGACGATCTCGTGCCGGCGATCGCTGCCGAAGGTCAGCTCGCGGCCGATCGGATCGGCGCCCGCGAAGTAGCGCCGCACGAACGTCTCGTTGACGATCGCCACCGGCCGGGCGCGCTCGTCGTCGCTGGTCGCGAACACGCGGCCGGCGACGAGGCGGACGCCGAGCGTGGCGAAGTAGCCCGGCGACACGATCTGGAAGTCGGCGTCCGGCTCCTGGCCGCGCGGCGGCTGCGGCGCGCCGGCGATGTTCACGCCGCGGTTCGGGGCGCCGGAGAGCGGCACCGTGAAGGCCACGGCCACGTCGCGGATACCCGGCGTCGCCGACAGGCGAGCGATGACGGCGTCGACGAACTGCCGGCGCGGCGTCGTGTCGGCGCGGAAGGCGTCGGGGTCGGGCCGGCGCAGGTAGCGGTCGGGGGCGAGGGAGAGATCGGCGGCCAGACGTCCGGCCGGCTCGTATCCGAGATCCACGCGCGTCGCTGCCGCGAGGCTCGACGCCAGCAGCCACGCGCCGACGACGAGCAACTGCGCGAGGGCCAGCTCACCGACGACGAGGCCCCGGTGCCAGCGCCGCGTCGTGCGGCTGCCGGCCACGCGCACGCCGCCGGTGGCGAGACCGGTGGCGGGGAGGTCGCGCATCCAGAGCAGTGGCGCCAGGCCGACCAGCAGGGCGGTGCCGGCAGTGAGGCCGAGGGCCGCGGCCAGCACCCCGGGATCGAAGGCGATCTCCTGCAGGCGCGGCAGGCCAGCCGGCGCCGCGGCGACCAGCGCGTCGAGTCCCCAGGTGGCCAGCAGCACGCCCAGCAGGCCGCCCGGCAGGGCGTAGGCGAGGGCTTCGCCCAGCAACTGCTTCGCGAGGTCGGCGCG
This sequence comes from uncultured Acidobacteriota bacterium, assembly GCA_902826065.1. Taxonomy (GTDB): domain Bacteria; phylum Acidobacteriota; class Vicinamibacteria; order Vicinamibacterales; family UBA2999; genus CADEFD01. The sequence continues at coordinate 3,639 of CADEDM010000305.1, read as the reverse complement.
GCCGGCGCCCAGCGAGACGCGCACGGCGATCTCCTGCTGCCGCTTCGCCGCGCGGCCCATCAGCAGGTGCGCCACGTTCACGGCGGCCACGAGCAGCAGCACAGCGACCGCCGCCTGCAGCAGCCACAGCACGCGCGTGATGCCGCCGCCGACCACGGCCGCGTGCAGCGGCTCGACGCGGGCGCCGAGTCCGGTGTTCGTGTCGGGATACGCCGAGGCCAGTCGCGCGGCCTCGGTGGCCAGACGCGCGTCGGCCGTCGGCACGGCGACGCCCGGCTTCAAGCGGGCAAGCACGTAGATGATGTGCGAGTCGCGGATCGTCGTGACGTCGCCGGGGAAGGGGAACGACCGCGGCACACTGCGATCGCCGTTGATCCACAGCTCGGCGCGCGCCTGCAGCGGGAACACGAACGACGCCGGCAGCACGCCGACGATCTCGCACGCGCGGCCGTCGAGCACGAGCGGCTGTCCGACCACCGGTGCCGAGCCGAAGCGCCGCGTGCGCAGGCCCGCCGACAGCACCGCCACGCAGGCCGCGCCCGGAGCGTCGTCCTCCGGCAGGAGCAGCCGACCCTCCGCGGCGTTCTGGGTCAGGGCCGTGAAGAACGTGCCCGACGCCGAGACGGCGCGCAGCCGCTCAGGCGTGCCGCCGCCGCCGACGGACGTGGAGAAGCTGTCGAACGCCGCCATGGTATCGACGACGTCAGAGAGGTCGCGGCGCCAGTCGAGGTAGTTGGCCGGCGCCACCCAGCGCGAGGCGTTGTCGGGCGACGTCTCCCACAGCATCACCAGGCGATCGGCGTCGGCGAACGGGAGCGGCTGCAGCACCACGTGCCGCACCACGGCGTAGAGCGCCGTCGTGGCGCCGATGCCGAGTGCGATGGACAGGATCGCCGCGGCCGAGACGACCGGGGTGCGTCCGAGGGAGCGGAGCCCGATGAGGAGGTCGCGCATGCCGCCCGCACTACCAATCGCGTGCCAGCCGGCGTTGTGGCCGCGGTCTACCGGGAAACAGCCCTGAATCCGCCGTCCGCGTCGTGCGCGTGTGTGGCCGTCGACGCCCCGGCTTCCGCGCAGTGTCCGCCGCCGGGACGACGACTGCCCGCGCCCGGGCGGCCGGCCCGCCAGTCGGAGGGCGGCCACGCAGGCGCCCTGATAGAATTTGGAGGATCATGCCCAGCCGCAACTCGTTCTCCACCAAGGCGTCCCTCACCTCGGGAGGCCAGGCCTACGACTACTTCAGCCTGCCGGCGCTGGCGACGTCCTTCCCGTCGGTGGAGCGGCTGCCGTTCTCGCTGAAGATCCTGCTCGAGAACCTGCTGCGGCGCGAAGACGAGGCCTTCGTCAAGGCCGCCGACATCCGGGCCCTGGCCGGCTGGAATCCGGCGGCGGCGCATGCCGACAAGGAAATCTCGTTCATGCCGGCGCGGGTCATCCTGCAGGACTTCACCGGCGTGCCGTGCGTGGTCGACCTGGCGGCGATGCGCGACGGCATCGCGGCGCTGGGCGGCGACCCGGCCAAGGTGAACCCGCTGCAGCCGGTGGAGCTGGTCATCGACCACTCGGTGCAGGTGGATCACTTCGCGTCGGCGAATGCGCTGCAGTTGAACGGCGAACTCGAGTACCAGCGCAACCGCGAGCGTTACGTGTTCCTGCGCTGGGGCCAGGGCGCGTTCGAGAACTTCCGCGTCGTGCCGCCGGAGACCGGCATCGTGCACCAGGTGAACATCGAGTACCTGGCGCGCGTCGTGTGCGCCGAGGGCGGCGTGCTCTATCCCGACACCTGCTTCGGCACCGACTCGCACACCACGATGGTGAACGGGCTGGGCGTGGTGGGCTGGGGCGTGGGCGGCATCGAGGCCGAGGCCGCGATGCTGGGCCAGCCGAGTTCGATGCTGATTCCGCCGGTGGTCGGCTGCCGCCTCACCGGCAAGCTGCCCGAGGGCGCCACCGCCACCGACCTCGTGCTCACCATCACCGAGGCGCTGCGCAAGCACAAGGTGGTGGGGAAGTTCGTCGAGTTCTACGGCCCGGGCCTCGGCCACCTCACGATCGCCGACCGCGTCACGCTCGGCAACATGTGCCCCGAGTACGGCGCCACCGTCGCCATCTTCCCGATCGACGACCTGACGCTCGACTACCTCCGCCTCACCGGGCGCACGGCCGATCATGTCGCGCTGGTCGAGGCCTACGCGAAGGCTCAAGGCCTGTTCCGTACCGACGCGACGGCGGACGCGACCTACTCCGAAGGCCTGGAGATCGACCTCACGAAGATCGTCCCGAGCCTGGCGGGTCCGCGTCGTCCGCAGGACCGCGTGGCGCTGAGCGCCGCGAAGACGTCGTTCGCGGGTGCGCTCGAGGAACTGAAGAAGGGCGTGAAGGTGCAGGCCGCCGGCGGCGGCGCCGCCGTCGCGACGGCGACGCAGCTCGAACACGGCTCGGTCGTCATCGCCGCCATCACGAGCTGCACCAACACCTCGAATCCTGGCGTGATGATCGGCGCGGGCCTGGTGGCGAAGAAGGCGGCCGAGAAAGGGCTGAACCGCAAGCCGTGGGTGAAGACGTCGCTGGCCCCCGGCTCGAAGGTGGTCACCGAGTACCTGCGTGCGTCGGGACTGCAGCCGTCGCTCGACGCGATGGGCTTCAACCTCGTGGGTTACGGCTGCACCACCTGCATCGGCAACTCCGGTCCGCTGCCGGATGAGATCAGCAGCGAGATTCGCGAGCGCGGCCTGGTCGTAGCGTCAGTGCTGTCGGGCAACCGCAACTTCGAGGGCCGCATCCAGCAGGACGTGCGCGCCAACTACCTCGCCTCGCCGCCGCTCGTTGTCGCCTACGCGATCGCCGGCACGATGAACCTCGACCTGACCACCGAGGCCCTGGGCACCGGGTCCGACGGAAAGCCGGTCTACCTCAAGGACATCTGGCCGACCGACAAGGAGATCGCGGACGCGATGGCGTCGAGCGTGACGTCGCAGGCGTTCACGTCGCAGTACGCCAAGGTGTTCGACGGCGACCAGCGCTGGCGCAGTCTGCCGGTGCCCACCGGCGATCGCTTCAACTGGGAGGCCGACTCGACCTACGTGCGACGTCCGCCGTTCCTGGAGAGCCTGTCGATGCAGCCGGCGCCCCGCGCGGACATCACCGACGCGCGTGTGCTCGCCCTGCTCGGCGACAGCATCACGACGGACCACATCTCGCCGGCGGGCAACATCAAGGCCGATAGCCCGGCCGGGAAGTACCTGGTGGAACACGGCGTCGCGCCGAAGGACTTCAACAGCTATGGCGCGCGACGCGGCAACCACGAGGTGATGATGCGCGGCACCTTCGCCAACACGCGCATCAAGAACCAGCTGGTGCCTGGCGTCGAAGGCGGCATCACCGCCTACCTGCCGGGCGGCGATGTGATGCCGATCTACGACGCGGCGATGAAGTACCAGGAGGCGGGCGTGCCGCTGCTGGTGCTGGCCGGCAAGGAATACGGCTCGGGCTCGTCGCGCGACTGGGCGGCCAAGGGCACGATGCTGCTGGGCGTGAAGGCGGTGATCGCCGAGAGCTACGAGCGCATCCACCGCAGCAACCTCGTGAACATGGGCGTGCTGCCGCTGCAGTTCACGGACGGCGAGTCGGCGGCGTCGC
>CADEDM010000304.1 GCA_902826065.1 uncultured Acidobacteriota bacterium | reverse complement strand
GTGAGGCCGATGGTGCCCGGCAGGTCCGCGCTGGCGCGGTTGGGCGAGAAGGGCAGCACCGGCGCTGCGAGGGCGTTGCCCAGCTTCAACGCGATGTCGCGCACCTGCTCGCGGCCCAGCAGCGTGTGGCCGCCGTTGACGTTCTGCGGGCCGCGCTGCTCGGTGCCGCCGTTGTAGACGAGGGCCGTGGTCTTGCCGTCGGCGAGGGCCTTCTTCACCTCGGGCCACGTCATCATCTCGAACTCGACGTTGGGCGTGCGCGTGGTGGCAGCGCCGGGCGCCACGCTCTGTGCGGCCGCCGATGCCGCGATTCCGAGTACCGCCGCCATCGCCAGGCCGTGCCGCAATCCGTCTCGCATGTCGTGCTGCCTTCCGTGCATCGCCGGCGCGCCTCCCGCAGGCGGGCGTCGATGACGTCCAAGGATAGCCGAGCGACCCGGTGCCGGCAGCGGGCGATAATGGCGCCGTGGGGCGCGCCGCGACGGGACTGGCTGTGGGCCTGCTGGCCCTCGCGATCGCCGCCTGCGGCGGGTCGCCGGCGGTGCCCGCCCCCGTTGCCGCCACCGGTGGTCCGGGCGCCCGCCACGTCCTGCTCGTCACGATCGACACGCTGCGCGCCGATCGGCTCGGCGTCTACGGCTACACCAGGGCCCGCACGCCTGTGCTCGACGCGCTCGCGGCGTCGGGCGTCCGTGCCGCGCGCGCGTACGCCACGGCGCCGGTGACGTTGCCGTCGCACGCGTCGATCCTGACGGGACGGTATCCGCCGGCGCACGGCGCCCGCCACAACGGCATGGCGATGCCGGAGGGCCTGCCCACACTGGCCACCGTCTTGAAGGCGGCCGGCTTCGCGACGGGCGCCTTCGTCAGCGCGTTTCCCCTCGACCGCCGCTTCGGCCTGGCCCGCGGCTTCGACGCCTACGGCGATCGCTGGGCCCGCGGCCCCGACGGCCGTCCCGCCGACGAGCGTGCCGGTCAGCTGACCGTGGACGAGGCCCTCGGGTGGTGGCGCACCGCCCGCCCGGCCCGCTCGTTTCTGTGGGTGCACCTCTTCGAGCCGCATGCGCCGTACGGCGACGCCCGCAGCGGCCGTCCGGTGAGCGATCGGTACGACGACGAGATCGCGGAGGCGGATCGGCAGGTCGGTCGTCTGCTCGACGGACTGGGTGCCGACCGGGCCGAGACGCTGGTCATCGTCGCCGCCGATCACGGCGAGGCCTTCGGCGAGCACGGCGAGATCGGCCACAGCCTGTTCGTCTACGACACGACGCTGCACGTCCCCCTCATCGTGCAGGGCGTTGACGTGTCACCCGGCGTGGTGCAGGCGCCCGTCTCGCTCGTCGATATTGCGCCGACCGTGCTGCAGGCGACGAAGGTGCCACTCTCCGCGACGATGGATGGACAAGCCTTGCTGTCGCCCGGCGGTCCTGGAACGCCCGGGACGCGCCGCCAGCTCTACGCCGAGACCCTGGCGCCGTTCGAGGACTTCGGCTGGAGTCCCCTGCGATCAGTGCGCGACGGCGCGATGAAGTACATCCTCGCGCCGACGCCGGAGTTGTACGACACGGCCGCTGATGCCGACGAATCCGCCAACCTCGTGGCGACGGCTCAGGCCGAGGCCGCACGCCTGAAGGCGCAGGTCGCGACGTTCGCGGCCCCGGCGTCGACGACCGCGCCGTCGACGCTCACGCCCGACGCACGCCGGCGACTGCAGTCGCTGGGCTACCTCGGGGGGAGTGGTCCGCGCGCGAACCAACCGCTCGCCGATCCCAAGGATCGGCGCGAGCTGGCGGCGCGCCTCGCCGAGGTGACGTCCGGAGAGCTGTCGGGCGTCGCGCTCGAACGCGCCCTCCTGACGATCGTGCGCGACGATCCGCGGAACCCGCAGGCCCGCATGCGCCTGGCATTCGCGCTCGCCCAGCGCGGCGACTGCGCCGCCGCCGTGCCGCACTTCCGCGCCGCCATCGCTGCGCAACTGCCGTCGGCCGACGCGCACCTCGGTCTTGCCGGCTGTCTCGTCGCGCAGGGCAAGGGCCGCGAGGCGGCAGCCGTGCTCGAAGCCGCCGATGAGGTGGAGCCCGACAACCCCGTCGTCATCGCCAACCGCGGCGCGGTGTTGTCCGACGCCGGGCAGCCGCTGGCCGCCGTGCCGCTGCTGCGTCGCGCCCTCGCGCTCGATCCCGACCTGCACCAGGCGCGCTTCACGCTGGCCATCGCCCACGCCAGGGCCGGACAGCGGGCCGAGGCTGCTGAGGAGGCATCGACGCTCCTGCAACGGCTGCCGTCCGGGGCGCCGCAACGGCCCGAAGTCCAACGCCTGCTCGACGCCGTCCGCTGACCCGTCCCGGTCAGGCGCCGCCCATCCAAGTTTTCCCATCACTGGGCCCAAAAAACCGGGAAGATGTCCCCAAGTGTCTCCGGATATTTGGATATGTCAGCAACCGTTGTTCATCCCTGACCAGCGGTTTGCCGTGAATCCCGTGATCTTGGGGCCTGTGGGACGAACGGCCTTTCACGGGTGACGGTTGGTCCGGGCCTTGCTCTAGAACGAGCGTTACGCAAGGACGTGTGACTTGTACGGCATCCACTTCAGGGAGACCACATCTATGAAAAGGCTACTTCTGGCGGCCGTCGCCAGCGTGGCGCTGTTCGCGGCCACCGCTGCGGCACAGCAGACGACGGGCTCGATCATCGGGCGCGTGCTCGACGACCAGGGCGGCGCCATTCCGGGCGCGACCATCTCGGTCAACAGCCCCAGCACCGGCTTCAACCGGGTCGACGTCAGTGATGCAGCGGGCGCCTACCGCATGGCGTCGCTGCCCATCGGCCGGTTCGACATCAAGGTCGAGCTGGCCGGCTTCACCACCCTCGACCGCCGGGACGTAGTCGTCAACGTCGGCCAGACCATCACGCTCGACTTCACGTTGCGCGTGGCGGCCGTGGCCGAGACCATCGTGGTCACGGGACAGACGCCGCTCATCGAGGCGTCGGTGTCGTCGGTGGGCGGCGTCGTCGACATCGGCCGCATCGAGAGCATCCCGCTCAACGGCCGCCAGTTCGCGAACCTCGCGGCGACGTTGCCGGGCGTGGGCCTGGGCAACCACTCCGACCCCACCAAGAGCACGCAGTACTCGCCGCAGATCAACGGCGGCAACGGCCGCAACGTCAACTACCAGATCGACGGTGGTGACAACAACGACGACACCGTCGGCGGCCTGCTGCAGCTCTTCCCGCTCGAGGCGATCCAGGAGTTCAACTTCGTCACCTCGCGCGCCAAGGCCGAGAACGGCCGCAGCAACGGCGGTGTGATGAACATCGTCACCAAGAGCGGCACCAACACCTACCGCGGCAGCGCCTTCGAGCTGTTCCGCGACAAGTCGGTGAACTCGATCACGACGACCGAGGACACCACCGGCGCCGACAAGCAGGACTATCGCCGCCACCAGTTCGGCGGCAGCTTCGGCGGTCCGCTGATCAAGGACAAGCTGCACTACTTCGCCGCCGCCGAGCGCACGCAGCAGGACACCAAGCAGGTCGTCAACACCAAGGGCCTGTTCCCGGACAAGGACGGGGTCTTCGATACGCCGTATCGCGAGACGCTCCTGAACGTGAAGGTGACGGCCAACGCCACCGCCAACCAGTACCTGTCGGTGCGCTACGGCCGCAACCAGAACACGCAGCCCTACGGCGCCACGCAGCTGAAGCCGGTCAACGGCTGGGGCGAAAGCGAGAACAAGTTCAACTCGATCAACGCCAACCACAACTGGGTACTCGGCGGCAGCAAGCTGAACGAGTTCATCTTCCAGTACGCCGACTTCTCGAACGGCATCACGGCCAACAGCCAGGACCCCTACGAGCTCTTCCCCAACCAGGTGGCGATCGGCCAGAGCCCGAACACTCCGCAGTCGACGCAGCAGAAGAAGTGGCAGTTCCGCGATGACTTCTCGTGGCACCTCACCGGCTTCGGCGGCATCGGCCACGACTTCAAGATGGGCGTGAACTTCATCAACGAGCCGCGCCTGTTCATCACCTTCAACTCGGGCAAGGGCGTCATCCAGCACACGCACCTGACCGACGTCGTCGGCGGGCCGATCTCGATCATCACGCTGAACGACGGCGACGCCTCGGCGAACATCCCGCTGAAGCAGTACGCCGGCTACGTCCAGGACGACTGGGCCGTCACCAACAACCTGACCCTGAACATCGGCCTGCGCTACGACCTCATCACCGGCTACCAGTTCGACCAGTCCAAGAACCCCAACTTCGTCCTCATGCAGGCCGCCGGCAAGGCCGGCCTGCTGACCGGCATCAAGGGGCTCGAGAACTTCGGCAAGGATCCGAAGAACGACACCAACAACTGGCAGCCGCGTCTCGGCTTCGCCTACAGCCTGCGCGACGGCAAGGACGTGCTGCGCGGCGGCTGGGGCATCTACATGGACATGGCGTACACGAACTCGAACGCCCTGTTCGCGGCCAGCGACGCCAGCGGCAAGGGCTTCGGCGCCGTGGTGTCGATCGACGACCAGACCGGCATCAAGAACCCCGACGGCAGCTTCTTCCGCGTCGGTCAGCCGCTCACGAACGTCCTCAGCCAGAACCAGGCCGGCGCCGTTCCGCTGTTCGGCCAGTTCACCGACCCGCGCCTGCAGATGCCGTACACGCGGCAGGCCTCGCTCGGCTACTCGTTCGCGCTCAGCGATTCGATGGTCATCACGGTCGACGGCGTGCGCGCCGACGGCCGCGACCTGAACACGCGGCCGCGCATCAACACCGGCCCGGTCGGTGGCGGCGCTAGCGGCACGCGTCAGCTCGCGTTCCTGAACGTGCAGCCGGCGGCCATCGGCACGCGTCCGGCGATCAGCCGCGGTCAGAGCAAGTACACCGCGCTCATCACCGGCTTCAAGCGCCGCATGACCAACAACCTCGACCTCACGGCCACCTACACGCTGGCCGAGGCCAAGAGCCAGATCGGCACCGCGGCCGACGAGCTGAACGCCAACAACCTTCAGGACGCCCGGCTGCTCTACGACGACGACCGCGTCTATGGTCCGACGTCGCGCACCGATGCGCGTCACCAGGGCTCGCTGGCGGCGGTCTACATGTGGAAGGGCCTCACCGTCG
>CADEDM010000303.1 GCA_902826065.1 uncultured Acidobacteriota bacterium | reverse complement strand
GGACGAAGGCCACGTGGGAGACCACGCCCGCGGGCGTCCGTCGTCGCTGCTACGGACTGACCGCAAAGGGCCTGAAGCAACTCGGCGCGACGCGCCTCGAATGGGACGCGTTCTTCCAGGCACTCCGCCGCATCGGAGGGCTCCGCCGTGCGTGACTGGGCTGCGCTGGTGCATCGCCATCTCGCGTCCGTGCGCATGGACGACCGACGGCGCCACGAGATCGGCGCCGAGTTGGCGGCCCACCTCGAAGACGCGTACGACAGCGCACTTCGGAGGGGACGTACAGACGCCGAGGCCATGGCCTACGCGATGGAAAGCGTTCCCGACTGGAGCTCGCTTGCTTTGGCGGTACAGAGATCGACGGATGAGGAGACGACCATGACGAGACAGGCAGTCACCATGCTGCTGCCGGGCACGACGATTCTGCTGGCGGCGGCGACCGGGCTCTCCTTCGCTGTGTACGCGACGCCCGCCGATCGATGGTTGGACCCGCGCTGGTACGTCCACGCACTCGCGGCGGCCGCGGCATTCCTCTTCTACCTCGTGCTCGGAGCCATCGGCGCGGCCTGGTCCCGACACGCCGGCGGTAGTCGAGGCGAGCGCCTGGTGGCCGGCGTGTTTCCCCTGGTGCTTCACATGGCGGTGGTTGGGTTTGCGGTGGGCGGAGACGTGCTGTATGCGTTTTCGCGAGGGGCCGTGGGGAGGCACCTGGACATCCATTTCATCAACATCATCAACATGCTCATGGTCATGCTGGTGGTGCCGGGAACGGCGCTGTTGCTTGGCGTGCTGCCCTTCGCCCGCAGGAGCGCAGGCCCGGACGCGCAGTAGCGAGGACGAACGCCGCGGCCGAAGCGCGGCGCATCGTCACCACCCCATCACATAGCTGTCGCCGGTCGGACTCACCCCGCCCATCAGCACCCCGGTCTTGGGATGCACGGCGATGGCCTTCACTGAACCCACGCCGCGCACGTCGCGCAGGTCGAGCTTGTGGCCGAGCCCGGCCAGGCCTTCTTTCACGTGCGCCGGCAGCATCATCGGCGTGAGCAGCATGCCGAGCACGGCGTGCGGATGGTAGGAATCGCGGAAGCTGTTGCTGATCACCGTGGGCTGCTCGAGGGCCTGCTGCACGGTCATGCCGAACTCGATGAAGTTCAGAAAGAACTGCAGTTGGGTCTGCGGCTGCGTGTCGGCACCGGGCGTGCCGAAGCTCACGACCGGCAGGCCGTCCTTGAGGGCCATGGCCGGGTTGATGGTCTGACGTACGCGCTTCATGGGCTGCAGCGAGTTCACGTCGTTCGCGTCGAGGTAGAAGTACTTCATGCGGTCGTTCATCATCACGCCGGTGCCGTCGGGCACGAGGCCGCTGCCGAAGCCGCTCAGCAGGCTCGACGTGAGCGACACCATGTTGTGATCCTTGTCCACGACAGTGAGATAGGTCGTGAGGTTGATCACCTTGTCGGGGTCGTAGGGATTGGCCTGCGCGGGCACCGGCTGCGGCCCGGCGTAGGCAAGCTGACCGGCGCTGGAGGTGGCCGTGCCACGGCGCGGATCACCGAACGGCGCTTCGCCGACGATGGCGCGGTTGGGATCGATGAGGGCGCGACGTTTGGCGGCGTACTCTTTCGACAGCATCTCGCGCATCGGGATGTTGGGCGTGAACTTCGGGTCGGCCACGTACTGGTTGCGGTCGGCGAAGGCCAGCTTGATCGACTCGGTGACCACATGCAGGTAGGCCGCGCTGTTGTGGCCCATGTAGCGCAGGTTGAAGCCCTCGAGCAGGTTGAGGGCGTAGAGCATGGTGAAGCCCTGCGAGTTGGGCGGGCACTCGTAGACGTCGTAGCCCTTGTAGTTGATCGAGATGGGCGCATCCTCGAATGCCTGCATGGCGGCCATGTCTTCTTCGGTGATGATGCCGCCGTGCGCTTTCATGCCGGCGACGAGCGCCTTGGCCACCGGTCCGGTATAGAAGCCGGCGGGCCCCTGCGTGGCGATGGCCCGCAGCGTGCGCGCGAGGTCGGGGTTCTTCACCACGTCGCCCATCTGCAACGGCGCGCCGTCCTTGAACCAGATCTTCGTCGACGACGGGAACTTGCCGAGCTTCGCCTTGCCGCCGTCGAGGCCGCGCGCCAGGCCCTCCGAGATCGCATAGCCGCTCTCGGCAACGTCGATGGCTGGCGCGAGCACGTCGGCCATCGATCTGGTGCCGTACTTCTGCAGCATCAGCGCCGCGCCGCTCACCGCGCCGGGCACGGCAATCGACAGGCCGCCGTCGTCGGGCATGCCGCCGTGGCTGGTGTAGTAGTCGATGGTCGCGGCCTTCGGCGCGAAGCCGGTGCCGTTGATGAACTTCACTTCCTTCGTCTTGGCCAGATAGACGAGGGCGAACATATCGGACCCGAGGCCGGTCATGCCCGGCTCCACCTGACCCTGGATCGCCCAGGCCGCCACCGCAGCGTCAACGGCGTTGCCGCCGGTCTTGAGCACGCGCATGCCGACCTCGGCCGCCAGCGGATGCCCGGCCGCAACCATCCCGTTCGTGCCCATCACGGTGGGCCGCCAGCTGACCGTCTGGGCGTGCGGCGCCTGCGTGATCAGAGCGGCGATTGCGAGCGGCGCGAGCAGTCGACGGGCCATGGCACCTCCTCGTCGGAACCGATCGGCACGATCCGGCTCCAAAGTGTCGAGAGCATGGAGAAACTGGCGACCGGTGTCAAATCGTCAGCTGTTCCGGCCTGCGCAAGAACTGCGCCCCGACGGGCGTTCTTATGGGTGAGCGGCGGGAGCCGTTACGCGGGAGGTGGATTGGCGGAGAGGGTGGGATTCGTTCCCGAAGGATCCGCTCCCCTCAACGATTTAGGCCGGATCGGAACCGCCAGAACCCGCCAGAACCTCTAGAAACCTGAGTATCAGGTACAAAACAGGGACAGCGCAATGGCGCACCTCACACCTTGAACGCCGGCAGGAAGTCGAACCTTACGAGCTTCCGGCGTGGGGGGCTCGGTCGGCATGCACCGCGGACCGATTCGACCTACGCCTGATTCGACGCGCGCCGTGCAGCGGGCGAGGCAGCGTCGGTCTCGCGGGAAAATCGAACGACGCCAATCGTGCCGTCTACTGAGGGCTCGGCGGCTTCTCGGGTCGCGTCCGTGTGTGCAACTCCAGCGAGCCGTCGGGACGCACGACAGCCAGACGAAAGCGGATGTTGGAACACGCGGCGTTGGCGGGCGCGATGTCGAAGCCGGCGCCCGACCGCCACGTGGCGCGCGCGCCGACGGTGCAGGTGTGGTCTTCGCGCGTTGGCCCCAGGTGATTTCTAATTCTGAAGGTCGGTTCGACGTCGTAGTCGATCGTCAGAGGGGATGCCGTCACTCGGCGGGCTTGCGCAAAACCTCCAAGCTCCGGGTCGCAGGCCTCCCCCTCGGTCGCGTCGAGCAACTCCCTGGTTGCCGACCCACTACTGGTCGCGAGCGGTATCGCCTGCGCGAGCGCGCCGGCTGGCGTCTGTTCAATCGCGAGGTGCCAGAGCGTGGTCATCCGCGGTGTCGAGGCCGTGACCTGGAGCAACCGGACGCCGCCTGACGACACCTTCAGGGTGCGCACCCGGAAAGTGGGCGGAGTGCCGGCAGAGAGGTAGTTCTCGAGCGCCGGCCGGTCTCTAAACTCGGGAGGACGTGCTAACAGGGGCGTGACGACCGCCGTCTCGACCCTCGTGCCGTGAGCGCCGCGCGTCGCGAGGAAGAACGGTTTGTCGACGGCGTCGTCGGCCCCAAGAAGGAAGACCTGTTCACCGCGGCGCCGGCTCGGAATCTCGGCGATCACTCGCACGGAGCCCAGGTCGCTGGTGTCACCGGCGCTTCCCACCAGTCCCCCTTTGGCTATGGCGGCGTCGAGCCAGGCGGCGGAGGTGACCGCCGCCGTGGACGCCGACGTCCCGGGCAACAGCTCGCCCGTGGCCAGCCATGATCGCCTTACTGCATCACCAAAGCGCTCGGCGCATGCGAGGTCGCCACGGCTGTCGTCCCAGGCGCACGATACGCGCGTGGGCCAATTGCTCGCACAGTAGTGGTCGTCAAGGCTCGAGGTCAGTACCGCCACCAGTACCGGGGGGGAGACGCGGGCGTCGATGACGAGTCGATTGCGCCGGTCATACCGGTCCCAGGTCACGCCGTAGCCAAGGTGCAGCATGGGGACGTCCGGGGTCACCGTACCGCCGTCCACCGCCTCGGGTTCCGCACTCAGCGAGTCGTGCCGATCGATGATGTCCCACCTGTCGCCCTCGTCGTTACAGTTCTTGGAGCCGGGTGGCAAGCTCGTCCAGTACGACGCCCCCGTCGGGCGTTCGACGACCAGCACCAGCACGAGTTGCTCCTTGCGATACATGTCACCGGCGTCGTCGCAGTCGAGTCGCTCGACGATCGTCGTGACCGCGGTGATGCCGTCGTGACGTCCGTCGAAGCTCTCAGGAAACTGCGTCGCCGTGTCCCAGGCACTGCGGCGTGCGTCGGTCGGCTGAAAGGCCGAGAACGCCACATTCAGCCGGCGGAGGGCGCCAGCTTCCTCGGTGGCCAGCTGGGCGTCAGCCCCCGCGGTGGTGGAGAGGGTGACCAGCAGTGCCAGCACGGCGCGCGCCGCGCGCCGCGGGGCGGGCGCGTAAGGCCAGCGCAGAGGCGGGATGGATTTGCGGTCGACGCTGGCGCGACTGTGCGGGCGCATCGGATGGACTCTCGGCTCGGCGTTGACGTCCGTCCAGTCCCAGGGACGCCCAGCGAGGAACCGCCGCCGGTTCCTTCGCGAGCAGCTCCAGAATGGGCCGCGACTCCAAGTCGTGGGTGGAAAACCCACCCAAGTGCCGGTGTCAGGTACGAAACAGGTACAGCTCAGCCATTGGTGAACTGCAACTTGTTGACCTGAAAATGCTTTATTGATGGCGGAGAGGGTGGGATTCGGACTGCGTCCAGTTGTTGAAAACAAAGGACTTACGGGCTTTTGGCTTCCTCCCGATCCGCGAGAACCGCTCGAAAGCCCAGATGGACGCACGTATTGCGCACGCGGCGCCATATACGAATTGTATATGGCATACTGGCGTCGGGAGGTGCCCGACATGTCACGAACCGCGAAGGTCTTCATGACCAACCGCAGCCAGGCCGTGCGACTGCCGAAGG
>CADEDM010000302.1 GCA_902826065.1 uncultured Acidobacteriota bacterium | reverse complement strand
GGCTGGGCCATCCCCACCGCCACCGACATCGCCTTCGCGCTGGGCGTGCTGGCGCTCGTGGCACCGGGGGCGCCGCCCGGCTTGAAGGTGTTCCTCGCCGCGCTGGCGATCGTCGACGACATGGTGGCCGTGCTCGTCATCGCCGTGGCCTACACCGCGACGGTGCACGCGAACGCGCTCGCCGTCGCCGGCGGGCTCATGCTGGTCCTGCTGTCGCTGAATCGTGCCGGGGTGCGCGTGCTATGGCCCTACCTCGTGCTCGGCGCCGGCCTGTGGCTGGCCGTGCACGAGTGCGGCGTCCACGCCACGATTGCCGGCGTCGCACTCGCCCTCACCATCCCGACCAACACGCCCATCGACGCGACGGAGTTCGCGCACACCGCGCGCGGTCTCGTTGCCGACTTCGAGCGCACCGAGACCGGCGACGGCTACGTCATCACCAGCCCGGGCCAGCAGGAGGCGTTGCACGCGCTCGACGCCGCGAGCAGCGCGGTGACGGCGCCGCTGCTGCGCCTCGAGCATGCGCTGCACGCCCCGGCGGCGTTCCTGGTCATGCCGATCTTCGCGCTGGCGAATGCCGGCGTGGCGCTGCGGGCCGACGACGCCTCGCCGGCGGGCGTGAGCCTCGCCGTGGCGCTCGGGCTGATCGTCGGCAAGCCGCTCGGCGTCACGGCGGCGGCGTGGCTGGCATGCCGCGCCGGGCTGGCGGCGTTGCCGGCCGGCGTGACGTGGCGGCTGCTGCACGGCGCCGCGTGGCTCGCCGGCATCGGCTTCACGATGGCGCTCTTCATCGCTGGTCTCGCGTTCGGCGCGACGCCGGCCTACTCCGCGGCCCAGACCGGCATCCTCGCCGGGTCGACCATCACGGCGATCGCCGGCGCCGTGGCGCTGCGGTCCGCGCGGCGCGCCGCGTGATCACGCGGCACCGTGAGTGCGTCGCGACGACCTCGGACTAGCGGCGCCGCACCGATGCCGGCCGGCCCATGGCGGCACGCACCAGCGAGCTGAGCGTGCCGTGCGCGGCGACGCTGTCGAGCACCATTCGGATCCACGGCAGGCGCGCGGCGGTGTAACGCACGCTGGCGCCGCCGCGGCGGGCCGCGGACATCGCCGCGATACGCTCCGCCCAGGCGGTCACCGAGCTGTCGGTGACGGCCCGATGCGAGTCTCCAGTCCAGTGCGCGGACACGACGTCCAGCGTAGCGGGCGGCGATGGCGGGCACCATCGGCCGGCGGATGGCGGGGGGACGGACGGACCCGGCTCAACCACCCGGACGTCCGCCGAGGCGCGGGTAGGGGTTCGTCCTAGAGGACGGGCCCGTTATGGCCGAAAACCTGTGGTAGCGTCCGGGGACTGTCTGCAGCCGTCCCCTCCGCGCATGTCCGGGAGGCCGTGTGTCTCGTGCCCGTGTCGACGACAAGCCAGAAGCCGCGCCGCACGGGCCGTCCTCCGACGCCGGCGCGACCTGGCTGACCGAGACGCTCACGACCCTGGGATCAGGAACGTGGGACTGGGACATGACGACGGGCGCCGTGCGCCTGGGTGATACGTGGGTCGCCTCGCTCGGCTTTGCCCCCGGTGCCCTGCCTACCGCGGCCGACGCCCTCGCCGCCCTGGTGCACCCCGACGATCGAGCTCGCGGCGCCGACGCCGTGCGAACGCTGCTCGGCGGATTCGCCGTCATGGTGGAATGGACCGGGCGGGTCCGCGATCTGCACGGCGTCTGGCAGTGGCGGCTGGAGCGCGCGCGTGTGGCGTCGCGCGATGCCGCCGGCGCGCCGCTCCGCGTCGTCGGTCTGGGCACGTCGGTCGCCGCTCCGATGCCGGCCCCCGACACCGCGACGGGCGTCATGGACGACACCGCCTCCCACGCCTACGACCGGCTCCGCTCGAGCGAGGAACGCTTCCGCCTCGTCGCCGAGGCGACGCGCGACGTGCTCTCCGACTGGGACATCGCCTCCGGCGTGCACTGGTGGAGCCCGAACGCGGCGGCGCTCTTCGGCCATGATCCCGGCCGTGAAGCCGACATCGGCGCCTGGACGTCGCGGTTGCATCCCGACGATCGGCCGCGGGTCGTCGCCTCGCTGAACGAGGCGCTGGGCGGCACGGCGGCGGCGTGGGAGGACGAGTACCGCTTCCGCATCGCCGACGGCTCGTACGGCGAGTTCCTCGACCGCGCCCACATCGTCCGCGACGCGCGCGGCGCGGCGGTGCGCATGATCGGCGCGATGACGGATGTCACCGAGGTCACGCGCGCGCATCGCTCGCTGGTGGAGACGCACGCCCGCCTCCGCGCCGTCGGCCGCGACGTGCACCTGGCCGAATCGCGCGAGCGCGCTGCCCTCGCCCGCGAGCTGCACGACGAGTTCGGACAGTTGCTGACGGCGGCGAAGCTCAGCGCGTCGTGGCTGCGGGCCCACGCCCCGGAACCCGCCCCCGGACGTCCCGACACGTTTCGCGAGAAGGCCGCCAACGTGTGCGACGTCCTCGACATGGCGCTGCACGGCGTGCGCCACGTCGCCAGCCAGCTGCGGCCACCGGCGCTGGATCAGCTCGGCCTGCCCCGCGCACTCGAGGGTCTGGCGGCATCGATCGAACGTCACGCCGGCTTCGAGTGCCAGGTGACGATCGACGAGGCCACCCGGGCGGCGGTGTTCGGGCCGGCCGAGGGCGCCGCGCTCTACCGCATCGCGCAGGAGCTGCTGACCAACGCCGCCCGACATGCCGCCGCGACGACCGTGCGCGTGACGCTGACGAGCGCCGGCGATCGCGTGCGCCTCGACGTCGACGACGACGGCCGGGGATTCGTGCCCGAGGCCGCCGCCGCGAGCGGCTCGCTCGGCCTGAAGGGCATCCGCGAGCGCACCGAGCTGCTGGGCGGCACCGTGGCGGTCACGAGTCAGCCCGGCGCCGGCACGCGCGTGCGCCTGACGCTGCCGCGGGGAGGCGCGTGATCGTGGGCTCCACGGGTCGCGATCAGCGGGCGCCGCTGCGCTTCCTCATCGCCGACGACCACGGCATCGTGCGTCACGGCTTGAAGGAGCTCATCACCGATGCCTTCGACACCGAGATGGTGATGGAGGTGGCCGACGGCAAGAGTGTCGTCGACCACGTGCGCGCCCGGCCCTGGGACCTGGTGGTGCTCGACATCGGCTTGCCCGACATGGACGGCCTCGAGGTGCTGAAGGACGTCAAGCGCCTGCGGCCCGACCAGAAAGTGCTGATGTTGAGCCTGCAACCCGAGGAGCAGTACGCCGTGCGCGCGCTGAAGGCCCAGGCGGCCGGCTACGTCAGCAAGACGCGCGCGGCCGAGGACCTGGTCGCGGCCATCCACACCATCCTCGACGGCCGCACCTACGTGAGCCCGACGCTGGCCGAATACCTGGCCCGCAACGTCACGCGCCGCCTCGACGGCGCCGACGAGGCCACCCTGTCGGATCGCGAGCTGCAGGTGCTGAGCCTGCTGGGCAAGGGCAAGAGCGTGAGCCAGATCGGCGAGCAGCTCACCCTGAGCGTCAAGACGGTCAGCACCTACCGCGCCAACCTGCTGCGCAAGCTCGGGCTGACGACGACCGGTGAGTTGATCCGCTACGCCATCGAGCACCGGCTCACCGAGTAGCCGGCGGTCACAGCCGCCCGGCGACGCGCTCCATCACCGCGGCGGCGTGGGCCAGCACGTCGAGATCGCCGGGCGACAGGTGCGCCAGGCCGCCGGCCAACCGGGCCACGCGCTTGCGCCGGCCCTCCAGCAGCAGCGACCGTCCACGCGCGGTGGCCTCGACCTGGATGGCGCGGGCGTCGTCGGGGTCGGCGCGGCGGCGGGCCAGACCGGCCGCTTCGAGCCCCGTCACCACCTTGGTCATCGTCGGCGGACGGACCTGCTCGAGATCGGCCAGGCGGGTCAGGCGGTGCGGGCCGCCGAAGACCAGCACCGACAGGGCCGAGAGGCGGGCGGGCCCGAGCCCGGTGTCGGGGTCGACGGCGCGGATCGCCCGCAGCAGATGAATCGACGCGGAGTGGAGGGCGTCGGCCACGGCCTCGCGCCGGGCCCGGCTTGCAGGCGGTGCCATGGATGCAGTATGAATTAGTTAGCCTTAGCTAATCAATTACCCCGGAGGTTCCGATGACCCTCGCCTCGCCCGCCCTCGGCCGGATCCACCAGATCGCGCAGCGCGTGCACGACACCGATCGCGCCGTCGGCTTCTACCGCGATGTCCTCGGCGTGCCGCTGCTGTTCACGGCGCCGCCGAGCCTGGCGTTCTTCGACTGCGGCGGCGTGCGCCTGATGCTGTCGCCGCCCTCGCCAGGCTTCGACCACCCGGGCTCGGTGCTCTACTTCGCCGTCGACGACATCCGGGCCGCGGCGGAGGGCCTCGAGGCCCGCGGGGTCACGTTCACGACGCCGCCGGCGAAGATCGCCACCCTGGCCGACCGGGAGGTCTGGCTGGCGGCATTCACCGACAGCGAGGGCAATCCCCTGGCCCTGATGTCCGAACCGCGCCTCGACGGCTGACGGGGCCTGCCCCGTGCCCCTCAGGCGCCGGCGACGGCGCGGTCGGTGATCTCGAGCGCCTTGTCGATGATCGCGAAGGCCTCGCGCAGCTCGGCCTCCGTGACGCACAGCGGCGGGTTCGTGAAGAACGTGTGCCAGCGGAGGAAGGTGTAGAGCCCGTCCTGCCGGAGTTGCTTCCCCAGCGCCGCCATTTCCGGCGAGCTGCCGGCCATCGGCGCCATCGGCTCCATCGTCTTCCGATTGCGCGTCAGCTCGATGATGCCGAAGAGGCCGATGTTGCGGACCGCGCCCACCGACGGGTGCTTCGCGGCGAGCTCGCGATGCAGATCGGCCATCACCACGCCCATCGTCGCGGCGTTCTCGATCATCCCTTCGTCTTCGTAGACCTTGATCGTGGCCAGCGCCGTGGCACAGCCGAGCGGATGGCTGTTGTAGGTGAGGCCGCCGTTGTAGGCCTTGTCGCGGAAGTGCTCGGCGAGGCTGCGGCGCATGCCGACGGCGCCGAGGGGCACGTAGGCGCTCGTCAGGCCCTTGGCCATCGTCATCAGGTCGGGAACGACGTTCCAGTGATCGACGCCGAACCACTTCCCGGTGCGGCCGAAGCCGGCCATCACCTCGTCGCAGATCATGAGGATGCCGTGCTTGTCGCACAACGCCCGGACGCCCTGCAGATAGCCGTCGGGCGGGA
>CADEDM010000301.1 GCA_902826065.1 uncultured Acidobacteriota bacterium | reverse complement strand
TTGGGGTAGATGACCTTGTCGCCGACCGAGAATGACACGTGGCCCCCGTTCCAGGTTTTTTGGTAGGTCAGTAAGGGCGGGATGTTGCCCTCGACTTCCTCGCTCATTATAGCCCAGCGCGAGGCCGTCCGATCACCGAAAGTGCCCGGAATTCCGAGGGTTTTTGCGCCGTCTCGTGCATGCCGGGCGCCAGCCCTAACCCAAGCGTCCCCCGGCAGTTACCGCCCGCCTTCGGCACCGGCCCGAAGGCGGAAGACAGGTATCCTTGCCCCATGCGACGCCGGCTCGTGCTCCTCGCCCTTGCCCTGGCCCCGGTGACGGCGAGCGTCCAAGCTCAGCCGCAGCCCGTGCGCCGGCCCGACGCGCCCAATCTAGCGCCGTACGTGCCGACGCCGCAGGAGGTCGTGACCCGGATGCTGACGCTGGCCAAGGTCACGAAGGACGACGTCGTCATCGATCTCGGTTGCGGCGACGGCCGTATTCCGATCACGGCCGCGAAGGTCTACGGCGCCCGCGGCATCGGTGTGGACATCGATCCGCAGCGCATCGCCGAGGCCAACGCCAACGCCCGCAAGGAGGGCGTGCAGCATCTCGTCACCTTCAAGCTCGAGAACGCGCTAACCACCGACGTCTCGACGGCGACCGTCGTCACCACTTACCTGCTCACGGCGTCGAACCTCAAGCTGCGTCCCGTGCTCACCCGGGCACTGAAGCCCGGCACCCGCATCGTCGCGCACAACTTCGGCTTCGGTGACTGGACGCCCGAGAAGGTGGACACCTTCACCGACAGCGCCAACCGCCGGCGCACTCTGTATCTGTGGACGGCCGACGGGATCGTGCGGCCGTAGCCGCGGCCCGCACCGCCACGCGCTCGCGGCTGCAGGACACGCTCGCGCGCCACGACCGCGTCGATGCGCGGTTCGCGGCGGCGCGGCTCGCAGTGGCCGGTCTCGCCATCGGCCTGGCAGCCATCGGCGCCACCACCGGGCGATGGTCGCCGCTGTGGGCGGCGCTGCCGCTCGTCGCGTTCGGTGCCGTGGCCGTCGCGCATGCCCGCCACGCCGCGGCGTTCGCGCTGGCCCGCCGGCATCTCGCGGTCGTCGAGCACAGCCTCGCGCGCCTCGAGGACCGCTGGCACGGCCGCGGCCCCACCGCCACGTCGTGGGCGCCGGACGATCACCCCTACGCCGACGATCTCGACCTCTTCGGTCACGCCAGCCTGTTCGATCTGCTGTCGTCGGCGCGGACCGACGTCGGCGAGCGCACGCTCGCCGCATGGCTGCTCGCGCCGGCCGGTCCCGACGTGGTTCAGGCCCGTCAGGCCGCAGTGCGGGAACTGGCGGCAAACGAGCGCTTCCGCGACGACCTCGCCGTGCTCGCTCCCGACCTTCCCGCGGCCACGACAACGGCGGTGGTGGCGGCGTGGGCGCAGGCCCCAGTCGCGCCGCCGCCGTCGTGGGGACCGCCGGTACTGGCCGTGCTCTCGGCGACGACGCTCGGCGGCCTCGCCATCTGGATCGCGCAGGGCGACCCGCCGTCCTGGATGGGCGGCGCCCTGGCGGCGCAGTCACTCGTGGGGCTGTGCTTGCGGCCACGCGTCCGTGCCGCCATCCGCGCCGTCGACGCCCGCGCCCGCGACCTGGCGCTGGCGGCGGCGCTGATCGCTCGCGTGGAACAGGAGACGTTCACCAGCCCGTGGCTGTGCGGCCTGCAGGCGCGGCTCGCCGCCAGTGGGGCGCCGGCGGCCGAGGAGATCGGGCGGCTGGCGCGTCTCGTCGACCTCCTGACGTCGCGACAGAACCAGCTCTTCGGACCGGTCTCGGTGCTGCTCTTCTGGGCCACCCAGGTGGCGTGGGCCATCGACCGGTGGCGGCTGCGCGCGGGCCCGCACGTCGCCGGCTGGTTCGCCGTGCTCGGCGAGATCGAAGCCGTCGTGGCGCTGGCGACGTTTGCGGACGAGCATCCCGAGGCCGCCTATCCCGACATCGGCGCCGGTCCCCCGCGGATCCGCGGCACCGCGGTGACGCATCCGCTGCTGCCGCAATCGAGTGCGATCGGCAACGACGTGGCGCTCGGCGGCGACGACCCGCACCTCGCCCTGGTCAGCGGGTCGAACATGTCAGGCAAGAGCACATGGCTGCGGGCGATCGGCGTGAACGTCGTGCTGGCGCAGGCCGGCGCCCCGGTCTGTGCGGCCAGCTTCGCCTTGACGCCGCTCGTGCCGGCCGGCACGCTCCGCGTGCAGGACTCGCTGCAGTCGGGCCGATCGCGCTTCTTCGCCGAGATCACGAAGCTGCGCCAGATCGTCGATCTCGCCCGCGCCTCCGCGCCCGGCACGCTGTTCCTGATCGACGAGATCCTGTCGGGCACCAACTCGCACGATCGGCAGCAGGGCGCCGCCGGCGTGCTGCGCGGCCTCGTCGACCTCGGCGCGATCGGCCTGGCGACCACGCACGATCTCGCCGTGACGGCGCTCGCCGATGCCCTCGACACCCGCGCCGTCAACGTGCACTTCGCCGACCGCTTCGAGGACGGCGGCCTGACGTTCGACTACCGGCTCCGGCCGGGCGTGGTCGCCACGAGCAACGCCCTGGCGCTGATGCGGTCGGTCGGCCTCGACGTCTGACACACCTGTCAGGGTGCGCCGCTACAATGGCGCGTCATGACCTACGAGCAGCTCGGTCTCTTCTATCTCGGACGCCAGTACGACGCGAAGACGCGCGCGCGCACCGCCGAGCCCGTGCTGTACGACTCGTCGGACCTGCTCACCCACGCCGTGTGCATCGGCATGACGGGCAGCGGCAAGACCGGCCTCGGCATCGCGCTGATCGAAGAGGCGGCCATCGATGGCCTGCCGGTGCTGGCCATCGATCCCAAGGGCGATCTCGCCAATCTCATGCTGACGTTCCCGGGGCTGTCGGCGCAGGAGTTCGCGCCGTGGGTCAACCCCGACGAAGCACGCGCGCAGCAACTCTCGCCCGAGGCGTTCGCCGCGAAGGAGGCGGAGCGGTGGAAGGCGGGGCTCGCCGACTGGGATCAGGACGGCGCCCGTATCGCGCGCCTGAAGGCCGCAGCGGACGTGGCCGTCTACACCCCCGGCAGCCGCGCCGGCCTGCCGCTGTCGATTCTCGAGACGTTCAACGCCCCGCCGCGCGCCGTGCTCGACGAACCCGAGTTGCTCGCCGCCCGGGTGCAGTCGGTGGCGACCAGCGTGCTGGCGCTGGCCGGCGTCGGGGGCGATCCCACGACCAGCCGTGAGCACGTGCTGGTGTCGACGCTGCTGCAGGAGGCGTGGCGGCACGGCCGCAATCTCGACCTCCCCACTCTGATCGGCCAGGTGCAGACCCCGCCGGTGACCCGCATCGGCGTCCTCGAGCTCGAGGCGTTCTACTCCGCCGCCGACCGCTTCGCGCTCGCGATGAAGTTGAACAACGTGCTGGCGGCGCCGGGCTTCGCGACGTGGATGGAAGGCGATCCCCTCGACGTCGCCTCGATGCTCTACACCCCGGCCGGGAAGCCGCGCATCGCGGTCGTCTCGATCGCGCACCTCGGCGACAGCGAGCGGATGTTCTTCGTCGCCCTGCTGCTCGAACAGCTGCTCGCCTGGGTACGTTCGCAGCGCGGCACGACGTCACTGCGCGCGATGTTCTACATGGACGAGCTCTTCGGCTTCCTGCCGCCGACGGCGAATCCTCCGAGCAAGGTGCCGCTGCTGACGCTGCTGAAGCAGGCGCGCGCCTTCGGCCTCGGCTGCGTGCTGGCGACGCAGAACCCGGTCGACCTCGACTACAAGGCGCTCGCCAACGCCGGCACGTGGTTCCTGGGCCGGCTGCAGACGGAACGCGACAAGGCCCGCGTGCTCGACGGCCTGGAAGGCGTCGCCGCGGGGGCCGGGCAGGGATTCGACCGGCAGGGTCTCGACGCGCTGCTCTCGGGGCTCGAGAAACGCGTCTTCCTGCTGCACAACGTGCACGACTCGGCGCCGCTGCTCCTGCAGTCGCGGTGGGCGTTGTCGTACCTGCGCGGGCCGATGGGACGCGACGAGATCCGGGCGCTGATGGACCCGGTGCGCGCGGCACGGCCGTCGGCGGCAGCGGCGCCTGCCGGCGCGGCGGCGGCGCCCGCGCCCTCGGCCGCACCGGCAGCAGCAACGCCGTCAGCCGCGCCAGCCACGACGGCGACGGCCACACGGCCGATCCTGCCGCCCGACGTGCCGCAGTACTTCGCCCCCGGCGGGAGTGACACCTGGGTGCCGATGCTCGTCGGCGCGGCCCGCGTGTCGTACAGCGACGCCAAGCTGAAACTCGACGAGACCTCCGACATCCTGGTGTGGACGCCGCTCACCGACGGCCCGGTCGCGGCGGACTGGGAACACGCCGAGCCGGCCGACTTCGGTGTCGACGCGCTGCGCAAGGACGCTCCAGCGGCGACGACGTTCGCCAGCCTGCCGGCAGCCGCCGCCAAGGCGAAGAGCTACGCCGGGTGGACCAGGGAGTTCACGAGCTGGGCCGGTCGGTCGCAGAGCGTCGAGCTGTGGCGATCGAGCACGTCCGGCCTGACCTCGCATCCCACCGAGACCGAGGCGCAGTTCCGTGCCCGCGCTGCGCACGCGGCGCGTGAGGGACGCGACGACGCGGTGGCCGCGCTGAAGAAGAAGTACGCCCCGAAGGTCGCCGCGCTCGACGAGAAGATCCGCAAGGCCGGGTTGACGATCGCGAAGGAAGAACAGCAGGCCAGCGAGTCGAAGATGGCGTCGGCGATGACGGTGGGCGCCTCGGTGCTGGGCGCGCTCTTCGGCCGCAAGACGATCAGTGCGACCAACGTCGGACGCGTCGCCACCGCCGCCCGCTCCGTGGGCCGCATCGGCCGCGAGTCGCAGGACGTCGAGCGCGCCAAGGCCAACGAGACGGCGCTGCACGAGCAGAAGGCGGAGCTCGACGCGGCGATCGCCGCCGACGTGCAGGCGCTGCAGGACGAGTGGGCGACCGAGGGCGAGACCTTCGAGCGGGTCGTCGTCAAGCCGAAGCGCGGTGGCGTGCAGGTGCAGCTGGTCGCCCTCGTCTGGCGCCCCGAGTGACGCCGGCGGACTCGGCGCCCAGCGCGGTCGCGTAGTAAGCTCGAAGGTCCACGGGCCGGCGTGGCGGAACTGGCAGACGCGCGAGACTCAAAATCTTGTGCCCCAAAAGGGCGTGTGGGTTCGATTCCCTCCGCCGGCACCA
>CADEDM010000300.1 GCA_902826065.1 uncultured Acidobacteriota bacterium | reverse complement strand
GGCCACTTCGTTCGCCCGCGGCGAGCTCGCGCGGCTCGGACCGATGTCGATGGCCGAACGCCTGATGCTGGCCGTGTTCCTCCTCATCACCGTGCTCTGGAGCACGACGCGCCTGCACGGCATCGGCGGCGCCGTCGTGGCGCTGCTCGCCGTCGTCGCCTTGCTGTTGACGCGGGTCCTCGACTGGTCGGACGTGCTGTCGGATCGAACCGCCTGGGACGTCTTCATCTGGTATGGCGGCATCTACCAGCTGGCCAAAGCGCTGGCCGGGACCGGTGTCACGAACCTGTTCGCGCAGGGCATCGGCGCGTTGATGATCGGCTGGCCCTGGGCCGTCGTGTTCGTCGTCCTGCTACTGGTCTACTTCTATGCGCACTACGGGTTCGCCAGCATCACCGCGCATGCGTCGGCGATGTTCACGCCGTTCCTGCTGACGATGCTGGCCGCGGGTACACCGGCGCCCCTTGCGGTGATGACGCTCGCGTTCCAATCCAACCTCACCGCGTCGCTGACGCACTACGGCACGACGAGTACGCCGATCTATTTCGGCGCGGGCTACCTGTCGCAGGCGGCGTGGTGGACGCGCGGCCTGCTGGTCTCGGTGCCGACGATCCTCATCTGGACGGTCGTCGGCATCGCGTGGTGGAAGGTGCTCGGGTGGATCTGAGCGCACCGGACGGCGCGTTCAGGAAGGAGATGCACACGTGATTGCCATCGAGATTCGCGAGCCTGGCGGGCCCGACGTGCTGACACCCGTCGAGCGGCCCATGCCAGTGCCAGCGGCCGGGGAGATCCTGATCAAGGTCACCGCCGCCGGCGTGAACCGGCCCGACCTGATGCAGCGGCAAGGCAAGTATCCGCCGCCGCCCGGGGCGTCCGACATCCCGGGTCTCGAGATCGCGGGCGCCGTGACGCAGGTCGGACCCGGGGTCTCGTCCTGGCGCCCGGGCGATCTGGCGTGTGCCCTGGTCTCGGGCGGCGGCTACGCGGAGTACTGCGCGGCGCCGGTCGAGCAATGCCTGCCGATCCCCAGGGGCCTCGATCTTCTGCAGGCGGCCGCAGTGCCAGAGACGGCATTCACGGTGTGGACCAACATGGTCGAACGCGGCCGACTGGCGGCGGGCGAGTCGGTGCTCGTGCACGGCGGCACGAGCGGCATCGGCACCACGGCCATCCAGCTCGCCCGCGCCATGGGCGCCAGCGTGTTCGCGACTGCGGGCAGCGCCGAGAAGTGCGCCGCCTGCGTGAGCTTCGGCGCCGAGCGTGCCTTCAACTATCGCGAGGTCGACTTCGTGGAGGCGACGCGCGAGGCCACCGGCGGCCGCGGTGTCGATCTGGTGCTCGACATCGTCGGCGGCGACTACTTCCAGCGCAACCTCGAGGTGCTCGGGATGGACGGCCGGCTGGTGCTCATCGGCCAGATCGGCGGCCACCGATCGCAGATCAGCACGACGCCGATCTTCCGAAAGCGCCTGACTGTCACCGGGTCGATCCTGCGCGCCCGCTCCGTCGGCGAAAAGGGCGTCATCGCCCGCGCCGTGCAACAGCACGTGTGGCCGCTGCTCGAATCGGGCGACATCCGCGTGCTGATCCATGCCGCCTATCCCCTGGCGCAGGCCTCGGAAGCCCATCGCGTCATGGAAGACGGCCAGCACATCGCCAAGCTGGTGCTCACCCCGTAGCCCAGACGTTCGGAGCCGCAGATGCCGGAAGTCCACTATGAGACGCGTGGCCGCGTGGCCGTGCTGGCCATCGACAACCCGCCGGTCAACGCCATGTCGCCGGCGGTGTGGGCCGCGCTCCACGAGCTGATGGCGCGCGCCGCTGGCGACGCCGACGTCGACGCCATCGTGGTCACCGGCCGCGGCCGCACGTTCGTCGCCGGGTCCGACATCGCGGCGTTCGACCTGCTGACGACGCGGCAGCAGTCACTGGATCGCTCCGAGTGGCGGCATGCCACCCTCCGCGGCTTCGAGGACATCGCCAAGCCGGTCGTCGCCGCCATCCACGGCCACGCGCTGGGCGGCGGACTCGAGCTGGCGATGGCGTGTCACTACCGCGTCGCCGCCCGCGCGACCGTGTTCGGTCAGCCGGAGGTGCTGCTCGGTCTGATCACCGGCGCTGGTGGCTCGCAGCGCCTGCCGCGCTTGTGTGGCGCCGAGCGCGCGCTGTCGATGTGCACGTCCGGACAGTCAATCGACGCCGGCGAGGCGCTGCGCGCCGGCATCGTCGACGCCGTCGTCGAGGGCGACGTCATCAACGCGGCCTGCGACTTCGCAGCGGTGCGCGCGGCAGGTGGCAACCGTCGCCCCACCAGCGGAATCGCGATCGAGGCCGAGACGGCGGCTGCGGGTCGGGCGGCCTGCGCGGCGGCACGGGCCGCGCTGGGGCGCCCCGAGCGTGTCGGCCAGGCGCCCTACGTCGCGATCGACGCCATCGAGGGGTGCTTCGCGTTGCCATTCGACGAGGGCGCCCGCCGGGAACGCGAGCTCTTCGCCGACCGCGTGCTGTCGACCGAGTCCAGGGCGCTGCGCCACCTGTTCTTCGCCGAGCGCGACGCCGCAAAGCTGCCCGACGTGCCGAAGGGCAGTGCCGAGGGGATCGCATCGGCGGCGGTGATCGGCGCCGGCACCATGGGAGTCGGCATCGCCCTCGCCTACGCCGCCGCCGGCATCCCGGTCGCGCTGATCGACGTCAATCCGGACGTGCTCGATTCCGGTGTCGCCACGATTCGCGCCCACGTCGCGTCCGCAGTCGCCAAGGGGCGCATCAGCGCGGTGGAGGGCGAGCGCACCGTGGCCGCCGTCTCGCCAGGCGCGTCGCTCGAGGCCGTGCGCGACGTGGACATCGTGGTCGAAGCGGTGTTCGAGGACATGGTGCTGAAGGAGACGCTCTTCGCGGAACTCGGTCGGCTCACCAGGCAGCACTGCATTCTCGCGTCCAACACTTCGGCCTTGGACATCGACGCCCTCGGCCGGGCCAGCGGGCGGCCGCATTTCGTGATCGGCCATCACTTCTTCAGCCCGGCCCACGTGATGAAGCTGCTCGAGGTCGTCCGAGGCCGGGAGACGGCCCCGGCGGTCGTCGCCACGTCCCTTGCCCTCGCCAGGCGCCTGCGCAAGGTGCCGGTGGTGGTTGGCAATGCCTTCGGGTTCGTCGCGAACCGGATGCTCGGCTACTACATGCGCGAGGCCTACCTGCTGCTGGAAGAGGGCGCGGGCGTGGAACAGATCGATCGCGTGCTCACCGACTCCGGCTACGCCGTGGGACCGTTCCAGATGCAGGACATCGCCGGCATCGACGTCGGGGCCCGTATCCGCCAGCACCTCAAGGTGCTGGGTCGCACCCGCGCCGACGGACCGCAGTCGGAAGTGCCCGACCGTCTCTTCGAGCTCGGACACTACGGCCAGAAGACGGGTCGTGGCTGGTATCGCTATGCAGCCGGCAATCGAACGGGCACTGCGGATCCCGATGTGGATGTCATCGCCGCGGCCGAGGCGCAGAAGCGCGGCGTGCAGCGGCGCGTCATCGACGACGAGGAGATCCTGGCCAGGATGATGACGGCGCTGGCGGGCGAAGGCGTTCGGGCGTTGGACGAAGGCGTGGCCCTGAAGGCCGGCGACATCGACGTGATCTACACCTGCGGGTTCGGCTTCCCACGACACCGGGGCGGTCCGATGTTCTATGCGGATACCGTCGGGCTCGAGGTCGTGGCCGATCGGATTCGCGACTATCGCCAGCGCTTCGGCGACTACTGGACGCTCTCGCCGCTCCTGGCCCGCCTCGCCGCCGAGGGCGGGCGACTGACGGCGCCGGCCGTGGCGGCCGTGTGAGGACGGTCAGCGCTGCTTGGCGCGCAGCGTCTGGGCCGGAGCAGGGAGGCTGACGCCGAGGGAGTTCGAGATCTCCGTCGCCGCCTGTTGAAGGACCGGCAGGTGATCGCGGCGCAGCTCGCGCATGGTGACGCGCGAGGCATGCCCGGCCAGGTTGATGGCGGCGACGATCTCGCCGCTGCGGTCGAAGATCGGCACGGCCACCGTGCGGACGCCCTTCTCCGACTCGCCGTCGTTCTCGGCCCAGCCTTGCCGGCGCACGGTGAGGAGTTCGCGGCGCAGTGCCGCCTTGTCGGTGATGGTGCGGTCCGTCAACGCGCCCAGCGGAGCGCCGGCCAGATACGCCTCGAGCTGCGGCGGCGACAGGTAGGCCAGCAGCACGTGGCCCATGGCCGTGGCGTGCGCCGGCAACCGCGAGCCGATCGCCAGGTTGGTCGTCATGATGCGTTGCGGGTTGGTGCGCGCGACGTAGAACACGTCATAGCCGTCGAGCACACCCACGGAGCACGACTCGTGCAGTATGTCGACGACGCGCGCCATGAAGGGGCGGGCGATCTCGGCCACCGTCATGCTCGACATGTAGGCGAACCCGATCTCGAGCACGCGGGGGGTGAGCGCGTAGTAGGGTCCGTTGGCCGCTACGTAGCCGAGCCGTTCGAGGGTCAGCAGGTAGCGGCGCGCAACGGCGCGGGTCAGCCCCGTCTGGGCGGCGACTTCCGTGACGGTGAGCTGGGGGCGCTGCGCGCCGAAGGTCTTGATGACCGAGACGCCGCGTTCGAACCCCTGGACGTACTCGCGATCGCTCGAGGTCGCCGCCTTCTGGCGGATGCGCTGCACGCGCGCCGGTCTGACCGGTTCGTCACCCGACGCGGACGCAGCCTTCCTCATCTCGGCGAGCGATCTTCGCACATCGTTCGAGAGGGGCGCAACGCAGCCGCAGGCGTGCGTCACGCCCGCCCGCTGCCTACGGGTTGATCTGCGCGGCCGGCACCTTGTCGGATTCCTTCACGAAGTACGCGAAGAAGCGGGCCATGCGCTCGAGGCCGGGCGTGGAAATGACGCCCAGCACCTCGCCGGTCGTGTGGTAGAGCGGCGGCGCCTGCATGATCGTCAGGCGCGCAGTCTTGATGCCGGCATAGCCGCCGGTCTCGCCGCTCTGCATCCGCGAGCGATCGGAGACGAAGTTGACGCCGTAGCGCAGCACCCCCTGGTCGAGGAGCGTGTTGAGATACGGCGACCCGTTGCTGATGCCCGGCGTGATCGGCGCTTCACCGGTGTCGGCGACCGCCTCGCGGTAACCGTTTGCCGCCACGTTGCGTGACGGCAGGAAGTTGCGCTGCGCGACGTGCTCCAGGTTGACCATCATCACGGCCTTGGCCGCCATCTCGGGATTGGCAGCGACGAAGCCGCGCGGTCCGTTCACGCCCGTC
>CADEDM010000299.1 GCA_902826065.1 uncultured Acidobacteriota bacterium | reverse complement strand
TTCGGCATCGCCGTGGCCCAGAAGGGGCTGTGGCGCGAGGCGATCTTCCGCTGGCAGCGCGCCACGGAACTCGACCCGACGTATGCCCAGGCCTTCAACAACCTCGCGATCGCCTGGGAACACGAAGGCGACCTGACGAAAGCGCGCGAGGCCTACGAGAAGGCGCTGCGGCTCGAGCCGAACAATCCGCTCATCAAACAGAACTACGAGCTGTTCAAGGAGATCAATGAACGCAGCGGGCGCAAGGACGGTCGTTAGCCTCGTCATCGCACTGGGGCTCAGCGGCTGCTCGTCGGGTTATCTCGAGATCCCGATCGAAACGCCGATTCAGCCGAAGCTCGACGTGCGGCCCTTCTCGCGCGTCTTCGTGGCCGGCTTCGCCACGGCCGGCTCGGACGAGATCGACGGCAACCTCGAGACCGTGCGGCTGCTGCGCAGCCAGCTACGCAACAAGGGCGCGCTGCGCGTCGTGGATGCCGACGCGGTGGCGCTGGCCGACATGGTGCCGCACGACGACCCGGCCAACGTGGGCGCCGCGGGCACGCCACCGGCCGCCGCCGCGCCGGTGGAAGTGACCGACGAGGCCGCGTTCGCCCCCTTCGAGAAGATCTTCAGCGACAAGGACTACTGGAAGAAGGTCGGCGAAGAACTGCAGCAACCGCTGATCGTCACCGGCATGGTGTCGTTCCGCCCGCAGCAGCGCAGCGGCTTCGTCCAGCGCGAGCGCGAGACCTTCGACCCGCTCGGCCGCCGCGTCGTGCAGCCGGAACGCACCTACATGGAACGCAAGGGTTTCGTGCTGCGGCCCACCTTCGTCTTCATCGACGGCCGCACCGGCGAGACCCTGCACACCGAGACCTTCCGCGAGGAAGTGCTCTACAACGCCAATCAGACCACCCCGCCGCTCTCGTCCTTTTTCGAGCTCATGGACCGCCTGCTGCCGGCGTTCCTGAACACCCTGAGCGCGCAGAAGGTGCGGGGGAGTAGAACACTGCTCAAGTAGGGATTAGGGCCTTCCGGGTCCCCGGTCCCCGGTCCCAACGCGTCCCCAGTCCCAGGCGGGCTGGCATCGGGCCGCCGAGTTCTGATACGCTTGTAAGTTCTGGCCCGGCTCTCGCCACCCGCAGGGGGTGGTTCGCCCTCGGGGGAGAGGTCGGGGCCCAATTCGTCACGGAGACTTCCCGTGTTTGCAGTGATTCAGGCGCAAGGCCACCAGTACCGCGTGGAGCCGGGGTTCGAGATCGAACTCGACGGCACCGGTGAACAGGATCAGGCCGTCACCTTCGACCAGGTGCTCATCGTCGGCACCGACGCGGGCGAAGTGAAGACCGGGGCTCCCACGGTGGCCGGCGCGAAGGTGCTGGGCGTCGTGGTCGAGGCGCACCGCGGCGCGAAGGTGCGGATCTTCAAGAAGAAGCGCCGCAAGCAGTACCGCCGCACGGCGGGCCACCGCAGCGCGCTGACGCGCGTCCGCATCACCGAGATCGTCGCGTAAGGCGAGGCAGCAGACGTCATGGCTACGAAAAAAGGGCAAGGCAGTTCACGGAACGGGCGCGACAGCCAGTCGCAGCGGCTGGGCGTGAAGCGGTTCGACGGCAACGTCGTCACCGGCGGATCGATCCTGGTGCGGCAGCGCGGCACGAAGTACCGCGCCGGGCTCAACGTGGGCATCGGCAAGGACGACACGCTGTTCGCGAAGATTCCCGGCACCGTGAAGTTCGAAGATCACGGCTCGCGCGGGCGCTTCGTCAGCATCCTGCCGGTTCAGAACTAGCCGCCCTCCGGCGGCCTCGTCACGGGGATCGCGAGCGGGCTGGGCCCGGACGCGGTCCCCGACGTGTTTTCCGGCGCCGATCCGGCGCACAATCCTCTACAGGTCCATGTTCGTCGACGACATCGAGATCGTCGTGGAGTCGGGGGCCGGCGGCGCCGGCTGCCTGAGCTTCCGGCGCGAGAAGTTCGTGCCGCGCGGCGGTCCCGACGGCGGCAACGGCGGGCCGGGCGGGTCGGTCTACCTGGTCTGCGATCCCCACCGCAATACCCTGCTCCACTTCCGCTACAACCCCGAGCACCGTGCCGAGCGCGGCCGGGGCGGTGAGGGCGTGTTGCGGACGGGCCGCGCCGGGAAGAGTCTCGAGGTCCCCGTGCCGCCCGGCACGACGGTCGCCATCGCCGACCCCGAGCTGCCCGGCGAGTGGCTGACCATCGCCGACCTGCGCGTCCCGGGCCAGAAGGTGCTGGTGGCGAAAGGGGGTCGTGGCGGCCTTGGCAACGCCATGTTCGTCAGCTCCACCAACCGCGCGCCGCGCAAGGTGCAGCCCGGTGAGCCCGGCGAAGAGAAGACGCTGCGGCTCACGCTGAAGCTCCTCGCCGACGTCGGCCTCGTTGGTTTTCCCAACGCCGGCAAGTCGACGCTGATCGCCCGTTCCAGCGCGGCGCGGCCGAAGATCGCCGACTACCCCTTCACGACGCTCACCCCGAACCTCGGCGTCGTCAGCCTGAGCGGCGAGCGCACGTTCGTCATCGCCGACGTGCCCGGCCTCATCGAAGGCGCGCACGCCGGTCATGGCCTGGGGCATCAGTTCCTGCGCCACGTCGAGCGCACCGCGGTGCTGGTGCACGTCGTCGACGTGTCGGGCGCCTCGGGCCGCGATCCGGTAGAGGACCTCGACATCGTGCGCAAGGAACTCGGGCTGTTCGCGGCGTCGATGCTGGAGAAGCCGCAGCTCGTCGCAGCCAACAAGATCGACGCGCTCGACGATCCCGATCGCCTCGAGCGCCTGCGCGTCCGCGCGGCCGAACTGCAGTTGCCCTTCCTGGCCATCTCGGCCGCGGCTGGCACCGGCGTGCCGGCCCTGCTCGACGCGGTGTGGCCCGACGTCGCCGCCGCCCGCGCCGCCGAGGCCGAGCGGCTGGCGGCGGAAGCCGAGGCCGACGTGGCCGCGGGCCTCGTCGACGGAGACGACCGCCGCGCATGAGACGCCTGGGCGTGCTCGGCGGCACGTTCGACCCGGTGCACCTGGGGCACCTGGCGGTCGGCCGCGCCGCGGCCGCGGCGTTCGAGCTCGACGAGGTGCGGCTGGTGCCGTCACGCGTGCCGCCGCATCGCCCGGGCGCGCACGCCTCAGGGCATCACCGCTTCGCCATGGCCGCCCTGGCCAGCCAGGACGAGCCGCAGTGGACGGTGTCGGACGAGGAGCTGCGCCGCGACGGCCCGTCGTACAGCATCGACACCCTGGCGGCGATCGCGTCGCACGACGGCCTGGCGGCGACGCAGATCTTCTTCCTCATCGGCACCGACGCCTTCGCGGAAATCGCCACCTGGTCGCGGTATCCGGCGGTGCTCGACCACGCGCACTTCGTCGTGGTCACGCGTCCCGGACTCGGCGTCGACGCCCTGCGGGCGCGCGTGCCCGATCTGACGTCGCGCTTCCGCGGTGTCGACGAGACGCGCACGGCTTCGACCACGACCCTCGTGCTGCTGGAAGTGGCGACGCCGGACGTCTCCTCCACCGCCATCCGCGCCGCAGTGGCGCGCGGCGACGGCCTCGCGGGCTTGGTGAGTGACCCGGTCGAGCGCTACATTCGGAAACACGATCTGTACGGCTCTCGCAGCGAACGGTAGGTAACTTGCATGGCGAAGACGACGAGTGGACGAACCAAACGCGCACGCATCCCGGCGGCCATCCTGGCCGCGGTCGACGCCGTGCAGCAGAAGAAAGCCGACGACGTCGTGGCGCTCGACCTGCGCGCGTCGGATGCGTTCACCGACTTCTTCCTCGTCTGCACCGGCCAGAACCGACGCCAGGTGCAGGCCATCGCCGACGGCGTGGAAGCCGCGCTCAAGGCGAAGAAGCTGCGCCCGACCCACGTCGAGGGCTACGAGCGCGGCGACTGGGTGCTGCTCGACTACTTCGATTTCGTGGTGCACGTCTTCTCGCCCACCGCGCGCGCGTTCTACGGCCTCGAGCGCTTGTGGGGCAACGCCGAACCGGTGGCGCTGCCCGACGCGGCCCCGGCACGCTGATCGCTGCGGCACGGCCGCCGGTCGCGGCCGCCGATGATCCGCGCGCTCGTCGACGGCGTGGTCGCCGCACTCGTCGCGCCGGTCTGCGCGCTCTGCCAGCAGGTGCTCGACCACCCGCTCGGCGGCGCCGTCTGCCCGGCCTGCTGGGCGCGTGTCGTCCGCTTCTCTCCGCCGGTCTGCACGCATTGCGGCGATGCCCTCGCCGGACGCTCCGACGGCCACACGTGCCGCGTCTGCTCGGTGCACCTGGGGCCGATTCACGCCGCGCGGGCCCTCGGCCCCTTCGACGGCGCGCTCGTGGACCTGGTCCACGCCTGCAAGTACGGACGCCGCCCCACGGTGGCCGATGGCCTGGGCCGGTGCCTGCGCGACGTCGTCCGCGTGTGGCAGCAGCCGCTCGACGTCGCGGTGCCGGTGCCGCTGCACCCGGCTCGCGAGCGCGAGCGGGGCTTCAATCAGGCCGAACGCATCGCCCGCGCGCTCGATCTGCCGGTCGTGCACGCCCTCTCACGCACGCGTCACACCCCGCCGCAGGCGGCGGCTTCGGCGGCGGCGCGGCACGCCAACGTCCGCGACGCCTTCGCGCCGACACGCGAGGCCACGGCGGTACGTGGGCGGGTCGTGGTGCTCGTCGACGACGTGCTGACCACCGGCGCGACGCTCGCGGCGGCCGCCCAGGCCTTGATGCCGGCAGCGCCGGCGCGCCTCGTGGCGCTTACAGCAGCGCGAGCCGAGCTCGCACGGCGCTGACCACGTCGGCGCGCACGGCCTCGGCGTCGCGCGCGCCATCGACGAGGCACCAGGTGGGGGCCGCGGCCTGACGCTGGTAGCTCTCGCGCACCCGCGACAGCAGCGGCAGGTCGCGCTCGAACTTGTCGCGGGCGGCGCGCTTGCGCTCGAGCGACGTCTCGGGGGCGATGTCGAGCACGAACGTCAGGTCCGCCGACGGCAGGTGTCGCTGCACGTCGGTGAGCCACGTGACGTCGAGGCCCTGCGACGCTCCGTAGGCGAGGCTGGATGCCGCGTAGCGGTCGGCCACGACCATCGCGCCGGCGGCCAGCCAGTCGCGGATCGCCGGGGCGTGCTCGTAGCGGTTGGCGATGTAGAGGAGCTGCAGGACGTCCGGCCCGTAGCCACGCTGCCCCTGGAGCGCCTGGCCGATCTCCGCGCCGATCGAGGTCGAGTAGTCGGGGAACGAGACGGTGTGCACCGTGTGGCCGGCAGCCGCGAGCGCGTCGACCAACCAGGCCGCCTGGGTCTGCTTGCCGCTCTGGTCGAGGCCTTCGAACGCGATGAGCCGCC
>CADEDM010000298.1 GCA_902826065.1 uncultured Acidobacteriota bacterium | reverse complement strand
GCCGCGCTCATCGGCCGCATCCTCGACGTGCCGTGGTCCGAGTCGGGCGTCGGCCCGTTCTCGCCGGTGTTCGTGAACGACGGCCTGACGCTGGACATCGACGAGGCGGAGTCATTTCCCGTGCTGCACTTCTGCTTCCGGATGTCCGACGCGGAGCTCGACGCGCTGCTCACGCGCCTGCGCGAGATCGGCATTGCGTACCGCAGCCAGCCGCACGGTCCGGTCGACCTGTCGGTCAATACGTCGATGGGTGGACGCTTCGTCTACTGGAGCGAACCGGATGGTCACGTCTGGGAAGCGCTGACCGAGAGCTACGCCCGCCAGCCCGCGTCGTGGGGCGACCCGGCGCACGACTCCGAGATGGACTGACGCGGTCCTGCCGCGAACCGACTCGCGAGGCAGTCGAGCTGACCTACTCGCGCGGCGACGCCGTGTGATACCGGAAGTCGCAGTGCGAGGCGCCCTGCATGATCGTCTGCGTGCGCGTCAGCGAGACCTCGGGATTGAAGCCCTCGATGAGCGCCGCATCGCGCTGGCACGACAGCACCTCGCCCAGCTCGGGAATGCCGAGTTCCTGATACATCTCGGCGTACCGGCAGCGCGTGACGTCGAACGCGAATGCCTCCGGCGCGTCCTGCACGACGCGCAAGCGTAAGGCGTTG
Source organism: uncultured Acidobacteriota bacterium (assembly GCA_902826065.1). Lineage (GTDB taxonomy): Bacteria > Acidobacteriota > Vicinamibacteria > Vicinamibacterales > UBA2999 > CADEFD01. The sequence continues at coordinate 4,686 of CADEDM010000298.1, read as the reverse complement.
TCCTTGGTCCAGGGGCCCAGCGTCGTCGCGAAGCCGGCCAGCGACGTGTCCTCGCGGCTCTCCGCGAGGGCGGCGCCCTGGTCGCGCGCGATGCCCGCGATCACGCCACGGACGATCGCCACTACTTCGTCGCGCCCGAACCGTTGCCCCAGCGCGTCGATCACCGGCGCCAGGATACGAGCCTCGATCTCGCGGCGGACCAGCACGCCCACCGCATTCAGTCTGTCGACACTGTCGTCCGCCATCACCCGTCCTACTTCTTCACGTGCCGTTCCAGCATCTGCCGTCGCACTACGCCGCCGTAGACGTTGCCGTCGGTGTCCACGCCCACGCCCTCGGCGCCGGCATGTTCCACGGCCAGCGGCTCCATGTCCTCGATGAACGCGGTCACCGCGCCGGTGCGCGCCGATCCGATGCGGATGCCCTTGCGAATGCCCGGCAACTCGTGCGCGCCGGTGTCGCGGCCGCCCGACTCGGAGTCGGCGACGTAGATGGTGTCGTCCTTCGTGATGACGATGCCGCTCGGCCGCCCGAACTGCGGCCATTCTTCGAGGAACTTCCCGGACTGGTCGAAAATCTGGATGCGGTTGTTCTCGCGGTCGCCGACGAAGAGCCGGCCGCGCGAGTCCATCGCGATCGTGTGCGGCTCGCTGAACTGGCCGGGGCCGGCCCCCTTCGTGCCCCACTCGCCGACGTAGGTGCCGTCCTTCGTGAAGTGCACCACGCGGTTGTTCTTGCCCTCGCGATGGCTGTCGGTGACGAAAAGGTCGCCGCTCGGCGCAATCACGATGTCGGTGGGCTGATCGAAGTGCGCGGGTCCGGAACCGCTCACGCCCTTCGTGCCCAGCGTCATCAGCACGGTGCCGTCGGGACTGAGCTTCAACACCTGGTGGCCGATGCCGTTGCCGCCGCGGGCGTCGGTCAGCCAGAGGTTGCCCTGAGCGTCCACCGTGCCGCCGTGCGGGAAGTTGAACATCCCGGCGCCGAACGACCGCAGCAGCCGGCCGCTCCTGTCGAACACGAGAATCGGCGGCTCCGTGCGGCCCTCGCAGGAGTTGTTCACGCAGCGGTGGACCACATACACGGTGCCATTTGGCGCCGGCTCGATCGCGGTCACCGCCGCCCACTTCACGCCGGCGGGTAGCTGGCCCCAGTCGCGGGTCGTGCGATAGGGCTGCGGCAGGTCGTTGCGGACCGTGGTGCCCGGTTGCGCCGCGGCCGACGCCGCGGCCGCGAACCACAGCACCAGGGACGGCCCGAGCAGGCGAATGGGTCGCGTGCGATCCATCCACCGATTGTAGCTCCGGCACCGAGGCCCGGCCGGTCACCGGCGTGCGCCCCATCGCGGCCCGCGGCCCGCATCGCGTAGACTCGCGCTCCACGGGAGGCGCGTATGAAACGGGCACTGGTTGCAGCGTTCGCGGTGGCCGCTCTTCCGGCCTTCGCGCAGCCTTCGGGCGTCCCGGGTGGAAGCGTTGCGACCACCCCGCCGCCGGCATGGGAGGCAACCCGGACACGCGTGATGGCCCTTGCCCTCGACGGCAAGCATCAGGAGATGGTGACGCTGATGGAGCCGATCGTCGCCAGGTATCCCGGCTTCGCCGACGGGCAGTTCTGGCTGGGCGCCGCGCACGAGAACCTCGGGCGCGGCGGGATGCGCACCGATCCGGCCGCCGCCAGGCGCCACTTCGAGCTGGCCGCCACGCACGGGCGTCGCGCCTATGACCTGGGCGGCGGGGGAGATCGCGAGGCCGCGATCCGCGGGCTCATCGATCTCTACGACTACGCGCTGCCCGATCCCGCGACGCGGAAAGCCCTCATCCTCGACGCCCGTACGCGCTATGCCGTCGAACCGGTCGTCCACTGGTACTACGCGCAGCTCCTCATCGAGGAGCAGCGCATCGCCGAACTGCCGACGGCGTTCGGCGTCGCCCGGAAGGCGCTGCCGGCGACGCCCCCGGACGCCCGTCTGTCGTTCGCGTCGCTGCTGGTCGGACTGGCCGAGCGCTCCACGGCGGCCGCGGTGCGGGCGACGCTGGCCGCCGAGGCCGAAGCTTACACGGATGACATCCTCGAGGCGCATCCCACTGGCTCGTACCACCGACAGGCGCAGCGGCTGAAGGCGGAGCTCGCGAAACTGCGACAGACGAAAGGCGCCGAGGAGCGGCCTCACCCGCAGGTATGATGCGCGGCATGACGTTCGCGGGCCACCGGGCGGCGTTGCTGGTCGTCGTCGTGACCGCGGCGACCGTGGCGATCGCCGCGCAGCCCTCACCGCTCTGGATCGACGCGACGGCCGACCTGCTGCCGGCGACCGTCTACTGGACCAACAAGGTGGAACTCGCCGATCTCGACGGCGACGGCCGGCCCGATCTGCTCTTCGCCAACGGCGGCGACTACTCGACGCCGGGCACGCCCGAACCGAACCAGGTGTTCCTGAATCGCGGTCCCGGCGTGCGGTTCGCCGAGGCTACGACGCAGGTGTTCGGCCAGGCCACCGGCCTGACGCGCGTCATCAAGGCGCGCGATCTGAACGCCGATGGGCTGGTCGACATCGTCGTCGGCACGACCTACCAGACGCAGAGCCGTCTGTATCTCGGCACCGGCCGCGGCGCGTTCCGCGAGGTCACGTCGACGCACCTGCCCCGGATGCCGATGAGCGTCGGCGACCTCGAGGCCGGCGACGCCGACGGCGACGGCGATCTCGACCTCGTGCTCGTGGACTGGGGCCCCGGCAACAACATGACCAACGACGGCGCCGTCACGCGCCTGTGGCTCAACGACGGTGCCGCGCACTTCACCGACGCGACCGCGGGACGCATGCCCGCCCTGAAGGTGCGGTTCTCGTGGGACGTCGAGTTCGCCGATGTCGACAACGACGACGACCTCGACATCCTCGTGTCGTGCAAGCGCTGCCCGGGCAGCAGCCTCTTCCGCAACGACGGCGCCGGCACGTTCACCGACGATCCGCGCGCGCTGCCGCAATACACCAACAACTACGAGTTCGAGGCGATGGACCTCGACGGCGACGGCTGGCTCGACCTGGTGACGATGAACGACGGCGACATCGCCAGCGACACCGACATGGGCAGCCGGCGCGAGCACGTGTTCCGCAACAACGGCAAGGGCCGCTTCCTCGATGCCACGTCGGCGTGGTGGCCGCCGTCGTCGAACGTCGGCGACGACGACAACATGGTCGCGTTCCTCGACGTCGACTCCGACGGCGACGCGGATTTCGTCGTGGGCTCACTCAGCGGCCCGGATCGCCTGCTCGTGAACGACGGCAAGGGCCACCTCACGGTGCGCCTCGACGTCTTTCGCGGTGAGGACACGCCCGGCACCCTCGGCCTCGCGCTCGCCGATCTCGACGGCGACCACCGCCTCGACGTCGTGCAGGGGCAGGGTGAGCATCCGAAGGCCGTGCAGGAGAAGGTGCACCTGGGTCGTGGCCTCGCGCCGGACACGGCGGCGCCGTCGATCACCCGCGTGCACGTCGCCGCGCCGGCCGGGCGCGCGCCGCGTGTGGTGGCCCGCGTGCACGATCGGAAGAGCCCGACGCTGCCGACCGAGTGGCGACGCGTCGTCGTCGAGTGGCCCGGCACGAGCCGAGAGCCCGTCGCCCTGCGATGGGCCGGCGAATATCTCTGGACGGCCGACTGGCCGACCGACCTGACCCGCACCGCCCCGTATCGCGTGTGTGCCACCGACGCCGCCGGCAACTCGGCGTGCGCCGAGCCTGCGAAGTAAGGAAGGACCGCCATGGAACAGACGATCGCCACGCTCATCAACGACTTCGAGGCCGGGAAGATGGACCGCCGTCAGCTCATCAAGAGCCTGGCCGCGTTGGCGCTGGCCGGACCCGCGCTGGCGTCGCAGCCGGTGGCCGCCCAGGTGAAAGCGCCGTGGAAGACCGTGCACCTCGACCACATCTCGTACTCCGTCAGCGACTACAAGAAGAGCGCGCAGTGGTACGCCAACCTGATGGGCTGGGAGATCGCCAACGACAACGGCCAGAACCAGGCGACGCTGCGAATCGGGACGGTGGGCGAGGTCATCATCCGCAACAGCCGCCGGCCCGCCGGCGCCACGCCAGTGGCCGCCCCAGCGCCGGCCACTGCCGGGGGGCCGCCTCGTCCGCCGTTGACCGGCGTCATCAATCACGTGTCATGGGGCGTCGAGCCCTGGGACACCGACGGCGTCAAGGCCGAGCTGACGAAACGCGGCCTCAACCCCCGCGAGGACTTCGTGGGCGCCGACTTCAAGAGCTTCCACGTGCTCGACCCCGACGGCTGGGACCTGCAGATCAGCAATCAGACCAAGGTGGGGTGAGCCGCCGCGCCCCGAACGCTGGCAGCGGTAGAATCGCGACGCAGGAGCCTCCCATGCGTATGACCCGCGATTTCGCCGCTGCCGCCTTCGTCCTCGCCACCGGGCTCGTCGCCGCCGCGCAGACCGTTCCCGGCGTGAAGCTGCCGCCCTCGCCGCAGGGCCAGAGCGCCGTGCAGCTCGGCGGACGCTACGAGAAGAACGCCACCGGCGGACAGCGCTACGTCGACGGCAAGTGGGTGGTCGTGGACTACGGCCGGCCGCTGCTGCGCGGGCGAAAGGACATCTTCGGCACCGGCGCCGAGGACAGGGAGGTCGGGGGCGACGTGCTCCAGGTGCTCGAGCAGGGCGGCCTGCATC
>CADEDM010000297.1 GCA_902826065.1 uncultured Acidobacteriota bacterium | reverse complement strand
CGCGCGGCGTCATCTTCACGTTCCAGGACGTCACCGACATCAAGGGCCTCGAGCGCACCGCGCAACTCCGGCAGCGGCTCGCCGCCGTCGGCGAGATGGCGGCCGGCATCGCCCACGAGATCCGCAATCCGCTGGCGGCGATGTCGGGGGCCATGCAGGTCCTGCGAGGGGAACTGCCGCTCTCGCCCGATCAGGCGCAGCTCATGGAGATCGTGCTGCGCGAGTCCGACCGCCTGAACGGGACCATCCGGTCGTTCCTGACCTACGCGCGCCCGAGCCCGGTGGCGGTGGCGCGCATCGACGTCCGCCGGGCCGTCGAAGACACCGCCAAGCTGCTGCGCGCGAGCCCCGAGCTGTCGCCGCACCACCACGTCGCCCTCGACGTGCCCGACACGCCGGCGTGGCTCGACGCCGACGAAAATCAGCTAAAGCAGATCATGTGGAACCTGGCCACCAACGGGCTGAAGGCGATGCCGAGTGGCGGGCGCCTCGAGCTCTTCGCCCGCGCCGACGACGGCTCCGTGGCGATCGGCGTGCGCGACGAAGGCACCGGCATCCCGGCCGATCAAGTGGACGAGATCTTCCACCCGTTTCGCGGCTCGTTCGGCCGCGGCACCGGCCTCGGCCTCGCCATCGTCCACCGCATCGTCACCGACTACAATGGCCGCATCGACGTCGAGTCGGCGGTGGGTCACGGCACGACGATCACCGCGCGCTTCCCGGCGCCCACTCCCACGGCGCCGAGCGCCGAGTCCCGAGCCGCACGCGTATGAGCGCCACCGCCGCCCCCAAGCCCCGCATCCTCGTCGTCGACGACGAGCGCTCGCTGCGCGAGATGCTCTCGATCGTCCTGAACCGTGAAGGCTACGAGGTCATGACGGCCGAGGACGTCGGGTCGGCGCTGGAGCACATCCGCCGCGGGCCGCTGCCCGATCTGCTGATCAGCGACCTGCGCATGCCCGACGGGTCGGGTGTCGACGTGCTGCGCGCGCTGAAGGAACGCAGTCCGTCGTCGATCGGCCTGCTGCTCACGGCCTATGCGTCGGCCGACACCGCCGTCGAGGCGATGCGGCTCGGCGCCGTGGACTACCTGACCAAGCCGTTCGACGTCGCCGATCTGAAGGCGCGCGTGGCGCGGCACCTCGAGGCCAAGCGCCTGGCCGAGACACAGGTCGCGCCGCCGGAGGGCCGCAAGGGACAGGGCTTCGTGCTCGCCGGCCGCAGCCGGCAGATCCTCGACGTCATCAGCCTCGTCGCCCGAGTCGCGCGCACCGACGCCAGCGTGCTGATCACCGGCGAGTCGGGCACCGGCAAGGAATGGACGGCGCGCGAGATCCACCTGCAGTCGTCTCGGCAGGCGCAGCCCTTCGTGGCGGTGAACTGCGGCGCTTTCACGGAGTCGATCCTCGAGTCGGAGCTCTTCGGCCACATGAAGGGCTCGTTCACCGGCGCGGTCGACACGAAGAAGGGCCTGCTCGAAGCGGCCGACCGCGGCACCCTGTTCCTCGACGAAGTGGGCGAGACCAGCCTCGGCATGCAGGTGAAGCTGCTGCGCGTGCTGCAGGAACGGCGCTTCCGCCGCGTCGGCGGCACCCAGGAACTCGAGGCGGACGTCAGGTTCATCGCCGCTACCAACCGCAACCTCGAGGAGATGGTGCGGACCAACGTCTTCCGCGAGGATTTCTTCTTCCGCATCAACGTGATTTCCGTGCGGCTGCCGGCGCTGCGCGAGCGGGCCGAGGACATTCCGATCCTGGCGGAGCAGTTCCTGCGCCGGTTCGCGGAACGGATGGGGCGGCCCGTCCAGGGCATCGCCGCGGAGACCATGCGGCTGCTGCTGGGGTATCGCTGGCCGGGCAACGTGCGCGAACTCGAAAACGTGATGGAGCGCGGCGTCGCCCTCGAGCAGACCGCCGAGCTCTCGCCCGACAGCCTGCCGCCGCACCTGATGGACCAGCCCAGCGCGTCGCCGGCCGCCATGGCCGCGCTGGAGGCGATTCCCGCCGCCGGGTTCAACCTCGAGACCCACTTGCAGCAGATCGAGCGGATGCACCTCGAGCGGGCCCTGAAGCAGGCGGGGGGCGTGCAGGTCAAAGCCGCGGATCTGCTCGGAATTACCTTCCGCCAGTTCCGCTACCTCGCCAAGAAGTACCAGCTCAAGTAGTGTCGCCGGCTGTCAGTCGTCGCCGGTGCATTGACAGGGCCCGTCAGTGCCAAGCCCTCGAATCGCCCCGCCGCAACTCCTGGCTTCTCCTTGTAACAGACTCACAGCAGGCAACTTACGTCTCAATAATGGGGGCAGGTCAGATGGTGGCATGCCCGTTGCTGATGGCAGGGACGTCGACGCCGTCCCCTGCGGCGGCGTCGCAGAGCAGAACATCGAGTCCTGACCAGCAACGAACGAGATTGAGGAGCCAAGACATCATGCGAATTCGCGACACCAAGGGTTTCACCCTCATCGAGCTTCTGATCGTGGTGGCCATCATCGGCATCATCGCCGCCATCGCCATCCCGGGCCTGCTCCGCGCCCGTATGGCCGGCAACGAGGCCTCGGCCATCGGGTCGGTCCGCGCCGTCAACAGCGCCCAGTCGGCGTTCGCGGCGGCCGGCGTCGGCAGCCCCTACTCGGGCACGCTGGCGCGCCTGGCGGGCGGCTGCGCCGGCGGCGCGGGCTTCGTCTCGACGGACATCTCGGTCGACCCGTCGACCAAGAGCGGCTACACCGTGGCGCTCGCGCCTGGCGCCGGCTCGGCCGGCCAGGGCACGGGCTGCGACGCGGTCGCGGGGATCAGCCAGTACGTGGTGTCGGCGATTCCGGTGACCTTCCAGACGAGCGGCAACCGCTCGTTCGGCAGCACGACCGTGGGCACGATCTTCTGGAACGCGACGGCGGCGGCTCCGACGGAAGCGCAGATGGCGCCCGGCGGCGGCGGCACGGCCATCCAGTAAGCACTGCACACAGTTTCATCCGGACGACGGGAGCGGCAGGCGCCGCTCCCGTCGTCGTTCGTACGCGGGCGGCCGAGGCTCCGGCCGCCCATCCGAGGTCAGGGTCTGGGGTTGTCCAGGGTGCGTGCCGATACATCCTTTGGCGCGCGTGCGTGAACGCTGGAACGAGTGGCTGCCTGATTCACGCTCAGGTGTTGTCGTCCTTTGACAGTTCAGGAGATTGAGAACCATGCGTATCCGTGACACCAAGGGCTTCACCCTGATCGAACTGCTGATCGTGGTGGCCATCATCGGCATCATCGCCGCCATCGCCATTCCGGGCCTGCTGCGCGCCCGCATGGCCGGCAACGAGGCGTCGGCCATCGGCTCGGTCCGCGCCGTCAACAGCGCGGAGTCGGCCTTCGCGGCGGCCGGCGTCGGCAGCCCCTACTCGGCCACGCTGGCGCGCCTCGCGGCCGGCTGCGCCGGCGGCGCGGGCTTCGTCTCGACCGACATCTCGCTCGACCCGTCGACCAAGAGCGGCTACACCGTGGCGCTCGTGGCTGGCGGCGGCTCGGCGGCTCAGGGCACCGGCTGCGATGCCGTGGCCGGCATCAGCGCCTACGTCGTGTCGGCGATCCCGGTGACCTTCCAGACGAGCGGCAACCGCTCGTTCGGCAGCACCACGAGCGGCACGATCTTCTGGAACGCGACGGCGGTGGCTCCGACGGAAGCGCAGATGTTGCCCGGCGGCGGCGGCACCGCGCTGCAGTAACCGGATCCAGTGATCAATTTTGGAACGGGAGCAGCCAGCGCTGCTCCCGTTCGCTTGTACGGGCATGCGCATCGTGTCTCGTCGACGCAACGCGGAATGGCGGGGTCCGGAACTTGCAGTCGGTGAGCGCGTCGCCGGGTTCGCCGGCGCCCGTGCGTGAGAATCTGCGTCCTTCAGGGACTGACTCAAGTTCAGAATTCGCCGTTCGATTACCTGTTCAGGAGATTGAGAACTATGCGTATCCGTGACACCAAGGGCTTCACCCTGATCGAGCTGCTGATCGTGGTGGCCATCATCGGCATCATCGCCGCCATCGCCATTCCGGGCCTGCTGCGCGCCCGCATGGCCGGCAACGAGGCGTCGGCCATCGGCTCGGTCCGCGCCGTCAACAGCGCGGAGTCGGCCTTCGCGGCGGCCGGCGTCGGCAGCCCCTACTCGGCCACGCTGGCGCGCCTCGCGGCCGGCTGCGCCGGCGGCGCGGGCTTCGTCTCGACCGACATCTCGCTCGACCCGTCGACCAAGAGCGGCTACACCGTGGCGCTCGTGGCTGGCGGCGGCTCGGCGGCTCAGGGCACCGGCTGCGATGCCGTGGCCGGCATCAGCGCCTACGTCGTGTCGGCGATCCCGGTGACCTTCCAGACGAGCGGCAACCGCTCGTTCGGCAGCACCACGAGCGGCACGATCTTCTGGAACGCGACGGCGGCGGCTCCGACGGAAGCGCAGATGGTGCCCGGCGGCGGCGGCACCGCGCTGCAGTAAACCCGGCGGCACCTGCCGCCACACGATCGGGGGGACGGCGCCGGATGTGCGCCGTCCCTCGTGTCGTTTCGACCCGCCCGGCCGGACCGGCCACGAACCCGCTACAATACGGCCATGTCAGCCACCTCGTCCGCGGAGGCGCGTTCGTCGGTGACGCCAGTGATGTGGGTCGCCGCCGTGCTCGGCCTCGGCGCTTCAGCCGAAGCCTCGCGCGTGCACTACCGGCTGCTGACCGACCCCTCCTACGCCCCGACCTGCGACGTCTCGTCCACGGTCAACTGCACCAACGCCTATGCGAGCGCCTACGGCGTGCTGGCCGGTGTGCCCACGGCAGTGCTCGGCGTGTGGTTCTTCGCCGCGGTGCTGGTCGTGCTCGCGCTGACGTCACTGAGCCGCGCCAGCCGCGCGCATGCCGCCAACTACGTCCTCGTGATGGCGTCGATCGGCCTGCTGATGGTGGGGTATCTCGGCTACGCGTCACTGGCAGTGATTGGCACGGTGTGCCTGCTCTGCGTGACCACGTACGTCGCCGTCGTCGGACTCTTCATAGCGGCCGTGACGGCCTCGAGGGAATCCATGAGCACGCTACCTGCACGCCTGACGGCCGACCTGGGCCGCCTGTTCTCCACGCCGATGGCCGCCGCGGCCGTCGTGGCTCTGGTCGTCGCCGGCGGCGCGCTCTGGCGCGTCTTCCCCGTGGAGACCGTCAGCGCCGCGGCAGCCGTCGAGGACGAGGCACAGGCCGTGGCCAGCACCGCCCTGGCGCCGGCGCAGCAGAAGGAGCTCGAAACCTTTCTCGCCGCCCAGCAGCGCGTGCCGGTCATGGTGGCGAGCGAAGGCGCGGCGGTGGTGTTGGTGAAGTTCAACGACTACATGTGCCCGCCGTGCGGCCAGACGTTCGCGGAGTACA
>CADEDM010000296.1 GCA_902826065.1 uncultured Acidobacteriota bacterium | reverse complement strand
GTTCACTTTGGCGAAGCTGCCGCAGGTCACGAGCATCAACTTCTGGCGCATGAGCGGCGGCGATACGTCCGAACGCGGACCCGACAGCCCGTTGGCAAACTTCCGCATGATTGCCGACGCGCACGGCCGGGTCATGGTGCTGATGACGCACAACACCGACATCGGCGACTCGTGGGAACGCGAGGGCGAAGACCCGGAGTTCTTCCGGCAGTTCTCTCCCGGCGGCTACGCGGTCGGCATCAACGCCGTGCTCTACATGCTCACGCACTGACGCCGGCGCTCAGCGCAGATCCACGCTCATCCCGAGCTGGACGCCCCAGCTGGGACTGGCGTCGAACCAGCCGCCGAGCACACTCGCGTCGATGGTGGCGCCGTCGCGGACCGCGATGTTGGCGCCCACCTGCCAGCCCGCCGCCGATCCGGCGAGCGACGTCTTCTGCGACCACGCCAGGGTGAGCTCCGCGCCGGCCTGCACCACGCGGTGCAATGCACCGACCAGCGACACACCCGAGGTCAGCACGGCGCCGCGCTGCCTGATGCCCAGCGCGCCGACCTGCGTGTTGCCGGCCAGCACCGCGCCGGCATTGACGCGCAGCGTGGCCCGCGGGTGCAGCAAGCGCTCCGAGACGATGTTGACGGCGTAATCGACGAGGCCGGAGCCGAGGCCGCGCCGCTGGCTGCCGCTCGGGAACTCGATCGACGCCGACACGGCGGTGGCGTGGGCCGCCGCCGCATCGTCCGTGAGGCGCCACTTCACGCCGAGGGTGGCGTCACCCACGCCGCTGACACTCGTCGGGCCGCCGGTGCTGTCGGACCTCACGCTGACGATCGGCAGGGTCACCGCCGCCTCGAGGCGCCGGCCCAGGCCGTAGTCCACTTCCCACTCGAGCAGGTTCTGCCAGCGCACTGGCCGCGCGGCCGCGCGCAGCGTGTCGACCTGATTGCTGATCTCGATGTGCCACAGACCGCGGCGGGCCACGCCGGCATCGTCGACGACGAAGGGCTGCTGCGCGAAGGTCGTGGACGCCGACAGCGCGCTTGCCAGCGCCGCCGCGGCCGCCATCTCGCGGACGCGCGGCCGTGCCGGCGTCGTCACACGCCGCCGCCGGGCGTCGCCAGCAGCTCGGCACGGGCCCGCACGAAGGCGGCGGCCGCCTCCTCGTGCCGGGGATGCCGCCCTTGCGCCACCACCGTGCGTCCGCCGGCGATCACGGAGCTCACCGCGGAACGGCGATGGCTCGCGAAGACGTGCGCGTCGAGCGCCTCCGCCGCCGGCAGGCCGGCGATCGTGGGATGCGCGGCGTCGAGCACTACGAGATCCGCGCGCTGGCCAGGCGCCAGCCCGCCGATCGGACGCCCGGAGGCGGCGGCGCCGCCGGCCACTGCGCCCAGCGTCAGCATGGTGGCGACATTGGGATGGACGACGGAGGCGATGACGTTGCGCCGCTGCAGCCGCAGCCGCTGCGAGTACTCGAGCAGGCGCAACTCGTCAGCGGCGTTCACGGTCACGTGGCTGTCCGACCCGACGCCCCATCGTCCCTCGCCGCGCCACCAGGCGTCGATGTCGAACAAGCCGTCGCCGAGATTCGCCTCGGTCGTCGGACACAGCCCGGCCACGGCGCCGGTCTCGGCGGCGCGCTTCGACTCCTCGACGGTCATGTGCGTGGCATGCACGAGGCACCAGCGCACGTTCACGGGCACGTGGTCGAGCAACCACTCGACCGGACGCTGGCCGCTCCAGGCCAGGCAGTCCTCGACCTCGCGGATCTGCTCGGCGACGTGGACGTGGATCGGCGCCGTGCGGTCGATCGATGCCATCCCCTGGACGGCATCGCGCAAGGCCTCGGCGCTGACTGCGCGCAACGAGTGCAGCGCCAGGCCGACGCGCGGGATCGCCGCATCGGCGCTGAGCGCACCGACCAGGCGCAGCAGGTCCTCGGTGGACTGCACGAACCGCCGCTGGCCGTCGACCGGCGCGGCGCCGCCGAAGCCGCCCTGCTGATAGAGCACCGGCAGCATCGTCAGACCGATGCCGGTACGCGCCGCCGCGGCGGCAATGGTCGTCGCCAGCGTGGCCGCGTCGGCGTAGGGGCGGCCGTCGAGCGCGTGGTGCAGGTAGTGGAACTCGCACACCGCGGTGTAGCCGCCCTCGAGCATCTCGACGAACAGCCACGTCGCGATGGCATCGAGCTGCTCGGGCGTGACGGCGTTGGCGAAGCCGTACATCCGCTCGCGCCAGCTCCAGAAGCTGTCGTCGTGGGTGGCGCGATACTCCGCCAGGCCGGCGAACGCGCGCTGGAAGGCGTGCGAATGCAGGTTCGGCAGCCCGGGCAGCACCGGCCCGGCCGCGCGCGGCACACCGGACGTCTGGTCCTGGCGTGATTGGGGTCTGACCCCGGTCAAAGTGCCGTCGGCATTCCACTCGATCAGGACGTCACTGGCCCAGCCGGTGGGCAACAGCGCGTCGGCGGCGAAGAGGCGCATCGGCGTCAACGGCCGTCGATCATCGGCAGGCGCAGGCCATGTTGTCGCGCGCAGGCGATGGCGTCGTCGTAGCCGGCGTCGGCGTGCCGCATGACGCCGGTGGCCGGATCGTTCCAGAGCACCCGCGCCAGCCGGGCGTCGGCCGCGACGGTGCCGTCACACACGATGACGACCCCGGCGTGCTGCGAGAACCCCATGCCCACCCCGCCGCCGTGATGCAGCGAGACCCACGTTGCCCCCGACGCGGTGTTGAGCAGCGCATTGAGCAGCGGCCAGTCGGAGACGGCGTCCGAGCCGTCGCGCATCGACTCGGTCTCGCGGTTCGGTGAGGCTACCGAGCCCGAGTCGAGATGGTCGCGCCCGATGACGACCGGCGCCTGCAACTCCCCGGCGCGCACCATCGCGTTGAAGGCGAGCCCGAGGCGATGCCGGTCGCCCAGGCCCACCCAGCAGATGCGCGCCGGCAGCCCCTGGACGCTGATGCGCGCCTGGGCCATGTCGAGCCACCGATGCAGGTGGGTGTCGTGGGGCAGCAGCTCCTTCACCTTGGCGTCGGTCTTGTGGATGTCGGACGGATCGCCAGACAACGCGACCCAACGGAACGGCCCGACGCCGCGGCAGAACAGCGGCCGGATGTAGGCCGGCACGAAGCCCGGGAAGTCGAAGGCGCGGGCGACGCCTTCCTCCTTCGCCATCTGCCGGATGTTGTTGCCGTAGTCGAACGTGGGCACGCCGGCGTCCTTGAACGCCAGCATCGCCGCGACGTGCACCGCCATCGAGCGCTTGGCGGCCGTTGCCGTGCCGGCGGGATCGGACACGCGCCGTTCGAGCCACTGCTCCACCGTCCAGCCTTGCGGCAGGTACACATTCACGGGGTCGTGCGCGGACGTCTGATCCGTGACCGCGTCAGGGCGCACGCCGCGACGCACCAGCTCCGTAAAGACGTCGGCGGCGTTGCCGAGCAGCGCGATCGACTGAGCCTGGCCGCTGGCACGGTTGGCGTCGAGCATGGCCAGCGCCTCGTCGAGGTCGCGCGCCTGCACGTCGACGTAGCGCGTGCGCAGCCGCATGTCGATGCGGCTCTGCTGACACTCGACCGCGAGCATCGAGGCGCCGGCCATCGTGGCAGCCAGCGGCTGCGCGCCGCCCATGCCGCCGAGGCCGGCGGTGAGAATCCAGCGGCCGGCGAGATCGCCGCCGTAGTGCTGGCGACCCATCTCGACGAACGTCTCGTAGGTGCCCTGCACGATGCCCTGGCTGCCGATGTAGATCCAGGAACCGGCGGTCATCTGGCCGTACATCATCAGGCCGGCGCGATCGAGGGCGTTGAAGTGCTCCCACGTGGCCCAGTGCGGCACCAGGTTCGAGTTGGCGATGAGCACGCGCGGCGCGTCGGCGTGCGTGCGGAACACGCCCACCGGCTTGCCCGACTGCACGAGCAGCGTCTCGTCGTCACCGAGTTCCGTCAGCGTCGCGACGATGCGATCGAACGCCTCCCAGTTGCGGGCCGCCTTGCCGATGCCGCCATAGACCACCAGATCCTCCGGCCGCTCGGCGACGTCGGGATCGAGGTTGTTCATCAGCATGCGCAGCGGCGCTTCGGTCAGCCAGCTCCGGGCCGTGCGGACGCTGCCGCGGGGAGCGCGAATCACTCGACTCATGACACTCCTATCGCGTCGGCCGCCGGGGTCGACCGCGTCCATGCCAGCACGGCCCGCAGGACGAGCTCGAGCGTCCGCGACATCTGGGCGCTGACCTCGCCGGCAGCCGGCGGCCAGTTCGTCTCGTCCACGCGCGGCGGCTCGGGCAGGTAGCCGCGACACGCCAGCTCCATCTGGATGGCGTGAATGCCGGCCTCGGGCCGGCCGTAGTGCCGCGTGATGTAGCCGCCTTTGAATCGGCCGTTGGTGACCCGTGACAGGCCGGCGGCATCGCACAGCCGCTCGACTGTGCCCGCCAGCGTGGCGTCGCAACTGCGGCCGTCGTTCGTGCCGACGTTGAAGTGCGGCAGCTCGCCGTCGAAGAGCCGCGGGATGACCGAGCGGATCGAGTGGGCGTCGTAGAGCACGACGCGCGGGTGCGCGGCCGAGAGTCGCGCCAGCTCCCACTCGAGCGCCTCGTGATAGGGGTCGAACCACGTGCGCCGACGCTCCGCGATGTCCTCGGGCGAGGGCTCGTCGCCGTCCCGGTACAACGGCTCACCGTCGAACGTCTCGGCCGGACACAGCGCGGTGGTGGCCTGGCCGGGATAGAGCGACGCGCCGCTCGGCTCGCGATTGACGTCGATGACGGTGCGCGAGACCGCGGTGTGGATCACGGTCGCGCCGAGCTCCGCGGCGAACGCGTAGAGGCCGTCGACGTGCCAGTCGGCGTCCTTGCGCGCGAGCCAGGACGACACCAGGCGCGCTTCGAGCGCGGGCGGAATCGTCGTGCCGGTGTGCGGCAGGCTCACGATCAGCGGCGCGTCCCCGCGCGTGACGGTCAGCCACGCCGGGGTCATGGACGCGTTCCGGAGACGTCGACGGCGGGCAACACGTCGGCGCCTGCGGCCTCGGCGACGCGGCCCGAGGCGACCATCTGCGCCGCGGCGCGAAGGTCGTCCGCCAGGTAGCGATCGTCGTCGAGCGGGGCGATCTCCTGCCGCAGCAGCGCCACCACACCCTCCAGCCGATCGCTCGAACGCAGCGGCGCGTGGAAGCCGCAGCCCTGGGCGGCGGCGATGAGCTCGATGCCGACGACCTGCGCCGCGTTGGCCGCCATCGGCAGCAGCCGGCGGCCGGCGTGCATGGCCATCGACACGTGGTCTTCCTGGTTCGCCGAGGTCGGCATCGAGTCGACGCTGGCCGGGAACGCGCGCTGCTTGTTCTCGGAGGCCAGCGCGGCGGCCGTGATCTCCGGCAGCATCAG
>CADEDM010000295.1:2102-5442 GCA_902826065.1 uncultured Acidobacteriota bacterium | reverse complement strand
GGCACAGCGCCTTGCGGTTCCTGGTCAGGCCCTCGCGGCCGGTCTCGGTGTTGAAATACCACTGGTACCAGGAGTTCCGAACCGCCTGTGGCGGCGCCGGCGGACCCGGCGTGATCGTGTTCTGGATCGAGTAGCCGCCGCACAGCACGGCGGCGCGGACGCGATCGGGATGCAGCGCCGCGGTGATGCATGAGGCGCGGCCGCCCCAGTCGTAGCCACTGACGGCGAAGCGCGGCAGTTTCAGGGCGTCGGCGAAGTCGACGACATCCTGCGCGATGGCCGACTGCTGCGCCGTGCGGGGCGCTCCGGGATCCAGCAACCGCGTCGGGCCGTAGCCGCGCAGGTAGATCGCGAAGGCGCGATACCCGGCCTTCGCGAGCACCGGCGCGACGCCGTCGTAGGCGTGGGCGTCGTCGGGGAAGCCGTGGAAGAGCAGCACCGGAAAGCCGTCGGCGGGGCCGCTCTCGTGATAGCCGATCTCGAGCACCGGCGTGCGCACCGACTTGACCGGCGGCGCCGGCTGCGCCGCGGAGGTGCGGCTGACCGCGGCCACGGCGGCCACGGCGGCCAGCGCTGACGTGCTCACCAGGAACTCGCGTCGATCCATGGGAGCACGGTAGCTGCACGCCCGCCGGGTTGTCCACCGGTCGTCAGAACCCGATGCCGACGTTCATGCGCACGATCGGCTGCACCTCGCCGAACAGACCGGGCGGCGCGTCGACGACGAGCTTCGCGCCGATGCCGGTGCTCATGTAGAAGTGCTTGTGTGCCAGGGTGACCGCGCCCTCCATGCCGAGGTTGCGAAACGTGCCGTGACGGGGGATGCGCGTGTAGCCGGTCCTGAAGCCGACCGACGCGCCGTGGAACGCGAGGCCTCCCGGGAAGACCCGCACGAACAGCTCGCCGCTCGTGGCTCGGTGGGGCACCGGCCACAAGGTGCGCGCCGCACTGGCGCCCACGGTCAGGTAGCGCCCGGCGCGGACTTCGTACTCCGCATTCGGCAGCGTGAGCATGAGTGCCAGCGGGCCCGTGGAGATCACCTGGCGAGGCAGGTCGTCGATCGACGGGGGCGGCAGCGGGGGACGCGCCGGGCGGCGCGGCCGCGGTGCCGAGCCGAAGGGCGGCTCGGGCGGCGTCCGGGGCCACGGCGATTGGGCCGAAGCCGGGGCGACCGACGTCACGAGCGAGACGGCGAGCAGGACCAGGAAGAGAACGCGGGTCATGGGATCCTCCAGACGGTCAGAACGCGACGCCGAGATTCCACCGCAACGTCGGAATCACGCGTGGGCCGCCACTGCTCGCGAGCAGGCGCTTGAACCCGAGGCCGCCGCTCGAGTAGAAGTGCGGATTCCACATCGTGGTGTAGTTGGCGTCGAAGCCGATGCCCATGTAGGCACCGTCGCCGGGCAGGTCGGTGTAGCCGACCTTGAGCCCATACGACGCGCCGTTGAAGGCCGTGCCGCCCGGGTAGTAGCGCACGAAGACGTCGCTGTTCAGGTAGGGGTTGTCGCGGGTGTAGCCGCTGCCCCAGGCGAGGCGCGAGGCCCCGGCGCCGACCGTGAGGTGATCGCTGGTGCGCACCTCGTACTCGGCGTTCACGAGGTTGATCACCAGGCCGATCGGGTTGGTCGAGATGACCTGCCGAGGCATCTCGTCCCGTGAGATGTGCGGCGGCGCCTGCACCTGCGCCATCGCGGGCGTGTGGCCGAAGGCGAGCAGGGCGGTGAACGCGATCGAGCGAGTCATGGTGTCCTCCGAAAGGGGAAGGTCAGAAGCGCACGCCGAAGCGAATCGAGGGACGTGGGGACGCCGGGCGCCGACCCCGGTCGGGGCGCGGGAACGGGAAGAGCGTGGTGCGACCGACATGGTCGCGATCGAACTGCCAGCCCGCCAGCGCGCCGAAGGCGGCGTTGACGGCGACGACTTGCACGTAGTGCGCGCCGCTGGTCACGCCCTGCCCGCACGTGACCATGCAGAGCAGGCCCAGCAGCAGCGCGCCACGAATCGCGCCGTCGCGGTTGCCATCGCCGAGCCGCTGCACGCGACGCACCGTGGCCAGCGGAAACTCGTGCGACACGCCGTCCACGAGAACGGCTACGGCCTGGTCCGTGAGCGTCACCAGCTCACCGCGGACCTCCTGACGCGCGTCCTGCAGCGTGACGAAGACCGCTACCGGACGGTCGGGCCTCGCGTCCTGGGCATGCGCGCTGGCGGCCGTGGCGTTGAGCACCAGCAGGGCGATGCGAACCGCGCGAACCGTCATGACCACCTCCATGTCCGCACGATAGGCGGGAGGCCGGGGACGAGTCGTGCGGCGGGATGTGAGAAGTTGTGAGGATGCCGCGCCGCGCCATCCTCATCCACGGCAACGGGGGCTCGACCGCCGCCGACGGCTGGCTGCCGTTCGTCGAACGGGAGCTGCGCGCGCTCGGCCTCGACGTGGTGAACGACACGTTTCCCGACAACGTGAAGGCCCGGGCCAGCATCTGGCTGCCGCACCTGGAGGCGCTCGGGGCGGACGAAGACACCGTGCTGATCGGGCACTCCTCGGGCGCTGTGGCGGCACTCCGCTACGCCGAGACGCACCGAGTGCTCGGATCAGTGCTCGTCGGTGTGTGCCATACCGACCTGGGGGATGCCGACGAACGCGCCAGCGGCTACTATCGCGACCCGTGGCGCTGGGACGACATCCGCCGCAACCAGCAGTGGATCGGGATCTTCCACTCCTCCGACGATCCGCTCATCCCGGTGCGTGAAGCGCGCCACGTGGCGGCGCAGCTCGGAGCCAACTACTTCGAGCTGCCAGGCCGGGGGCACTTCGTCGATCGTGCGCCGTTCCCGGAGCTCGTGCAGTTCGTCCGCCGGCGGTTGGCCGGCGGCACCGGAGCCTGAAGTGCCGTGAGGGTGGCTAGAAGACCAGCCCGGTGGTGACCCGCATCACGGGCACGGCATCGAGCCGAAGGTCGTCGTCGGCGCCGAACACGCCCTTGATGCCGATGCCTCCGCCGACCAGGGCGTGCCGGCCGAGCAGCCATCGGCGGTCGACATCGAATCCGAGGCCGGGATACGGCAAGCGGTCGGGGACTATCGTCAGGCCGGCGCGAAGCGTGAAGGCCCAGCCGTCGGGGCCTGTCCGCGTGCCGAGACGCAGGAACAGATCCCAGTCCGAGTAGCGCAACCTCTGGCGCTGCGTCGCGCGGTCCTCGGGCCTCGTCCGAAGGCTGGATGCCGCGATGCGTAGACCCATGGAAAGGTTGCAGTTCGATGGGATGTCGCCGTAGCTGCCGCACGTCTGCAACTCGAGGTCGAATCGGCCGTCCGGCAGCCCGAGCGGACTGAA
>CADEDM010000295.1:0-2002 GCA_902826065.1 uncultured Acidobacteriota bacterium | reverse complement strand
CGTGCTTGCCACAGGACGCCAGGACGTCGCACGCCGGTGTGACGCGCGTCACGGCCTCCGCGGGGGCGCCCTCGGCCACGGCCAAGCCCAGCGCGCCTCGCGCGTGGTCGGGCGAGGCGTCGCGCGCGGCGGCGAACATCCGCGCCGCGGCGTCGTCGTCGCGGCCCAGCAACGCGAAGCCGAGCGACTCGCGGGCCAGCACCGTGCACTCGCGGGCGTAGACGGTGGCGGACGCCGACGAGAACGCGATCTCGTCGTGGAAGGCGTCGATGGCGGCGGCGGTGTCCCCGCGGGCTGCCGCCAGCAGTCCGCGCAGCCACAGCAATCCGCTGGCGGGGTACCGCGAGCGATCGTGCTGGGCCGACTGCGCGACGGCGCCGCGATCGGCGGCGGCCGACGCGACCTCGAATGCCTGGCGTGCCAGGAACACCATGGCCACCAGCGTCTGGGCACCCGGGAATCCAGGGAGCAGGGCCTCGGCGCGCTCCACGGCACGCAGGCGTTCCTCGCCCCACGACGCGACGGCCATCCGGTAGTGGTGGCGCCAGTTGCGCGGCTCGAGCGCAAGCGCCTGGCCCAGCGCCGCGCGTGCCTCGTCGAGCCGTCCGCTGCCCGCCAGCGCGTGGCCCAGCACCGCCCAGGCTTCTCCCATCGACGGATCGAGTTCGCTGGCCCGCCGCGCCGCCGCTTCCGCGGTCGCGAGTGCGTCGAGATCGGGGGTGTTGTCGACGCGGGTCGCTTCGTAGCGGAACACGTGCGCGTTGGCGAGGCCGGCGTGCGCGGCGGCGTAGTGCGGCGCGCCGGTGACGGCGCGGCTGAAGGCCTCGGCGGCCGCCGGCAGCGCGGTGACGTGGAGCGATTCCAGGGCCGACCGGCCGCGCTCCCACGCCACGAACGGCTCGAGACCGGCCAGCGCCGCCGGCACGGCCACGGCGCCAGCGTGCACGGCGTCGGGCGCCGCCACCTCCTCCCGAACCGGAGCCAGGAAGCGATAGCCGCGCCGCGCGATGGTCTGGATGTACGCCGGCTCAGCCGGGTCGTCACCGAGCACCTTGCGGATGTCGGCAATCGCCCGGGTGAGGGTGTTGTCGGACACCGTCAGGCCCGGCCAGAACCGCTCGAAGAGCAGGTCGCGGGTGACCAGCTCGCCGCGGGCCTCGGCCAGGCACGCCAATAGCTGCACCAGCTTGGGGGAGAGGGCCGTGGATGTGCCGTCCTTCGCCAGCACGGAGGTCCGCAGGTCCAGCGAGAAGGGCCCGAAGGCGAGCGCAGACATTATCTGGAAATGGGAACGGACGTATGCGTCATCGGCATGATGGCGTGCGGCCCGCAGCCGTCCCGCCGGAGGCCTCGAGGCCGATGCCGCCGCCCGTAACCCCCACGGTGGTGGCACTATAATCCGCGCAAGGCAAGCGTGAGCGGGCGCATCGACGTCTCGCGTGCCGGCCGTCGCCGAGAGGGGTCCATGCCGCGTACGAACACGAACGACCCGTCCTACTACCACAAGGTGGTGGACTGCCAGTGGGGCTGTCCCGCGCACACGAACGTCCCCGAGTACATCCGCCTCATCGCGCAAGGGCGGTTCGACGACGCCTACATGCTCAACCGCGAGTCGAACGTGTTCCCGGGCATCCTGGGCCGCACGTGCGACCGCCCCTGTGAGCCCGCTTGCCGGCGCACCCGCGTCGACGGCAAGCCGGTGGCGATCTGCCGCCTCAAGCGCGTCGCGGCCGACCACAAGTCCGACGACGTCAAGGCGCGCCTGCCCAAGGCCCCCGCCGAGAAGAACGGCAAGAAGGTGGCGCTCATCGGCGCCGGCCCGGCGTCGCTCACCGTCGCCAACGACCTCATGCCGCTCGGCTACGAGGTGACACTGTTCGAGAAGTTCGACCGTCCCGGCGGCCTGATGCGGGTCAACATCCCGTCGTTCCGCCTGCCGCCCGAGGTGCTCGACGACGAGATCGCCAACATCGTCGACATGGGCGTCGACGTCCGCTACAAC
>CADEDM010000294.1 GCA_902826065.1 uncultured Acidobacteriota bacterium | reverse complement strand
GCCGACGAGCGCACGTTCAAGCGCGCGGCGCCCGGCCATCGTGTGCTCCACGTGGCCACGCACGGCTTCTTCCTGGACGGCCCCTGCACGCCCGGCGTCGCGTCGACGCGCGGCGTCGGCGGCCTGACCTCCGTGCGACCGTCGCGACCGGGAGGCAATCCGCTGCGCATGTCGGGTCTCGCGCTGGCCGGCGCCAATCGACGCGCGTCGGCCGGCCCCGACGACGACGACGGCATCCTCACGGCCGAGGAAGTGGCGTCGCTGGATCTCGGCGGCGTCGAGTGGGCCGTGTTGTCGGCGTGCGATACCGGCGTCGGGGAGATCCGCGCCGGCGAAGGCGTGTTCGGGCTGCGGCGTGCGTTCCAGGTAGCCGGAGCCCGCACCGTGATCATGAGCCTGTGGTCGGTGGACGATCAGGCGACGCGGGCATGGATGCGCGCGCTCTACGAGGGACGGATGCAGCGGGGGCTGGCCACCGCGGAGGCTGTCCATCAGGCCAGCCTGAACACGCTGCGTTCTCGCCGCGCCCGCGGACTCGGCGACCATCCGTTCTACTGGGCAGCGTTCGTAGCTGCGGGTGATTGGCGCTGACGTGACGCTCACGGCGCGCATCCGCGTCCAACAGTCCCCCCAAGACGACGATGAGGCCGGCACACGCCGGCCTCATCTCTGTGTTGCCGCCAACTCACGGCTACCGCTCGTTGTAGACGAACACATGTCCGCCACGCTCACCCTGCGGATACCACGCGGTGACGGGCGGCACCTCGCCGCGCCGCGCTTCACCGAGGGTCACGAGCTGATCCGCAGGCATCGCCTCCGGGCGATCGGCGCGCTGCGTGTTCGCCATGAAGTAGACCCGCATGCGATCGACGCTGCGCACGACGATCAGATCGCGGTTGGTCGGTTCGAGCCGCTCGAACAGGTAGGGGCCGGCCGGCAGCGTGACGCCGGGCAGTCGAACGGCGCCGCTGAAGGTGAGGCGGTTGGTGTGCAGAGCCGTGCCCCCCACACCGTGCACGGGCACGGTGACGGACAGCGCCAGCGCGACCACACCGAGCAGCGAAAACGAACGGGAACGAGTGAACATCGACGTGACCTCCTTGTGAGAGTCAACGCGGCGCACTCGCCGATCGAACGGCAGGTACCGCCCTTGCCGGAGGGCAGCGGCGGCTGGCCCGGCGCCGATCCCGACAACGCGATCGGCGCACGTCCGGCCGGCAAGAGGGTTGCAGACGTAACGATGTTGGGGCGCCGTGTGGTTCGCGCCCTTCCCACTTGCGGGAGCCTGTTACACGGTCGGGCTCGGAGACTACTCACATGATTCCGAAGAACGTGATCTGCCTGTGGTTCGACAAGGACGCGCACGAGGCGGCGTCCTTCTACGCCGCCACGTTCCCTGACAGCAAGGTGACCGCGGTACACAAGGCGCCGGGAGACTTTCCGGGCGGCAAGAAGGGCGATGTGCTGACAGTCGACTTCACCGTCTGCGGCATTCCGTGCATGGGGCTCAACGGCGGCCCGACCTTCAAGCAGAGCGAGGCGTTCTCGTTCCAGATCTCCACTGACGACCAGGCCGAGACCGATCGCTACTGGCACGCGATCGTCGGCAATGGCGGCCGCGAGAGCGAGTGCGGCTGGTGCAAGGACCGCTGGGGCGTGTCGTGGCAGATCACGCCGCGCACGCTGACCGAGGCCATGAATGCCGGCGGCGCCGAGGCCAAGCGTGCCTTCGACGCGATGATGACGATGAAGAAGATCGACGTCGCGAAGATCGACGCGGCGCGTCGAGGCTGACGCCACGCGCAAGGCTCGATCGTCGCGCCGGAGGTCGAGGAGTCGTCGTGCGTTGAGCACGGGTCAGAATCGCCAGCTCACTCCGGCGCGCAACGGCGCCACCACCAGCAACTCGTTGTCCTCGTCGCCCACCATCCAGCGGACATCGGCGTAGAGTGCGACGTTCGGGCGGAGCGGCATGAGGACGCCGCCTCCCGCGAAGACGGCACGCACGTCATTCGTCACCTCCTGCGGGAAGCGCTCGTTCACATTCGGACGCGAGCGGCCCGCGGCGAAGCCGGCCAGCACGTAGGGCGTGAAACGCGTGCGGGCCAGCAGCGACAGCTGCGCTTCGACCGAGCCCACGGTGACGGTGCCGCCGCGGAACACGCTGGAGCTCTGCGGCGTGCTCTCGACGCGCATCGGCAGGTGCGTGCGCTCGGCGTTGACCGAGATCTGCAGGTGTGAGAGGGGCGACCAGCCCACGCCGCCGGCCACGCTGTAGCCGCGATCGACGAGCGTGGGACCACCCGACGCGTGCACGTCGAACGACTGGGCGGTGACGAGTGTTGGGACGCACAGGGACAGGAGCATCGCGAAGGCAAGAATCGAACGCATGTCAGGGACCTCTGTTGGGCACTGCGCAAACGGCGTCGACAGCGGCTCGTCTCGCTGGCACTGGGTGCAAGGAAGACGCCAACCGGCCCACGGCCGGGCTATGGCGTACCGATGTCAGGCCGGCGCCGATCGCGCCAGCCGCCACGCCCGGACTGCTACCGCCGTCAGCGTCGGGCAGACCGGCCGCGCGTGGGCTGGTGTGGCCGTGCTGCTCCTGCTCGCGGCCGCGGGCTACGTCGCGTGGTCACGCGTCGGCCGGTCGTCGTCGACGGCCGAAAGCGCCACCGCGGCTGCTCGGATCCCGGTGCGTCGACACCGGGCGGATTGGTCGAATGCCGCCGCGCACAACTGATGAAGCCTAAGGGCTGAGCCGCGAGCGGCGCCTCCAATCGCTCGCCACGCGCGCGGACGTGCAGTTCCGGCAAGCCGATTGGCCACACGTCACCTGTGTGCCGATGCAGCACGCGCCGATACTGGACGTGAGCCGTCATGCGCGATGCCCTGAACGCGACGTGGACCCTGCTTACGGCGCTGCTGTTCGCCTGCGGCCCGTGGCTCGGCACCGCGGGCGCCCAGGTGCCGCCGTCCGGCGATCTCGTGGGTGAGCACTTGGTGCGACTGCACCTGCCGTTCGTCACGGTTGACGCGACCGACGCGGAGCGTTCGGCGTGGCAGGCCTCACCCGAATGGCGCGGCGTCGTCACGACCAGCGCCGGCCCGGCGACCGTGACTATCAACACCGAGGAGATCGACGGCGACGGCGTGAACTCGGCGCTGCGCATGGTGCTCGGCATCGAGCGCGACGGCCGCGCGGCCTACTGGGCGTCGGCCCCTGCACCGATCCCCGACGGACCCGGGCTCGAACAGGACCGGGACTGGCGTCTTGTCGCGCTGAACTCGCCCGTGCAGATCGCGCCGGCCATCGGTGTGGAGGGGGTGATCGTCGCGAAGTACGCGGCGGAGTTCCGCTACAACTCGGGAGGCCGTGAGATTACCCATCGCGTCGTGCTCGACGTGCGCCCGCCCGTTCCCGTCGTCGTGGCCGACGTGCTCGAGGACGTCGGAGAGGGCCGGTGCTTCGTCACGACGACAGCCACCACGACGACGTGCGCGTGGGACGCCGCGCGGCAGGATTTCCGGTGTACCGAGACGTTCGCCGACCGTCGCCGTGAGACGTGGCTCGTCGGCAAGGGCACGGTCGAACGCCCGTTGACTCCCGGCGCGCCACGCGACATCGGCGAGTTCGTCGATCGCCTGCCGAGGCCGGCACCGGTGGGCCGCTGGGACGAACTGCCGGACGTCGGGTCCTTGCGTGTGCTGGCCGACGTGCCGTCGCGGACCCGCGGCCGGCGCATCGTCCTGTTCGCGACGTCAACGGCCATGGAGTCTCCGCTGTTCGTCGTCACGCGAGACGCATCGGGCACTACGATCACGACGGTCCGAGAGGTGCCCGCCGCGGACCCGACCCGCTACGCCTGGCGCGACGAGAACCCCTCGGAGTACTTCCCCGCGGCAGACTTCAGGCCGTCTGGCGAGCCGCCCAAGGTCACGGTACGTCCCTTAGGGGGCCGGCGCGCAGACGGCGTCCGTCTCTACGCCGTGGTCACCCCCATCGAGAGCGGACTGCGCCTCACGCACCTCGGCATCGAGGAGTCTCGCGACGGCGTACATGCCGCCGCGGTGACAGCGGCGGAGTCCGGAGCTGATTACCCGATGTTCGAGACCGACGTCAGTTCCTGCGTCAACGAGAGAACGGTCCAGGCACGCGCGGTGTCGGTCACTGCCCGCTCGTCTCCCACGCGGATCGACTACGTGATCGAGCCGGCCTACGAGGTGACGGGCGCCGGACCGCGACGCCCCGACGACGATGACCGCTGCGAGCTGTCGTCGACGGCGACGTGGCTCCCCGGTCTCGGGTTCGACGTGCAGGTCACGAAGGGCGCCTGCCCGACGACGCGCTTCATCGCTGTCACGGTGACGCCCGACGGACGCCTGATGCCGCGCCGCTACGACGTTCCGCCGCGCTGAAGCGCTCGCGCGTTGCGATCATGCGTCACGCGATCGCGAGCAGCAGCTTGCCGGTGGTCTTGCGCGCCGCCAGGTCGGCGTGGGCCTGCGCGGCGTCGGCCAGCGGATAGACCTTGACGACGCGCACCTTCAGCGTGCCGGCGGCGATCCACGTGAACAGGTCCCGGGCGCGCCAGTCGAGCTCGTCGCGACGGGCGATGTACGTGGCCAGTGTGGGCCGGGTGACGTAGAGCGAGCCTTTGGCGCTCAGCATCAGCGGATCGAACGGCGCGATCGGCCCGCTCGCGTTGCCGAAGATCACCATCGTGCCGCGCGGGCGCAGGCAGTCGAGGCCCTTGAGGAACGTGGCCTGTCCGACGCCGTCGTACACCACGTCGACCCCGTGCCCGTCGGTGAGTCGCTTCACCTCCGCCACGAAGTCCTGCATGCCGTAGTCGATAGCGGCGCTGGCGCCGTCGCCCAGGGTGAGCGCCACCTTTTCCGCTGAACCGGCCGTAGCGATCACACGCGCCCCTCGCAGCGTGGCCATCTGCACCATCAACCGGCCGGTGCCGCCAGCGGCGGCGTGGATCAGGCAGGTCTGTCCCGAGGCCAACGCGACCGTCGAATGCGTGAGGTAGTGCGCGGTCATGCCTTGCAGCATCACTGCAGCTGCGATGTCCAGCGACACGGCCTCTGGCACGTGCACGAGCATCGCGGCCGGTACGGAATGCAGCGCCGCGTACGACCCCCGCGCGTTGGCGTAGGCCACGCGATCACCGGGCGCGAATCCGGTGACGCCGTCGCCCACCGCCTCGACCGTGCCCGCGCCCTCGGAACCGAGAATCGCCGGCAGCGGCAGCGCGTAGAGACCGCTGCGGTGGTAGGTGTCGATGAAGTTCACGCCGGCGAAGGCGACGCGCACGAGCACCTCGCCGGCGGCGGGCGTCGGCTCCGGACGCTCGCCGTGGACGAGAGCGTTGGGGCCACCGGGTTGTTCGATGTAGACGGCCTGCATCAGTGTGAGCATCGTACGCGATCGCGCGGCGCCTCGGCTGTTCCGACGAACTCAACAGCGCGCCAGCTGACCGGGTGAGGTTTGTCGGCGTGCTAGGCTGACGTACGTCCGTTCGATCGCGAGCGCCGCC
>CADEDM010000293.1 GCA_902826065.1 uncultured Acidobacteriota bacterium | reverse complement strand
GACGCGCAGGCGCGCCAGGCTCCAGCGGCGGGCGCGTCCGCGGTGACCGCCATCACCGGCGCGACGCTCATCGACGGCACCGGCCGCGATGCCGTCCCCGACGCCGTCGTCATCGTGACCAGCGATCGCATCACCGCGGTGGGTCCGCGCGCGTCCACACCAGTGCCGCCCGGCGCAACGGTGATCGATGCCGCGGGCCGCTACGTGATGCCAGGGATGATCGACACCAACGTTCACCTCTCGCTCTACGGCGGCGTCAACGATCGCTACGAGACGCTGGTCCGCTACAACGATCGCCAGGCCGACATCGTGCTCGAGGCCGCGCAGCTGCAGTTGAAGCACGGCATCACCACCGTGCGCGACAGCTACGGCGTGCTGCCGGCGCTGGTGAAGACGCGTGATCGCATCGCGCGCGGCGAGGCCACCGGCTCGCGGATTCTCGCCGCCGGCAACATCGTGGGCTGGGGCGGACCCTACTCCGTGTCGTTCAGTTTGATCCGTGAGGCCGGGCTCACGCTGTTCCAGGAGCAGATGAACGACCAGATCACGCAGGGCGCGGGCGAGGACCTGGTCGATCTGCCGCCCGACGAACTGCGCACGGCCATCAACGCCTATTTCGACAAAGGGCCCGACTTCCTGAAGTACGGCGGATCGGCACACTTCGCGCGGCCGGCGCTGATCGGCTTCTCGCCCGAGGCGCAGCGCGTGATGGTGGAGGAAGCGCACAAGCGCGGCAAGAAGGCGGAGACGCATTCGACCACGATCGACAGCCTGCGCCTGTCGGTGGAGGCCGGTATCGACGGCATCCAGCATCCCGAGGTGCTGGGTCCGCGCGAGCTGCCGGCGGAGCTAGTGAAGACCATCGTGCAGCGGCGCATCTACGGCAGCATGCTCGTCAACACGATCACCGGCGAGGCGTGGCAGAAGCACCTCAAGGACCGCGAGGCTGCGACCAAGAAGCTGACGGAAGAAGGCGCCAAGGCCGCGAGCGCTGGGACGGCGCGGGCGAAGACGTCCGCGGAGCTGCGCAAGGTGGCCGCCGACACCGGCGAAGAGATGGAGATGCGTCGCGCCAACGCCAAGGCGTTGATCGCCGCCGGCGCGGTGGTGACCGTCGGCACCGACAACTACTGGGCCGCGGCTGCCGAGCTGTCGCGGACGCCGAAGCCCGAGGCGCAGGACCACGGCATCGGCACGGTGATCGGCATCGAGGGCCTGGTGGAGCTGGGCATGACGCCGATGCAGGCAATCGTCGCCGGCACGAAGAACGGCGCGTTCGCGGCCGGGCGCGAGGCTGACCTCGGCACGCTCGAGAAGGGCAAACTGGCCGACCTGCTGGTGCTCGACGCGAACCCGCTGGCGGACATCAAGGCGATTCGCGGCATCCGGACGCTGATGCTCGGCGGGAAGGTCATCGACCGGGCCAGGCTGCCTGAGCAGCGGGTGCTGTCGGCGGCGCCGAAGTAGCCGGTCGAGAGAAGCAAGCGTTGAGGGGCCTGTCCCGGGACAGGCCCCTTACGAAACTCGTAAATCCCCGGCTAGGCCTCGGCAAGTTCTGCCAGGTCGTCGACGTCCACGAAATCCAGCGATTCGGAGTTGACGCAGTGCCGCTGGCCGCTCGGCCGGGGGCCGTCGGGAAACACGTGTCCCAGGTGGCCGTCGCAGCGCGCGCAGTTGATCTCGATGCGCGTCATGCCGTGGCTCCGATCCACGACCGTGGCGACGTTCTCGTCGGCAATCGGCTGGAAGAAGCTGGGCCAGCCCGTGCCGGACTCGAACTTCGCGTTCGACGCGAACAGCGGCAGCCGGCAGCAGATGCACACGTAGACGCCGTGCGCCTTGTTGTCGAGCAGCGTGCCGCAGAACGGACGCTCGGTGCCCTGCGACCGGGCGACGCGGAACTGCTCGGGCGTGAGCAGCGCGCGCCACTCGGCGTCGGACTTCTCGACCCGAGGCAGATCGAGTGGGCCGACGAGCTGGCCCTCGCCGTTGAACACCTTCACGGACACCTTGGACGCAGTGGATGAGGACATGCCTCCTTATGATGCCGCGAGTGGACCGCGGGGTCTGCCCCTCCCTTGGTATCGGGCCGCGAGCGCGGCGATTTGTCTCCGTGACAGTCCCCGTTACAATTCGGCGTGGCTGCGGCGCACCTGCTCACCGCCGGCGAGGCGTTCGAGGACCTGGTCTTCGTGGGCCTCGATCGACTGCCCCGTCCGGGCGAGGAGGTGCGCACCGACCGATTTCACGCCACGATCGGCGGCGGCGCGGTGATCACGGCCGTCGGGGCGGCGCGCCTGGGCGTGCCCACGGCCATCGTCAGCGGCTTGAGCGACGCCGCCGCGACCAGCCTGCGGCATGAACGCGTGCACGTCACCAACCTGCGACGGCCGCGCGAGGCCCACGCCATCACCGCCGCCCTCTCGACCACGACCGAGCGCTCCTTCGTGACGTTCACCGGCGTGAACGCCGTGCTCGAACCGCGCCTCAGGCGCGCGCTGGCCAGCGCACGGGCCCGGCACGTGCATCTGGCCCTCGGCCCCACGGACCTGCCGGCCTGGACACGACTGGTGACTCGCCTGCGCCGCCGCGGCATCACCGTGTCATGGGACTTCGGGTGGAACGAGACGCTCGCCGCCGAGGATGGGCTGACGGCGCTGATGGACCTCGTGGACCTCGTGTTCCTGAACGAGCTCGAGGCGCCGCTCTACGCGCACGCGACCTCGCTCGACGATGCCTATCCCCGGCTGCGCACTGCGCGATCGAACGTGATCGTGAAGCTCGGCTCGATGGGCAGCCGCTGGCTGCGCGCCGATGGCGATGTCGTGATGCCGGCCCCGGTCGTCGACGCCGTCGACACCACCGGCGCCGGTGACGCCTTCAACGCCGGCTTCCTCGCCGCGTGGCTGCGCGGCGCGGCGCCGGCGGCGTGCCTGGCCACGGGCAACAGCGTGGGCGCGGCGTCCACGCGCGCGGCGGGGGGCATCGACGCGCTGCCCACGCTGCGGCAGGTGCCGAAGCTGCTGCGCCCGCCCGACCCGCGGCCCGCGCAACTCGCCCGAGCACCGCGCGCGACACACGCGTCTGGCCCGGCGGCCCGCGCCAGTGCACGCGCCGCCACACGG
This sequence comes from uncultured Acidobacteriota bacterium, assembly GCA_902826065.1. Taxonomy (GTDB): domain Bacteria; phylum Acidobacteriota; class Vicinamibacteria; order Vicinamibacterales; family UBA2999; genus CADEFD01. Next base: position 2,495 of record CADEDM010000293.1, on the reverse strand, counting down.
ACGGCCGCGACGTCCGCAGGCGCCCGGCGACGCAGCGCCAAGAGGAGGTCTTCATGAAGCTCGCCCTCATCGGCGGCGCGGGCATCCGCGTGCCCTTGCTCGTCGGCGGCTTCGCGCGTTCGACGCTGACGCTCGATCAGATCGACCTGTTCGACATCGACCAACCGCGGCTCGCGATCGTGGCGGATCTCGCCCGCCGCATGGCGCCGGATGTCCCGGTGCACGTGCACGCATCGGCCGAACCGTGCGTGGACGGCGCCGACTTCGTCGTCACCAGCATCCGCGTCGGCGGCATCGGGCAGCGCGCGAAGGACGAGGCGACGTGCATCGCGCACGGCGTCGTCGGCCAGGAGACCGTGGGCCCGGCCGGCTTCGCGATGGCCGTCCGCACCATCCCGGCGATGATCACCTACGGCACGCTGGTGGCGCGCCGCGCGCCATCGGCGTGGCTCGTGAACTTCAGCAACCCGGTCAGCATCATCTCGCAGGCGATTCACGCGCACACCGGCGCGCGCAGCATCGGGATCTGCGACACACCGGCGGAGATCTTCGAAGATGCCGCGCACGCGCTGGGATTGCCGCCGGCCGCCTGCGACTACGACTACTTCGGCCTGAACCACCTCGGATGGTTGCGCGAAGTGACGTTCCAGGGTGAGCCGCAGATGGCGCGCCTGTGGGACGACGATGGCCGGCTCGAGGCGGCCTACCGCTCGCCGCTGTTCGAGCGCGAGCGACTCCGCGGGATGCGCCTGCTGCCCACGGAGTATCTCTACTACTACTACCGTCCCGACGTGGCGCTGGCGAACCTGCAGCAGGCGGGCACGAGTCGGGGACGCGTGGTGTCCGCGCTCACCGACGGCCTGTTTGCGGATCTCGCCAAGGGCGTCGCCGATCCGATTGCGCGCTACCAGCAGTACCTCGCCGCGCGCGACGGCAGCTACATGCAGCTCGAGTCCGGCGCCACGACGCCGCGCGTGAAGCCCGACTGGGCCGAGCTGTCCGGCTACGACAAGATCGCGCTGATGACGATCTCCGCGATCGCGCACGACACGGGCGCCGTCATCCCGCTCAACGTGCCGAATCACGGCGTGCTGCCGTTCCTCGACGACGAGGACATCATCGAGACGCCGTGCGCGGTCGACGCGAAGGGCCCGCACGCCCGGGCGGTCGCGCCAGTGCCGGGGCACACGCGCGCGTTGATCTCGATGGTCAAGGAATACGAGCGCGCCACCGTGCAAGCGGCGCTCACCGGCCTGCGCGAGGATCGTATCGCCGCGCTGGCGATGAATCCCCTCGTGCATGACAAAGCGTTGGCCGAGCGTCTCGTGGACGCGTTGTTGCCCTCATGAGCGCCACCCCTGAGTCTCCGGCGCGCGGCGCGGGCGCCGCGGGGGGTGATCCGAAACTCGATCGCGCGATCGGTCTGCTGCAGGCCACCGCCACCAACATCATCAGCATGGTGGGCGTGGGGCCGTTCCTCACCATCCCGTTCATGGTCGCGGCGATGAACGGGCCGCACGTGATGTACGCGTGGATCGCCGGTGCCGTCCTGGCCGTGGCCGACGGCCTCGTCTATGCGCAACTCGGCGCCGCGCTGCCAGGCAGCGGCGGCGGGTATCTCTACCTGCGCGAGGCGTTCCAGCCGTTCGGGCTCGGCCGGCTGATGGCGTTCCTGTTCATCTTCCAGACGATTCTGATCGCGCCACTGTCAGTGGCCGGCGGCGCCGTCGGCTTCGCCGACTACCTGCAGTTCGTGTGGACGGCCATGCCGCCGCCGACGCATCACTTGATCGCGGCGGCGGTGTGCGTGGCGTCGACGGCGTTGCTGTGGCGGCGTATCGAAGACATCGGCCGGCTCAGCGTGGTGATGCTGGTCGTGGTGCTGCTGACTGTGGGATGGGTGATCGTCGCCGGGCTGTTCAACTTCTCGCTGGCGCAGGCGTTCGACTATCCGCCGGCGGCGTTCCAGTTCGATGGCGCGCTGGTCTCGAGCCTCGGCGCGGCGAGCGTGCTGGCGATGTACAGCTACGGCGGCTACAACCAGGTCTGCAACATCGGCGACGAGATCCGCGATCCGGCGCGCACGGTGCCGCGATCGATCTTCCTGTCGATCGCGGTCGTCGCCGTGCTCTACATGCTGATGACGATCGTCATCCTGGGCATGATTCCGTGGGAGCAGGTGCGCGACTCGCGGACGGTGGCGTCGGTGTTCATCGAGCGGACTTTTGCGGATCCGGCCACCGGTCGCCTCGCGGGCACGGTGATGACGGGCCTGATTCTGTTCGTGGCCGCGGCGTCGCTCTACGCGACGATTCTCGGCTACTCGCGCGTGCCGTATGCGGCCGCGCGCGACGGCGACTTCTTCCGCATCTTTGCGCGCGTGCATCCGACGAAGCACTTCCCGGACGTGTCGCTGGTGACGATCGCGCTGGTGTCGATCCCGTTCTGCTTCTTCACGCTGGGCCAGCTCGTGAGCTGGCTGATCCAGGTGCAGG
>CADEDM010000292.1 GCA_902826065.1 uncultured Acidobacteriota bacterium | reverse complement strand
GGCGATCACCAGGATGATGACCAGTTCCGGCATGCCAATCGATCCGAACATCGCGTGCTCCAGGGCAGTGGGAGAGGGACGCAGCCGCGTCTCGGCCCCCGTTCAGCGTCGGCCCGCCGAGGCCGTATCCCCCAGTATAGGCCCCGTCCGGGGAGGGTCAAGGCCCGGCTGGCTTACCGCCCGGAAATGCGTGGAGCGGTGGCGCTTGTCCGGGCTACGATAGAAGCATGCGGACGTCCAGATTCGTGACCGTGGCGGCGCTGGCGGTGGGGCTCTCGGCGGTGCTCGGCGGCGTGCTCGGCAAGAGCGCCCTGGCCACCCAGGACCGGGTCCCCGCGCATTACCGGGCGTTCACGGCCGCTCTCGAGGCGATCGAGAACGAATACGCCGAGCCGGTGGAATCCGACCGCCTGGTCTACGGCGGCATCAACGGCATGCTCCAGACGCTCGACCCGCATTCGAGCTTCATGGACCCGAAGACCTACGCGCAGATGCGCGAGCGCCAGGAGCAGCGCTACTACGGCCTCGGCATCACCATCCAGTCGCTCGACCGCAACATCACGGTCGTGCGCGTGTTCGAGGGCTCGCCGGCGCACCAGAAGGGCCTGCGCCGCGGCGACGTCATCGCCAAGACGGCCGACCAGGACCTCACCGGCTGGACCACCGATCAGGCCGTGACCAAGCTGCGCGGGCCGAAGGGCACGTTCGTCAACATCTCGGTGAAGCGGCCCGGCGTGGCCGACCTGCTGTCGATGGACGTGATGCGCGACCAGGTCACGATTCCCAGCATCCCGGCGCACTTCATCACCCGCGGCGACATCGGGCTCATCCGCCTCGAGGACTTCGCCGAACACACCGACGACGAACTCGGCGAGGCCCTGCAGGACCTGAAGCAGCAAGGCATGCGCCGGCTCGTGCTCGATCTGCGCGGCAATCCGGGCGGTCAGCTCGATCAGGCCATCCGGGTGTCGAATCGCTTCCTGCCCAAGGGCAATCTCATCGTCTACACCCGCGGCCGGGTCGACAACTCGGACGAGGACTACCACGCCACCCGGCCCAGCGACTTCCTCGACGTGCCGATGGTGGTGATGGTCAACCGCAACAGCGCGAGCGCCTCGGAGATCGTCTCGGGCGCGCTGCAGGATCACGATCGCGCGCTGGTCGCCGGCGAGACGACGTTCGGCAAGGCCCTGGTGCAGTCGGTGTATCGCGTCAGCGCCGGCGCCGGGCTCGCGCTGACGACCGCGCGCTACTACACGCCCAGCGGACGCCTCATCCAGCGGCCGTGGGACGGCGCCTTCGACGAGTACCTCACCTACACGATGCGCGACCAGACCGATCGTGCGAAGACCGCCGATCAGCTCAAGTTCACCGACGGCGGCCGCAAGGTCTACAGCGGCGGCGGCATCGAGCCCGACGAGCGCTTCGACGGCCCGGTCGAGGGCTTCAACCCCACCCGCTTCGGGCGCTCGCTGTTCGGACGTCAGCTCTTCGCCAGCTACGCCGAACGGTTCTATGCCCAGGGCGACACCCGTCCCGGCACCGTCGGCGAAGGCCGCAAGGCCGTCGCTAAGGACTTCGAGGTCGACGACGCCATGCTCGGCGACTTCAAGAAGTTCGTCGACTCGCGGCGCGTGAAGATGGACGAGGCCGCCTGGACGCAGGACCAGACGTTCATCAAGGCGATGGTGCGCTTCGAGATCGACTCGGCCGTCTTCGGGATGGGCGTCGCCCGGCGCCGCCTGCTCGAGGTCGATCCGCAGGCCCAGCACGCCCTCGGGCTGTTCCCGAAGGCCGAAGGCCTGCTCACATTGGCCAAGACGAAGTCGACCCGCTCTCCCCGCTAGCCAGCCCGACCGGAATTCTGGCAAACCCCAAAATGTAGGGGTGTCAGCCGCGCCTTGCCTCACCGGTAGGGCCCTGCTAGACTGGCGCCGGTTTCGTCCAGCCGGGGTTCGTCCCTCGTTCCCCCCGGGCCTTCCTCACGGGTTGCCATGCGCCTCGACCGTCTGCAGATCTCTGGATTCAAGTCGTTTTCCGACCGCTCGGAGCTGGCCTTCGACGGCGGCGTGACTGCCATCGTCGGGCCGAACGGGTGCGGCAAGAGCAACGTCGCCGACGCGCTGACCTGGGTGCTGGGCGAACAGAGCGCCAAGAGCCTGCGCGGCGACAAGATGGAAGACGTCATCTTCAGCGGCTCCGACGCCCGCAAGCCGACCGGGGCGGCCGAGGTGCGGCTGCGCCTCAGCGGCGTGCCGCTTCCGCCGCCCATTCCGACCGGCTTCGAGCCCGTCGAGGTGACGGTCGAGACGCTGCCGGTCGACCCGCTGCAGGCCGTGCGTGACGTCGAGGTCACGCGGCGTCTCTATCGCTCCGGTGAAAGCGAGTACCTGATCGACGGCACGCAGTGCCGCCTGCGCGACGTGCACGAGCTCCTCATGGACACGGGGCTCGGCGCCAAGGCCTACTCGATCATCGAGCAGGGCAAGATCGGGATGATCCTGAGCTCGCGGCCCACGGACCGCCGTCATCTGATCGAGGAAGCGGCCGGCGTCACCAAGTACAAGTCGCGCCGCCGCGCCGCCGAGCTGAAGCTCGACGCCGCCCAGCAGAACCTCACGCGCCTCGACGACATCGTGTTCGAGGTCGAGAAGCAGTGCGGCTCGCTCAAGCGCCAGGCGGCCAAGGCCCGCCGCTACCAGCGGCTGCGCGACGAGATGCGGCGCTGGGAGAAGGTGCTGTTCGCGCGGCGCTACCGGCACCTGGCAGAGCACATCGAGTCGGCGCGCGCCCGGCTGCACGACGCGCGGCAGGACGAAGTGGCGTCGTCGGCGCGGCTCGCCGAAGTCGAGGCCGAACTGGCGCGCGTGCGCCTCGAACTCGCGAAGGCCGAACAGGACGCCGCTGGCGTGCGCGAGGCGGCCCACGCCCGCGAGATCGAGGTCAGCAAGCGCCAGCAGCAGATCGCGCTGGATGGCCAGCAGGCCGGGATGCTGCAGACGCGCATCGGCGAGCTCGACGCCGAGCGGCAGGCTCTCGATGACCGTCGCGAGCCCGAGCGCCTGCGTCTCGAGGAACGGCGCGCCGCCATCGCCGAGGCCGAGCGGGCCCGTGACGACGCCTCGGGCGCCGTCACGACCGCTGCCGACACCTATGCGCGGGCGCAGCAGTCGATTGCGGCCGTCGAGGCCGACGTCGAACGCGCCCGCGGCGAGGTCTACGCCGTCATCAACACCGTCACCGCGCTCACGACCGCCATCGAGCACGCCGCTGCCGAGCGCGAGCGCACCGCGGGCGTCGCGGCGCGGCTGGAGATCGAGGCGCGTGAGCTCGACGGCGAGTTGACCCGCGCCGTCGAGGCCCGCGAACGCGCCGCCGCGGCGCTGCGCCAGGCTCAGGGCGATCTCGCGGCGACCGAACTCGCCAAGACCGCGCGCGAGCGCGAGCTGGCCACCGCGCGCATCGAACACGAATGGCGCGAGCGCGAGAAGCGTCAGCGCGAGCACGACCTCGCCCATGCCGCGGCCCGCCTGGCGTCGCTCGAGGACATCGACGCCGCCCGCGCCGCATTCGGCGACGGCGCGCGGATGCTGCTGGCGAGCGCGGATGCCTCGGTCGGCCAGCGCGGCGCCCTCGCCGACTACCTCGAGGTGCAGCCGCGCTACGAACGCGCCGTCGAGGCCGCGCTCGGCGACCTGCTCGAGCATGTCGTCGTCGACAGTCACGCCCAGGCGCACGCCGGCTTCCAGCTCGTACGGGCCGAGGGCGCCGGCCGCTGCGGCTTCATCGTGATGAGCGACGCGGTCACGACACCGCCGGCGGTGCCCGCGGTCAACGTGCCCGAGGGCTGTGTCGCGCTATCGTCGGTCGTGGCGCTCACCGGGCCGTGGGCGCGCGCGCTTGCCGGCGTCGTCGGCGACGCCCTGATCACCGAGTCGATCGACCGCGCCGCCACCGTGGCGGCGCACGCCGGCCTGCCGGTCGTGACGATCGACGGCGACGTCTACCGCGGCGCGCACGTCGTCACCGGCGGGAGCCGCGCCGAGTCGGCCGGCATCCTCGCCACGAAGCGCGAGATTCGCGATCTGCGCGACAAGGTGGCCGAGGCCCGCGCCGCCGTCGAGACGCTGGCCACGGATCTCGAGACCTTCGCGCAGGCCATCAGCGTCGCGTCGGCGGCCGTCACCGGCCTCTTCACCGACGCGCACCGCCACGAGAAAGCGATCGTCGCGGCGCAGTCCGACGTGGCCCGCGCGGCGGCCGACGAAGCCCGCGTCCGTCAGCGCGTCGAGCTCGTCAGCGCCGAGACGCGCGGCGCCCTCGAGTCGATTGCCGGCCTCGACCAGCGCCAGACGGAGGCGCAGTCCACCATCGTCCGCCTGACCGGCGAGCGCGGACAGTTCGAGGGCGCACTGGGCGACCGGCAACGCCAGCTCGTCGAGGCCCGCGAGCAGTTGCATGCGCTGAGCCACGAAGCAGCGGAAGCGCGCGCGGCGCATGCCGCGCTGGCCGAGCGCGCGGTGGCGGTCGTCGCCGAAGTGCGTCGCCTGGAAGACGGCGCGCGTGAGATCGAGGACCGCGCCGTGGCGTGCCGCCGCGACATGGACCTCATGGCCGAACAGCGCGCGCGGCTGCTGGCGGCGTCGATCGAAGGGCAGCGGATGCTCGACGACAGCATCGCGGCGCTCGACGATCTGCGTGAGGAGATGCTGAAGGCCGACGACGAGACGCTGGTGCTCAAGGCGGCGACCGACCGGCAGGAGCAGTCGATTCGCGATGCCCGCCGCGCCCTCGACGCGGTCCGTGCCCTGGCCGCCGAGCTCGACGTCTCGCGCGCGACGGCCGAGGCCGAGTTGACGCACCTGGCGCAGCAGAGCCTCGACGCCGTGCAGGCGGATCTCGACACGATCGCGGCCGAGGTCGCCGAGATGGAGCGGCAGGGCATCGATGCGCCCGACGCCCGCGCCATTCGCCGGGCCGTCGCCGATGCCGCCGACGCGGACGATGCCACCGACGCGGCCGACGCGCCGGCGGATGTCGCACCCGACGTGCCGGTCGACGACGCGGTGGTCAGTGGCGCCGACGCCGTGGCCGCGGATGCGGCCGTGGCCGAGGCCGCACAGGCGGCGATGACCGCCGAGGAGGCCATCACCGAGCTGCGCACGCAGATCGACCGGCTCGGGCCGGTGAACATGATGGCCATCCAGCAGTTCACCGAGATGGACGAGCGGCGAACCTTCCTGTCCACGCAGCGCAAGGACCTCATCGACTCGATCGCGCAAACCAACGAGGCCATCCGCCGTATCGACGAGACGACCCACGCGCGTTTCCGCGAGGCGTTCGCCGCCATCAACGAGAACTTCCAGGGGACGTTTACGACGCTGTTCGGCGGCGGCAAGGCCGGCCTGACGCTGCTCGATGAGTCGGACCCGCTCGAGAGCGGCATCGACATCGTGGCCTCGCCGCCGGGCAAGCGTCTGCAGAGCGTGATGCTGCTCTCGGGCGGCGAGAAGGCCCTGACCGCGATCTCGCTGATGTTCGCCATCTTCAAGTACAAGCCGAGCCCGTTCTGCCTGCTCGACGAGATCGACGCGCCGCTCGACGACGCCAACATCGGCCGCTTCGTCGAGATGCTGCGC
>CADEDM010000291.1 GCA_902826065.1 uncultured Acidobacteriota bacterium | reverse complement strand
GATCTCGTGATCGTCAACGCGCGGGTGGCCACGCTGGACCCGGCGCGACCGTCGGCCAGCGCGGTCGCGATCCAGGCGGGACGCGTCGTGGCGGTGGACGACGAGCCGGACGTGCACTCGTGGCGTGGCGCGGGCACCAGGGTCGTCGATGCGCGCGGCCGCCGCGTCATCCCCGGCTTGAACGACAGCCATATCCACATGATTCGCGGCGGGCTGAACTTCAACCTGGAGCTGCGCTGGGAGGGGGTCCGTTCGCTCGCCGATGCCCTGGCGCTGCTGCGTGCCCAGGCCCGGCGCACGCCGCCGCCGCAGTGGGTGCGCGTGGTCGGCGGCTGGAGCGAGTTCCAGTTCGCCGAGCGGCGGATGCCGACGCTGGCGGAGATCAACGCCGCGGCGCCGGAGACGCCCGTGTTCGTTCTGCACCTCTACGACCGCGCGTGGCTGAACGCGGCGGCGCTGCGGGCGGTGGGCTACACGAAGGACACCCCCGATCCACCCGGCGCGATCCTCGAACGCGATCGCCACGGGCAGCCGACCGGGCTGCTCGTGGCGCACCCGAACGCCGGGCTGCTGTACTCCACGCTGGCCCGGGGCCCACGCCTGGCCCTCGACGACCAGCGCAACTCGACCCGCCATTTCATGCGCGAGCTGAACCGTCTTGGCGTGACCAGCGTGATCGACGCCGGCGGCGGCTTCCAGAACTACCCCGACGACTACCAGGTGGTCGAAGGCCTGCATCGCGACGGCCAGCTGACGGTGCGCATCGCCTACAACCTGTTCACGCAGCATCCGGGCGGGGAGCTGGCCGACTTCCAGCGCTGGACCGCGTCCAACACGATCTACCAGGGCGACACCCGCTATCGCCTGAACGGCGCCGGCGAGATGCTGGCGTTCTCGGCCGCCGACTTCGAAGACTTCCTTCAGTCGCGTCCGGACCTGCCGCCACAGATGGACGGCGACCTCGACGGTGTCGTGCGCCTGCTGGCCGCGAAGGGCTGGCCGTTCCGACTGCACGCCACCTACGACGAGTCGATCTCCCGCATGCTCGACGTGTTCGAGCGGGTGCACCGCGACATCCCGCTCGATGGCCTCCGCTGGCTCTTCGATCACGCCGAGACGATCTCGCCCCGCAACATCGATCGCGTGCGCGCCCTCGGCGGCGGTGTCGCCATCCAGCACCGCATGGCCTTCCAGGGCGAACATTTCGTCGATCGTTACGGCGCCGCCGCGGCCGAAGTCGCGCCGCCCGTCGCCCGCATGCTCGCGGCTGGCGTGCCCGTGGGGGCGGGCACCGACGCCACGCGCGTCGCCAGCTACAACCCGTGGGTCGCGCTGTCGTGGCTCACGACCGGGCGCACGCGTGGCGGGCTGACGCTCTATCCCGAGGCGAACCGGCTCGATCGCGAGACCGCGCTCGGCCTGTTCACCCACGGCTCGGCGTGGATCTCGCGTGAGGAGGACGTGAAGGGACGGCTCGCGCCGGGACAGTATGCGGATCTCGCGCTGCTCTCGGCCGACTACCTCACCGTTCGCGACGAGCACATCGAGGACATCGAGGCCGTGCTGACGGTCGTCGACGGCGTCGTCGTGTACGGCAGCGGCGAGTACGCGAGCCTGGCGCCGCCCGTGCCGCCGCCGTCACCAGACTGGTCGCCGGTGGCCACGCCGCGGGTGTCCCACCCGGTCGCGCCGCGGCCGCTGGCGACGCGCCAGTGTGCGGGTCACGGTCTCGCGCACGTTCACGCCGCCGCGCCTGGCGGGATCGCGCCGTCGCTCTGGGGCGCTCGCGGCTGCGGCTGCTGGGCGTTCTGATCCGATGGCGACGCCGGTCAAGATCGTGCTCGAGCGTCTGGTCGACCCCGGCCAGGATGCCGCGTTTCGCGCCTGGGCCGAGGGCTTCATGGCCGCGGCGGCGGTCGCGCCGGGACATCAGGGCACCTCGGTGCTGGCGGCCGGCTCGGGCGGCGCGCACCTGATCCTGCTGCGGTTCGCCTCGGCCGCCGAGTTCGAGCGCTGGCGCGACTCGCCGGCCTATCGCGACGCCCTGCGCGAGGCCGATCGCTCGAGCCGTCCGAGCTACGACCCGCAGGTACGGACGGGGTTCGAGACCTGGTTCACGCGACCGGGCGCGCCGCCTCCGGTGCCGCGCTGGAAGATGGCGCTCGTGACCTGGTTGGCCCTGATGCCGCAGGTCATCGCGCTGTCGTTCCTGCTGGCGCCACTGCGGCTGCCGTTCCTGGCCGGCGTGGCGCTGTCCACGGCGATACCGGTGGCGATGTTGACCTGGGTGATCATGCCGCGCGTGACCCGCGCGCTCGATGGCTGGCTCCACGCCCGCTGACCTGCTGCGGGCCCACGTCGTCATCGACGGCGTGCTCGCCGCCCACGCCGAGGTGATCGGCCGCGACCTGATCGGCTACCGCCATCACGTCTACCGGGTCGTCAACCTCGCCATCGCACTCGCGCCGCCAACGCCCGATGTGGTCGACCGGCTGGCGGTCGCTGGCGTGTTCCATGATCTCGGCATCTGGACCGATGGCACGTTCGACTATCTGGCGCCGTCGATCGCGCTGGCCACCTCGTGGCTGCACGAGGCCGGACGTACCGAGTGGACCGCAGAGATCGCGGCGATGATTACTGATCACCACAAGATCACGTCGTCGCGCGCGCCCGCGGAGTGGCTCGTGGAGCCGTTCCGCCGCGCTGACTGGATCGACGTGACCTTCGGCATCCGTGGGTTCGGTCTGGGTCGCGCGCGGGTGGGCGCGATCCGGCGCGCCTGGCCCGACGAGGGCTTCCACCGGCGGCTCGTCGAGCTGAGCGCGCGCCGGCTGGTGACCCATCCCTTCAGCCCGCTGCCGATGCTGCGGCTGTAGTCAGCGTCGCCGCGGCGGCCGTCGCGTCGCCCACATGCCGCGCCGCGCGTCCTGCGCTTCCCGTTCCGCGGCCAGGAACGCCGCCTTCCGCGTGTAGGCGAAGCGGCGGTAGGTCTCGGCGTAGCCAGCGCGGATGATCTCGAGGTTGGCGAGGCGGCCGTCGCGCAGGAACACGTAGGCCAGCGTGCGCTTGTAGGGATCGGTGCGCGGGCCGTCGTACTCGAGGCGGACGTCCTGGCCGGCCAGCAGATCGCGCATGAAGCGCGTGGCGGCGTCGCCGAACGGCTCGGACTCGCGGTAGGTGCCGCCGGTCTTCTCCGGGGCATCGACGCCGATCAGGCGCACGACGCCGACGCCGGAGACCGTGATGGTGTCGCCGTCGATCACCTGGCGGACCCGCTGCGCGCTCGCCGGGCCCGCGACCGCGAGCACGGCGATCAGCGCCGCGGTCGCCGTCCTACGCCGGCACGGCACCGGCATCCCGCTTCGCTTCGTAGAGGCGGGCATCGGCTCGCTTCAGCGCCGGCGCCCAGTCGGCGGCGTCGGCCGCGACCGCGACGCCGGTGGAGAAGCGCAGCGCGTGGCGACGGCCGGCGTTGAACTGCGCCAGCGCGCCGGGCAGGCGGGCGCGAATCCGCTCGGCCTCGTCGGCGGTCGTCGACGGCAGCAGCACGATGAACTCGTCACCGCCGTGGCGGACGATGCGGTCACCGGCGCGGACGAAGTGCGTCAGGAACGCGGCCATCGCCTGCAGCAGCTCGTCGCCGGCATCGTGGCCGTCGCGGTCGTTGACCTGCTTCAGCCCGTCGAGGTCGAAGGCGAAGATCGCCACCGGGAACTCGCGGCTGCCCTGCAGCCGCGCCGCTTCGTCGTCGAAGTAGCGGCGGTTCGCCAGGCCGGTCAGGCGGTCGTGGTAGCTCGCCGCGCGCAGTTCCTCTTCGAACTGCTTGCGGGCCGTGACGTCGCGCGCCACGAGCAGCAGGCCCAGCGAGCGTCCGCGGTTGTCCCACATGATGTGGCGCTGCACCTCGAGCCAGCGTGAGCCAGCCTCGCCCGGCCATTCGCGCTCGACGGCCGACTTCTCGCCGTGGGGGATGTCGCGCCACGCCTCGGCGGTGAACACCTCGGTCCAGGGCACGCCGAGCAGCTTGCGTGGCGTCGTGCCCAGCATGGCCGCTGCGGCAGGGTTGGCGTCGACGATCAGATCGTGCTGGTTGAGCACCAGCACCACCTCCGGCATCGACGCGAACAGCGCGTCGCGGGCCACCGGGCCGGGGTCGAGCAGCCGGTAGCGCAGCGCGGCCCAGCCGATGAAGAGCGAGCTGAACGCGAACCCGGGCAGGGTCGGGTTGTAGGTGAGGTACAGCGAGACCGTCGCCGAGGCCTTGCCGAACTCGTTGAGGATGTTGCCGGCGAGCGGCACCATGCCGCCCAGGAACATCAAGCCGCTCTGCACGCTGCCGCGGCGGTGCCAGTCGCGGTAGAGGAGGCCGGCGCCGATCAGCACGTACGAGTAGGCGAGGGCCAGGTGGATGTTGAACAACGGCCCGTTCAGCCCGACGAGTTCTCCGCGCCGGATGACGTCGGTGAAGACCCAGCGGTGGCTGTCGTTGGTGAGCATCAGCGGGAACAGCAGCACCGGCCAGACGAACGCCAGGGCCCACAGCTGCACCCTGGGACGCTCGCCGAGCTGATGGAGGGTGAAGAGGAGCCAGCTCGGGGCGATGGCCGCGATGGCCGGGAACTTCAGCGCGAACCACAGCCGGTCATGCGCGGGGTCGAGCTGCTCGCCCAGGTAGCAGGCGATCCACCACGCCGTGCCGACCTCCATCGCCACGAAGAACCCGAAGCCCGGGTAGCGGCGATGACGCCACGCACTCGATGCCAGCAGCATCGAGGCGAGACCCGCGGTGGCGAGCAGGGCGAGATACATCGCAGCTAGGGATCGTAACGGCTTTCGTCACGGGAGGGAGCGTCAATGGCGCGCCGGTTCCCTCGCCAGCCGTGCAACGGGCTGCTATGCTGTGCCGATGTTCGCGCCGTTCGGCGCAGGAGAGACGGCATGAGCCAGGCGGTGGCGACCCAGGGGATGACCGGCGAGGAGATGGTGGCGCTGTGCCGTCAGCACAGCCTGTACGAATGGTCGGCGCAGGGGGCGGTCGACCCGATTCCCGTGGCCAGGGCCAAAGGCATCCACTTCTGGACGCCCGAAGGCAAGCGCTACATCGACTTCAACTCGCAGTTGATGTGCGTGAACGCCGGCCACGGCCACCCGGCCATCATCAAGGCGATCCAGGACCAGGCGGCGGCCCTCGCCTACACCAACCCGTTCATGGCCAGCGAGCCGCGGGCGCGGCTGGGCGCCAAGCTCGCCGAGATCACCCCTGGCGACATGGACGTGTTCTTCTTCACCAACGGCGGCGCCGAGTGCAGCGAGAACGCGATTCGCATCGCCCGCGCCGTCACCGGCCGCCACAAGGTGCTGGCCCGCTATCGCTCGTATCACGGCGGCACCGCCGGCAGCCTCACCCTCACCGGTGACCCGCGGCGCTGGGCCGCGGAGCCCGGCATCCCCGGCGTCGTGCACGTGCTCGACCCGTATCACGGCATGGCGCGTGGCTGGGACACGGCGGAGCAGTCGCTGCGCTACCTCGAGGAGGTCATCGAGCTCGAGGGGCCGAAGCACATCGCCGCCTTCATCCTCGAGACCATCAGCGGCACCAACGGCATCCTGGTCCCGCCCGACGGCTATCTGCAGGGCGTCCGGGCGTTGTGCGACAAGCACGGCAT
>CADEDM010000290.1 GCA_902826065.1 uncultured Acidobacteriota bacterium | reverse complement strand
GATCGCCCAGCGGATCTTCCCGCGCACGACGTAGCCGAAGGTCGGCCCCGGATGCTGGTGTGAGGCCGACTCCACCCCCGGCGGATAGGTGACCTCGAGCATCGTGCCTTGCCACTCGCCGAACGCCGGGCCCAACGGATTCACGCCGAGCGGCCGCGCGTTGGTGGCGGGCTTCGCCTGGCCGGCCTCCAGCTCTCGCGGCAGTGCCGCGCCCATCATCACGGCCACACCGGCTTGCAGTATCTCGCGACGCTCCATCGACGTCCCTCCCGTGGGGCACACCGTACCACGACGCGGCGTGACGTGCGAGCGCCAGGCCCGCGCCGCGGGACGAGGGGCGGGACGGCGCCTGCCGCTGGTCAGGCGTCGAGCGAGTGGCCGGCCGGCGTCCGGGGGTCGCGCAGCAACGCCGCGTACCAGGCGACCGTCTCGCGCAGGCCGGCCTCGACACGGTGCGTCGGCGTCCATCCCAGCGCACGGGCGGCCTTGGTGCAGTCGAGGGCCTGCTCCGGAATCTCGTGCACGGCCTGATTCAGCACCGTCGGCGCGATGCCGGTCGCGCCCATCACGGCGAGGATGTGCGACACCATGTCGAGCACGGTGAGCGTCTCGCCGCTGCCGAAGTTGAAGGCGTGGCCGGCGAACTCGGGGACCCGATCGGCCAGCGCCAGGTAGGCGTCGACGGCGTCGCGGACGTAGAAGTACTCGCGGACATAGCGTCCGTTGCTGCGGATGATCGGCGACTCACCGCGCAGCGCCGAGCGGATCGTGCCGGGCACCAGGCGATTGAAGTTCAGGTCGCCGCCGCCGAAGAGATTGCCGCACCGGGTGATGGCTACCGGCAGCGCATAGGTGTGGAAGTACGACAGCGCGATGAGGTCCGCGCACGACTTGGAGACGTCGTACGGAAACCTGCCCTGCAGCGGCGTCGCCTCGGTGTACGGCAGCACCTCCTGCTCGCCGTAGGCCTTGTCGCTCGAGGCCACGATCACGCGGGCGATGCGCGGGCCGCACAGCCGCGCCGCTTCCAGCAGGTTCCAGGTGCCGCGCACGTTCGCTTCGAACGTCGACAGCGGGTTGCGCGAGGCCACGCCGACGATCGTCTGCGCGCCGAGGTGGAACACGCTGTCGATCTCGTGCTCGTTGAGCGCCCGGAGCAGCAGCGGATGGTCGTCGAGGTCGCCGTGCACGATGGTGACGCGGGCCGGCAGGCCGGCGCGTGCGAAATGGGTGCCCGGTACCCAGTCGCGGACCAGGCACACGACCTCGGCGCCGCGCGCGACCAGTTCCTCGCACAGCCACGCCCCGAGCAGCCCGGTCGCGCCGGTGACGAACACCCGGCGCCCCTCCCACGGCCTCACCACACCTTCCACGGCGCGCCTCCACTCGCCCACAGCGACTCAAGGAGCTGCCGCTCCCGCACCGTGTCCATGGGCTGCCAGAACCCTTCGTGCCGGTAGGCCATCAGTTGCCCTTCGGCGGCGATGCGCTCGAGCGGTTCGCGTTCGAGCGAGGTGGCGTCGTCGGCGATGTAGTCGAACACCGCCGGTTCGAACACGAAGAAGCCGCCGTTGATCCAGCCCTCGCCCGTCTGCGGCTTCTCGCCGAACTCGCGCACGCCGTCGCCGTCGTCGTCGATGAGCAGGCTGCCGAAGCGTGCCGGCGGCCGCACCGCCGTGACGGTCGCCAGCCTTCCGTGCGCGCGATGGAACGCCAGCAACGCGCGCAGATCGACGGCGCCCAGGCCGTCGCCGTAGGTCACCATGAAGGTGCCGCCGTCGAGCAGCGGCTTCAGGCGCCGGATGCGGCCGCCGGTCATGGTGTCGAGCCCGGTGTCGACGACGCTGACGCGCCAGTCGGGCCCACCGGCGCTGAGCACGTCGCGGACCCCGTCACGCAGGTTGATCGTGAAGTCGCTGTGATGCAGGAAGAAGCTGGCGAAGTACTCCTTGATCAGCTCGCCGCGATAGCCGCAGGCGACGACGAAGTCGTTGACGCCGTGGGCCGCGTAGATGCTCATGATGTGCCACAGGATCGGCCGCCCGCCGATCTCGACCATCGGCTTGGGCCGAGTCACCGTCTCCTCGGCGATCCGCGTGCCCTTCCCGCCGGCGAGGATGACGGCCTTCATGCCGGCCTCCCGGCTTGGTCGTCGTCGAACGGGCGTGGCATCGGCAGCGGCAGGTAGAACTGCCCGCCAGTGGCGCGGTAGGGGGCCTGTTGGCGCGCGATCTCGGCAGCGAGATTCCACGGGAAGATCAGCGCCACGTCCGGGCGGCGTTCGACCAGGGCGTCGACCGGCAGGATCGGCACGCCGACACCGGGCACGAACGCACCGACCTTCAGCGGGTTGCGATCCACGGTGAACGTGATGGCGTCGGCGCCCAGGCCGCAGTAGTTCAACAACGTGGTGGCCTTCGCCGGGGCGCCGTAGCCGGCGAGCGTGCGGCCGGCGGCGCGCAGTGCGCCGACGAGGGCCTGCAGCGCTGCGCGGTTGGCGGTGACGTCGGCGGCAAAACGCCGGTAGCGCGCCGGATCGGCCAGGCCGCGCGCCCGTTCGGCGGCGATGCCCGCGACGACGTCGGCGCCGTGCGCGGGCCAGGTAGCGCGGGCGCCGAAGTGCGCACGCAGCGAGCCGCCGTGGATGGCCACGTGATCCACGCGCACGAGCGAGAGGCCGGCCTCTTCCGCGAGACGCGCCAGCGCGGCGATCGAGAAGTACGACAGGTGCTCGTGGTAGATGGTGTCGTACTCGAGCCGATCGAGCATCTCGCCGACGTAGGGCGCCTCGACGATCACGAGCCCATCCGGTGCGATCATCCGGCTCGCCCCGCGCAGGAAGCCCACCGGGTCGTCGACGTGGGCCAGGACGTTATTGGCGAGCACCACGCGGGCCGGACCGACCGACGTTCGCAAGTCGGCGCCGGCCGCCTCGTCGAAGAACCGGGTCACGGTCTCGACGCCGCGGCCGCGCGCGATCTCGGCGACGTTGGCCGCCGGCTCGACGCCCAGCGTCCGTACGCCGTGCGCCTGGACCTCGAGCAGCAGGCTGCCGTCGTTGCTCGCGATGTCGACCACGAGGTCCCCGGCGCCGGCCCGCACGAGCGCGACCACGTGCGCGGCGTAGGCGCGGTTGTGCGCACGCATCGTCTCGGACATCCCGGTCAGGTAGACGTAGTGCGCGAACAGCACCTGCGGATCGATGACGTCCGGGGTCTGGACCAGCGTGCAGGTGCGGCAGACGCAGACGTCGAGCGGATAGCGGCCCTGCCCCGCCAGTTCCTCCTCGGACCGCGGCAGGTTGTTGGCGAGGGGCATCGGCCCGAGCTGCAGGAACGGCGCGTCGAAGGGCGTGCCGCAGGCGCGGCAGGCGCCGCGGCGCGTGTGGACGCTCATCGGCGCGCCTCCGGCACGTCGGTGCAGCAGCACTGACAGGGTCGGAGCCACGGACGAGACGGCGGTGAGACGCGCGGCATGGCGACTACTGAGTTTCGGTCGAATCGGGGGCCGCGCGCAGGGGCCACCACAGCGCCAGCAGCGCGGCCGCGCCGACGGCCAGGACCGGCAGCGGCGACGGGGTGCCCTGGAGGAACGGCACGTATTGCGGCGCCATCTTGCCGATCACCGTGAGCCACGGCAGCTCGGGGCCGGCGACGAACACGCGCACGAGCGACTCGGGCACGCTTTCGCGCGCCATCGCCAGGGCCCACGCCTGCGCGACCGCGGCGATGAGCACCCAGCGCCGGGCCAGCGCCGGCAACCGCTCCAGCGCCGGCACGGCGTAGAGGAACGCGAACGGCACCAGCGGCAGCAGGTAGCGGAGGCCGGTGTTCCACTGCAGCCGCGCGAACTGGTTGGCGCTGCAGAACAGCACGAAGCCGGCGCCGAAGCCGGCGATGGTCAGCGTCTGGCGGCGCGTCAGCCAGCGCGGCGGCATCAGCCACGCCCCGGGCAGCGCCAGCAGCAACATCGGGGCGAACGCGAACAGGCCGAAGCGCAGGTCGAACAGGTTGGCCCAGACGAGATCGGGCTGCGGCACACTGAACCCGCTGTAGCCGTGGACGCTGTACTCGGTCGGCGGCATCAGGTTCTGCGGCAGCGTGAACGGCGAGCCGAACGCCCACCACTGGTAGCCGAGGAGCGCGATGAGCGGCCCGGCCGCGCCCGTGCCGAACCAGCACGATCGCCGAAGAACGTCGGTGAGGCGTGCCGGACGGCCGTCGGTGCCAACCGTCTCGGCCAGTGCCCACCAGCCGAGAAACGCCGCCGGCACGACGCCGCTGTAGTCCATCGTCACGCCGGCGCCGGCGAGTGCGCCCGCCGCCGCGAGCGTCCGCGGCGCCGCGCGATGCTGCCACAGCAGCACGAACGCTGCGAACGCGGCGATGCCCAGCAGGTGGTTGTGGTTCAGGTAGGCGGCGCGAAAGAAGACGGGGGTGGCCACCACGCTCAGTGCGCCGTACAGCGCCGCGCGCCGCGCCGGCAGTCCCGCGCGCTGCAGCGCCACGAACATCAGCCAGCCGAGCAGCGCCGTCAGCGGCGCCATCACGCCAACGGCCGAGACCACGGCCGCCACGCCGAACTTCAGGTCGAGCCCTCGCTCGCGGGTCTGGCGGAAGAAGCGCTGCCGGTTCGGGCGCGGGTCGTCGTAGACCGCCGACGTCTCGCCCTGGCTCGCCGCCTGCCGGCGCTTCCCCGCGGCCTCGGCCGCCGAGAGGAGCGGGCGGGCCAGCAGCAGCGGCACCGCCGCGACCACGGACGCGCCGGGGTTGTTGTTGATGAACGCGCGGCCGCCGGGGGCCACGAAGATGTCCGGGTGCAGTCCGGTGTACTCGTCGACCGCCAGCGTGCCGCGTTCGGCCAGGCTCAGGGCCGGGTACAGCTCGCGCGAGATGTTGGTGGCGAAGTGCAGCGCGAGCACCATCCAGAGGCTGATGGCGAGGCGCGCACCGAGGCGCTTGTCTGGGCGCGCGGGCGTCACGGGCGTGGTGGGGGGCATCGTACAGCAGTGAGGCGGGCGCCCGGCCTGGTGGCCGTGGGCGGCGCGCCGCGTCCGCTCCGTGTATCGACCGCAACGGCGCGCGCGGCCAGCGGCGTGCGCCAGCGACACCAAAGGCGCGCGGGATGCGACAGAAAGTCGCGCACGGCACCGACTTCCCCACGCGAACGCGCGCTCCGCTGCGGAGGCGTGTGGTACGATTCTCGCTCGGCGTCTGCCGGATCCATGGCGATACTCGACGCACGCAGCGACCGGGCGGGCGCGGCCGCGGGCACCGGGGTGCAGGACCGCGCAGCGGCGACGTCCGTGGCGCCGACCACGCCCCCCGAGCTGGCCGTCATCATTCCGGCGTACCACGAGGAAGGCGGCATCCGCACGACGATCGAACGGGTGCAGGCGGTGCTCGAGACGATGCCGTGCCGCACCGAGCTGGTCGTGGTCGACGACGGCTCGACAGACAAGACCGGCGACGAAGCCCGTGCGGCCGGCGCCCGCGTCATCACGCATCCGAAGAACAAGGGTTACGGCGCCGCGCTGAAGACCGGCATCCGCGGCACCCAGGCCGACTGCATCCTCATCATCGACGCCGACTGCACCTATCCCCCCGAGGCCATTCCGCGGCTGTGGGCGCACATGGACACGGCCGACATGGCCGTCGGCTCGCGGCCGATCAC
>CADEDM010000289.1 GCA_902826065.1 uncultured Acidobacteriota bacterium | reverse complement strand
CGGGCCCGAAGCAGCCCACCACCGAAGAGGCGCTGGCCCGCCACATCGAACACGCGCTCAAGGTGTGCGGGACGGATCACGTGGGCATCGGCAGCGACCTCAGCGTGACGCCGATCGAGGAGACGCCCGAGTACCTGAAGGCCGAGCGCGCGTTCGCCGAGGGCCGCGCCGCCCGTCGCAGCGCCGCGCCCGACGAGGACCGTCCACTCTACCTGCCCGCGCTCAACCACCCGCGGCGGCTCGAGGGCATCGCCGAGCTGTTGGCGAAACGTGGGCATCCGGCGGCGACGATCGAGAAGGTGGTCGGCGGCAACTTCGCGCGCGCGTTCCGCGAGATCTGGACGGACTGAGGCGTGGCCCGCTACGTCGCCTTCCTGAGGGCCGTGAACGTGGGCGGTCGCATCGTGAAGATGGAGGAGCTGCGCCGGATCTTCGAGGCGGCCGGCCTGAAGGATGTCCAGACGTTCATCGCCAGCGGCAACGTGATCTTCTCGACGTCGGCGGCGTCCACCGCGAAGGTCGAGGAGACCGTCGAGCGCCACCTGCAGAAGACGCTGGGCTACGCCGTGCCGGCGTTCGTGCGCAGCGTGGCCGAGGTCGCCGCGGCCGCCGCCCATCGCGCGTTCACCGAGAAAGACGTCGCGATCGCGGGCGCCCACATCGTGGCCTTCGCCCGCGGCCCATTGGACGCGACCGGGAAGAAGGGCCTGGCCGCACTCGAGTCGCCGATCGACCGATTCGCCACCCGCGGCCGCGAGATCTACTGGCTGTCGACGCCGCGCCAGGGCGAGTCGAAGCTCACGCTGGTGAAGTTCGAGCGCGCCATCGGCATGCCGGCGACCATGCGGTCGATGACATCGGTGGGCAAGCTGGCCGCGAAACACTGCGCCAGCTAGCCGCCGCGCCCCACCGTCGATTCCATCCCCGAGGCAGACGATGTACGTGTTCGAGACGGTCGACGTGTTCACGTCCCAGCGATTCGGCGGCAACCCGCTGGCGGTGTTCCCCGAAGCGACCGGGCTGTCGGACCAGCAGATGCAGCGGCTCGCGACTGAATTCAATCTGAGCGAGACCACGTTCGTGCTGCCCCCGGCCGATGCCGCCAACAGCGCCAGGGTGCGGATCTTCAACCGCAGCCACGAGATGCCGTTTGCCGGCCACCCGATGGTCGGGACGGCCTTCGTACTCGCCACGCGGGCCGGCGACGCTCCGTCCGCGTTCAGGTTGGAGGTGCCGGCCGGTCTCGTGCAGGTGCGGCTCCACTACGAGGGCGACGGCGTCGCCGGCGCGGAGATCGACGCGCCCCGCGCACTCGCGACCGGCGTGCAGCTGACCGCGGACGAGATCGCCGTGTCGGTGGGACTGGGCCCCGAGGACGTGTCCGTCTCGAGCCATCCGCCGATGCTCGCGACCGTCGGGAACACCTACGTGATTGCCGAAGTCGCGCCGGACGCGCTGCCGCGCGCGGTGCCAGACCTGGCGGCGTTCAGGCGCGTGCTCGCCGCCACGCCGGACCTCGACGGGCGCTATTCGCTCTACCTGTATGCACGCCGCCAGTCCGGCGGTGTGGAGGCGCGGATGTTTGCGCCGCTGGTGGGCACCTACGAAGACCCCGCCACCGGCAGCGCCGCGACGCCGCTGGCCGCGCTGCTGCTGTCGCTGACCACGGCCGACGAGCTGCGCGTCGACATCCACCAGGGCGTCACGATGGGCCGGCCGAGCCTGCTGCGCGCGTCGGCGTATCGGGCTGACGACGGCATCCGCGCGCGGGTCGCCGGCGACTGCGTCCCGGTGTTCAGCGGCACGGCCCGCGTCTAGCCGTGCCGATCAGAACCGGAACAGCCGGTTCACTTTCACGACGAGCGCGCGGTTGCGCAGGCCGGGATAGCCGGTGGTCGTGGTGTCGCGCTCGTCGGTGTAGACGACGAAGATCTCGCTGCCCGGCCGGTATTCCCAGCGGAAGCGCACGTTGCTCGAGAAGGTCCGCTCGTTCGAGCTGTACTGCACCAGCGCACTCAGGAAGCGCAGCGGGGTGAACGCGTAGTCGAAGCGCGCCCGCAACTGCGACGTGTCGAAGTCGCCATCGGGCAGCCGGCCGCGATTGAACGTCACCGACGGCTCCACCGAGAACTGCTTCAGGATTGCCAGCCGGGCCCCGCTCAGCGTCAGGCTGGTGAGGGAGCCATCGTAGAAGTCGCCGACGCGCAGCGCCACGGTGCCAGAGGCGCGGCGCTGCTGGCCGAAGGCGTAGCTCGTCGTCATCGAGTTGAAGTGGTAGTTGCCCGGGCGGATGTTGACGCCGCGCGCCACGTTGAACGGCCGCACCAGCAGCTCCTGCTGGTTGTTGACGTCGAACACGAACTGGTCGCTGCTCTGGAACTCGGTCAGGAAGTGCGCGGTGTTGTTGGCCGACTCCACCCGGTCGTTGCGGTTGCGGACGTACTCGCTGGCCGCCTCCCACAGGAAGCGCCGCACGACCTTGCTGCGCCGCATGCGCGGGCTGAAGCGGCCGGACACGAACGTGCGACCGAAGCCGCGGCGCTGCACGAAGCCCACTTCCGGGAAGAAGTTGGTGCCGACGTCGAGGTAGTCGAGACGGGCGCCGTAGCGGTCGCCTGAGTACTCGGTGCGGGCCTGGAAGCTGTCCTCGTCGCCGTTCAGGCTGTTCGACTCGCTGCGGGCGTAGTAGCCGTTGGCGCTCAGGTTCTGGAAGAACGAGAACGACCCGTCGACGCCGTACGACTGGCTGGCGTCGCGGGCGGCCGGCGCGTTCGAGCGGTTCGTGAAGATCATCCCGACGTTGCTGCGGCGCAGCACGTCGCGGCGCAGCCGGACCACCGAGAAGTTGGTGCGTGGCGTGCACGCGCCATACGGCGGCGCACACGCGTCGGAGTCGAGGCCGGCGGCCGACTCGTAGCCGGTCTCCATGTTCATCAGGCCGAGCGCGGTCTTGCCCATCGTGCCGCTGACGCGGGCGCCGGCCATGATCGGCACCTCGCGGCCGTTGTTCAAGCCGATGCGGCGGGTGAAGAAGACCTGCGGCGCGTTGTTGGCGATCGACGTCTGGCCGCTGAAGCCGGCCTGGCCCGACAGGCGCGCGAACTCGAACGTGCCGCGGCCCTCGAGGAAGAAGTCGCGCTTCTCGGGGAAGACGACGGGGAAGCGGGTCAGGTTGACCTGCTGCTCGTCGACCTCGACCTGCGCGAAGTCGGTGTTCACGGTGAGGTCGGCGGTGAGGTTGGCGTTGATGCCGTACTTCGCGTCGAGGCCGCCGGTGAGGTCGACGTTGTTCTCGATTGCCGGCGAGCGCACCAGATCCGACGTGAGCTTGGAGATGCCGTACGGCTTCAGCTCGACGTTCTTGGCGGCCGGTGGCAGCTCGAGGCCCACCAGCGTCGCTGCCTGCGAGGCGCGGAAGATGCTGGTGACGCCGCCGGTCGCCGCCGGCACGAAGGTCAGGTGCGTCCACTCGTTCTTGCGGCGGATGGCGCGCCGGATTTGGATGCCCCAGTCCTGGTTCGATCCCGACACGTAGCGGATCGAGCGGAACGGGATCGCCATCTCCACCGTCCAGCCGCCGTCGAAGCGGCCGGTGCGCACGAACCACACCGGGTTCCAGTCGGCGTTGGGATTGCCCTCGTTGGTCACCACCTGGTCGGCACGGGCGCCGAGCGGGTTGGTGTAGAAGTTGAAGCCGTTGCGGCGGTCGTGGAACGTGTCGACCATCGCGCCGAACATGTCGTTCTGGCGGAGCTGGTTGGTGTCGCGGCGGTACTCGTTGGCGGTCCACTGCTCCGGCGGCGCCGAGTCGTAGCAGCGGCAGGCGAGGTAGAAATTCTGGTCGTCATAGGCGATCCAGGCTTCAGTGCGTTCGCTGGCCGGCTCGCCTTCGTTCGGCACGGTCTGGATGAAGTCCGAGACCGGCTTCACGTCACGGTAGATCGCCTCGTCGAGCGAGCCGTCGATGACCAGCGGCTGGGTGAGGCGCGTCGCCCGCACGACGACGCGGCCGTTCTCGCCGCGGGCGATCATGTCGGCGCCCTCGGGTGGCATCGGGTCGGGCGCGCCGGGCAGGTTGAACTGACGCCGCGGCGTCCGCGCGGACGCCGCGGGCGCCTGGGCGGCGGCCCGGCCGACGCAAGGCCCGAGACTGGCCACGCACAGCACGAGCAGCAGCATCCAGGGCCGGACGACGGGCGCAAGCCCGCCGTGGGCGAGGGGTCGTACGTCGGACATCACTGACTTCTGGGGGCTACCGCAGTTCGGCGAGGATCGCGTCGACCATCTTCTTGGCGTCGCCGAACAGCATCCGGGTGTTGTCGCGGAAGAAGAGCGGATTCTCGACGCCGGCGTAGCCGCTGGCCATGCCGCGCTTCATCACGATACAGACTTTCGACTTCCACACTTCCAGCACCGGCATGCCGTAGATCGGGCTCGACGTGTCGTCGAGGGCGCCGGGATTCACGATGTCGTTGGCGCCGATGACGAGCACGGCGTCGGTCTCGGGCAGGTCGTCGTTGATCTCGTCCATCTCGAGGACGATGTCGTACGGCACCTTGGCCTCCGCCAGCAGCACGTTCATGTGGCCGGGCAGACGGCCGGCCACCGGGTGGATCGCGAAGCGCACGTTGGCGCCCTTGTCGCGCAGGATCTTCGTGACCTCGTAGAGCGGGTACTGCGCCTGCGCGACGGCCATGCCGTAGCCGGGCACGATCACCACGCTGCGCGCTTCCTGCAGGATGTCGGCCGTCTCCTTCGCGGTGACGCTCTTCACCTCGCCCTGCGGCTCGCCGTCCGCTCTGGCGGGGGCCTTGCCCTCCTCGGCGCCGAAGCCGCCGAAGATCACGCTCAGGAACGAGCGGTTCATCGCCTTGCACATGATGTAGCTGAGGATCGCGCCGCTCGAGCCGACGAGCGCGCCGGTGATGATGAGCAGGTCGTTGTTCAGCATGAACCCGGCGGCCGCGGCGGCCCAGCCCGAGTAGCTGTTGAGCATCGAGACGACGACCGGCATGTCGGCGCCGCCGATGGCCATCACGAGGTGCACGCCGAGCACGCCGGCGACGGCCGTCGTGAGCAGCAGCGGGGTGAGCGTCGGATGGCCGAGGAACTGCGACGCGAACCACAGGCACGCGCCCACCATCGCCAGGTTCAGCAGGTGCCGCGCCGGCAGCAGCAGCGGCCTGCTGCCGATGACGCCCTGCAGCTTGCCGAAGGCCACGACCGAGCCCGTGAAGGTGACGGCGCCGACGAACACGCCGACGAACGTCTCGATCTGGTGGATGGTGGCCTCGACGCCGACGTGCACGGCGTTGGGATCGAGCGTGCCGCCCAGGCCGACCAGCACCGCGGCGGCGCCCACGAAGCTGTGCAGGATGGCGACGAGCTGCGGCATCGCCGTCATCTCGACGCGGGCGGCGAGCACGGCGCCGACGGCCGAGCCAAGCGCCATCGCGCCGGCGAGCAGCGGATAGCCGCCGGCCCGCGGGCTCATCGCCGTGGCGATGGCGGCGATGGCCATGCCGACGATGCCGTAGAGGTTGCCGCGTGCCGCCGTCGCCTGGGCCGAGAGGCCGCTGAGGCTCAGGATGAACAGGATGCCGGCGACGAGGTACGCAACGGTGACGAGTGATTCAGGCACGACTGGGGAGTCCTCGCGCGACGCCTAGCGGCGGAACATCCGCAGCATGCGCTGCGTGACCATGAAGCCGCCGACG
>CADEDM010000288.1 GCA_902826065.1 uncultured Acidobacteriota bacterium | reverse complement strand
GACGGTGCGGTCGCCCCAGCCCACCCACTGCGTGGGATCGGGGTTGGTCTTCTTGTTGACGGTGTTGTCGTGCCACGCCGTCACCTTGAGGATGGTGCCCTTCGGCAGCAGCGGGGCCACGTCGTCGGCGTAGACGAACGTCGTCATCCACATGAAGTTGAAGTTGTCGGTGTGGCTCAACACCTGGCGCTGACCGGTGGGCAGGATGGCTTCGACCATCATGGCCTTGCCGCGCAGGTGCATGTGCGGTTGATAGCTCTCGATGCGGGCGTTCTCACGCAGCGGGACGAACCCTTCGGTGATGGTCACCTGGTTGGGACGCAGGTCGAGGCTGCCAGCCGCGGCCGGCACGAACGTCAGCCGGTTGCGGTAGGCCGGCTTCTCGCCCTTCGGGTAGAAGTAGATGCCCATCTCGACGTTGGTCTCGACCTCTTCACCGGCCTGTGAATAGTGGATGTCCCAGCGGAAGCGGGCACCCGGCATCAGCAGCTTTCCGGTATCGGGGCGCATCATCTCGCCCTGCTTGCCGACGGCCCATTCCATGAACAGCGGCGCCGGGCCTTCGTTCTTCTCGCCCGGCTCTTCCTGCTCGAGATAGGCGATGGCATGGTGCACGACCTTGCGGCCCTTGAGGTTGCCCGGACGAATCTCGATGGCGCGCACCCATCGCGGCTCGTCGAGATCGAGCGGCGTGACGCGCTTGTCCCACGCGTCCTGCGACACCGCCGGCATCTTGAAGTCGTGCGACTTGACGACGATGTCGGGCTCCTTGCCCAGCACCTTGGCGAAGTTCCAGGTCTGCTCGGTCGGCCACTCGATGGCCTTCGGCATGTCCTTGGCATCGCCCTGCGGCGCCCCGGCATCGACCCACTTGACGATGGTGTCGAGTTCGCCGTTGGTCAGCGCGTCGTCGTTCTTGAACTTGGTGATGCCCACGGTGCGGTCGATCTGGAACGGCGGCATCGAGTGGTCGGAGACGCGCGCCTTGATCGAACGGGCCCACGGCCGGACCTGCTGCCAGGTCTGCAGCGACATCGGCGCGATCGATTCGGGCCGATGGCAGGTCTCACACTTGCTCTGGAAGATCGGGGCGACGTCCTTGGTGAAGGTCGGCGCCGTCTGCGCGGCAGCCGACGAGGCGCTGCCAAGCAGTGCCACGGCCGCCACTGCTCCAAAACCGAGGGCCAGACTTCGCGTGCTTCGCATCATCGCGCTCCTGTCGTCTACGATCACTTGATGGTCGCCTTCACGTAGGTGTTGGTCCAGCAGCACTGGAAGCCGCCGCCGCCATCACCCGATTCGTCGTTGCCCTGCACCCGCAGCAGGTACTCACCCGGCACGCTGAACGTGGCGTTCGTCGTGACTGTCTCGCCCTGCGCCTTCACGGTCGTGCGCGCCGGGTCGAACTTGATCGCGCCCGGACCGCGGAACTTGTGGAACGAGACCGAGCCGATCACGCCGGCGGCCGCGCCACGGCCCTGGGCGCGCTCCGAGCCCTTCTTCTGTTCTTTCGGCTCGGTGACGCTGAGGCTGATGGCGACTGGCTGGCCCACGGTGCCGGTGAGCGTCGCGGCGATGTCGGTGGGCGGGCCGGTCACCTTCTTTGTACCGAAGGTGAACTCCGGCGGCCGGTTGAGCATGCCCTTCTCTTCGAACGGCTCGATCGTGTAGCCCTTGCGGAGGCTGAGCGGGATCGACTGGGTCTCGCCATTGGCGGTGACGTACCAGGTGAGCGTCTTGGTGCCGAAGTCTTTGGGCACCTTGACCACGAACACGCCCCACTGGCGGCCCACCTGGAAGTGCGTGGGCTGGCCCTGGTCGGTCGGGCCCGGCTCGATGCGGTTGTTGGGACCCACCGGGATGTCGATGGGCTCGTTCTTGTTGCGGTTGAAGTAGCCGACCAGCAGCGTGAAGGTGCCGTCGGTATTTTCGTACCATCCCTCGTAGGCGGGCGTGATGCTGGCCCCGCGCTCGCGCGCCGGACCGAGCGGCAGCGGCGGGCCTGCGGGAGCGGTGGGCGCTGGCGTTTGCGCGGCGGCCGACTGAGCGAACAGGGCCACGGCGAGAGCGGCGACGGCCCACTGGGAGCCGGACGGACGGCGGTCTGGGCGCATGATGGCGAGGGGCCCGGCGCGGGGCCGCCGAACACGGCGTCCCGCCGGGCAAGTGCCCAGTCTACCCCGACTTGCGGCGTCTTGGAACGGATGAGTTTGGGGGATGGGCCGGCCTTCGACCATCGAAAAACCCCGGCAGCGCGGCGATTCCGGTCACCGCCCGCTGAGGATCCCCCGCCACCACGCGGAGAGCAGCTTGCCGCCCACGATCAAGGCCGCGACGACGCCCGCCAGGATGGCCAGGTACTCGCCCAGCTCCACCCACTCCCGCCAGCGGTAGGTGCGCTGACCGCCCACCAGCCGCACGTCGCGCGGCGCCGCGGCGCTGTACTGGATGGGCACCCGCCGGCCGGCCTCGAGGCCCGGCACCGAGCCGAGGTCGACGCTGTCGAGCGCGGTCACCGGCTGGTCGCGCCCCTCGGGCACGAACTGCATCTCCACGAGCTGCCACGGCTGCGGCGCCTCGATGGGCCCGGTGCTGCGTCCGCTGACGAACGACCGCGTGACGTCGCGTACCTGGCGCACCTCGGCCTCGGTGGCGCGGACGGGTTCGGCGAGCGGCGTCTCCCACGGCGTCGGGAACACCCACACGACGACAGCGACGCAGACCGCGGCGAAGGCGAGCAGGGCGAGCAGCCCGGGATGGCGCTTCCGCAGGGCCAGCCACACCACGACGCTCACCGCCAGCACCATGGCCGCGCCGGTGAGCACGCGCCACGGGATCAGGCTGCGGGTCGAGTCGTCGGCCGGGCGGGCGATGAACGGCACCTCGCGCACGTAGCGGATGTCGAGCCGGTCGCCGGTGTGCAGCGCGTCGAACGCGGCTTCGCCGAGCCACAGCGAGGCTTCGTGCGGTCCGTCGCCGGCGCTGAAGCGCACGGTGGCCCAGAAGCTTCGCGTCCACTCGCCCGGGATCCGCGGCGCGTAGCTGATGTTCTCGCTCTTGCGCGTGACCTCGGCGCGGGCCACGACGCCGGCCGTGTCGAGGTAGAGCGAGCCGGCGTAGAACAGCGCCACCGGCGTGAGCACCTGCGCCAGCAGCGTCAGGCCGTTGGGCAGCTTGAGGCGGCGACAGAGCCAGCCGGTGAGCCAGGTCGCAGCCCCCCCGATGGCGACCGCGCCTCCCAGGATGATCGCGCCCTGCCACAGCCGCTGCAGCACCAGGTCCTGGTCCATGACTCAGGAAGCGTCGATCGGGGCGACCCGGCCCCGCGGTTGGCGACGACCGGGCGGAATGCCGTGCAACGGCGCGCGGGGCTGAACGGCGCTACTTCTCGCGTGCGGCCGTCGTGCCGGCGCCGCCGGGCGCGGTGCCCAGACTGATGAGGTTGGCCATCAGGCGGTAGGCGCCGTCGGTGCCGGCGGGCAGCTGGCGCCACAGGCCCAGGCCCAGGTAGATCCAGCGGCCGGCGCCCACCTTCGCTTCCACGAGGCTGCCCAGCTTCGGGCCCTGGTTGTAGGGATACGGCTCGGTGAACTCGAGCAGGTCGGTGTAGTTCGGGTCGCCCTTGTCGAAGAAGTAGGTGCCGCGCTCCTGGCGCCAGTCCTTCCAGTCGGCGTCGGTCAGCTTGTTCGGCGTCGTGAAGATCGGATGCTCGGGCACCAGCAGCCGCACCGGCGCGTGCTCGTCGGTGACGCGACGGCTGCTGACCTTGCCGGGGTACGGGCCGTACTGCGCCTCGTTGAACTCGAACTTGTTGTAGTTGACGATGACCGTGCCGCCGGCGCGGGCGTAGTCGAGCAGCCGCTGGTTGTAGGCGCGAAGATCGGCGCGGCGCTCGTAGGCGCGCACGCCGGTCATGATCACGTCGTAGCGGCTGATGTCGCCCCACGCGAGCTGATCGTCGTTGATCAGCTCGACCTTGGCGCCGAGCTGCTCGAGGGCCTGCGGGACTTCGTCGCCGACGCCCATCACGTAGCCCACGGTGAGGTTCGGCTTCACCTTCAGGTCGAGCACGCTCACCATCACGTCCGGCGCGCGCAGCACGTGCCGCCGCGTGGTGTGCGGGTACTCCACCACCTGGTAGCCCTGCGCGTAGCTGACGCCGTTCTCGCGGGCCGACGCGCGCACCGTCAGGTGCGACGGCCCCTTGGCGGCCGACGCGAGCTGCGCCGCCGGCGGCGGGCTCAGCGTGAAACGCACGGTGGACGCCTCGTCCTCGCGCGAGAACGTCACGTTCTGGGTGGCCGGTTGCGCGCGCCAGCCCTGCGGCACCTGCAGCACGACGTCCACGGTGGCGCCGGCCTTGGAGTGGTTGATCACGGTGACGCGGACGTCGCGCGTGGCCTTGGCGTCGGCCGCCGGCACCACGACGATCTCGGGCGTGGCGCTGACGGCGAACTTCGGCACCACGTGCAGCTCGGCGCGCTTCTCGCCGCTGTAGAGATTGCCTTCCGAGCGCGACGCCACCGGCACCGGCACGGTCAGGTTCTGACCGCCGATCGTCACGGCGACGTTGGCGACGAACGGCGTGGGCCGGAACGGCAGGCCGAACGGCACGTCGGGATCGAGCACGAAGCGCGCGGCGTCGGTGGCGTACTTGAAGTGCGCGGCGGTGAGACGCGCGTCCGCCGGCACGGTCGCGGTGAAGCGGCAGTTGCGCGCGCCCTTCGGCGCCACGGGCGCGGCGGCGCAATCGCCAGTGGCGGCGGCGAAGCCGGTGACGTCGCCACCCATCGTGACCGGCGCGTCGCCGCGATTGGCGGCGATCACCTGCACCTGCACCGGCTGGCCGGCGACGATGAGTCCGTCGTTGCCGATGGCCTCGAGCCGCACGTCGGCCGCGAGCACGAGCGCGGTGGTGAACTGCCGTTCCTTCTGCGCCAGGCGCATGTCGATCTCGTAGGCACCCGTGTCGGACAGGCCCATGCCCTTCAGGTCCGTGCGCAGCGTGCGCACCGCGGCGAGGCCGGCTGCGAGCGGCGCGATGGCGGCAGACTCGCCCTTCGAGAGCACGGCGGTGCGGGCGTCGGCGACGCGGGTGGCGATGGTCGACAGCGCGGAGGTCAGGGCCGCGGGCGCCGAGGCGCCAGCGAAGCCCGCGAGGCTGCCAATCGACGTGTCGACGCCATCGAACATCTCGGGGTCGGCGCGGTTCACGCCGCCGTTCAACACGGTGTCGCGCAGGCGATAGCCGCGCGGTCCTCCGGGCGGGCCGAAGCCGTCGGACACGCCGGGCAGCGGCAGCAACTGCGACATGCCCTGGCACTTGTGCATGCTGCGCGCTTCCCCCGCGATCTCGTTGCAGGTGCGGCCGAGGATCGGGTCGTAGGTCTCGCCGCCGGTGAACTGGAACAGCGTGGACGCGCCTTCGCCCTGCGGCGCCTGGCCGCGCGGGCCGCCGAAGCCGGCGGTGTAGTAGAACTTCTTCGCCTGCCACGGCCGCAGGCCGGCGGCGATCTGGTCGGGGAACGCGTTGGGATCGGCCGCGGCGCGGAACGCCTGCGACGTGATCCGCGACGACGCCTGGTGGTGCTGGCCGCCGCCCTCGCCGTCGAACACGAAGCCGACGATCACGTCGGGACGGATGGTGCGGATCATCCGCACGTAGTCGCCCAGGATCACCTGGCCGCCCCACTTCTCGAGCGTCTCCTCGACGCTGAACGAGAAGC
>CADEDM010000287.1 GCA_902826065.1 uncultured Acidobacteriota bacterium | reverse complement strand
GGCAGTTGGCCATCGTGTAGATGAAGGTGTAGATGCGGGCGCCGATGTCCTGCAGATCGATGACCAGTGCGTCGAGGCCGGCCAGCATCTCGGCCGTGGGCTCACGGGTCTCGCTGTAAAGCGAGTAGACGGGCACGCACCGCGTCCGGTCGCGGTCGTGCGGCGTCTCGATCATGTTGTCCTGCAGGTCGGACCGGAAGCCGTGCTGCGGGCCGAAGATGGCGCCCAGCCCGACGCCGTCGGCGGCGCGGACGCGGTCGACGACGTGCACGAAGTCGTGGTCGACGGAGGCGGGATTGGCCACCACGCCCACGCGCAGCCCCTGCAGCCGGCCCGAGTCGAGCAGCCGCGTCGATCCCAGCGTGATCGGCATGACGAAGGCCGATTATAGTGGGACCGACGCCCATGCCCCTCGGCGATCGTCCCATGTCGGAGTGGGTCCGGCAGTACGCCGGCAGCCACGAACACCCGGTCAACCGGCTGCTCCACACGCTGGGCATCCCGATGATCGTCGGAGCGCTCGCGCTGGCCGCCGCCGGGTTCGTGTGGCCGGCGGTGTGGCTGCCGGCGCTGTCGCTGTTCGTCGCCGGCTGGGTGCTGCAGTTCGTCGGACACGCCGTGGAAGGCAAGCCGCCCGAGTTCCTCAAGGACTGGCGCTTCCTGTTCGTCGGCGTGCGCTGGTGGATCGCGAAGGTGCGGGGCAAGGCGTGACGCGCGCGATGCGCGCGCTCGCAGCGCTGGTCCTGGCGGCCTATCTCGTGCCGCTCGCGGTGCCCGTCCCCCTCATGGAGGACGACGAGGGCCTGCACGCGGCGATCGCGACCGAGATGGTCGAGCGCGGCGACTGGGCCGTGCCGCGGCTGATGGGGCAGCCGTTTCTCGACAAGCCGATTCTCTACTTCTGGCTGCAGGCGGCGTCGATCGCGGCGTTCGGCGCCTCGGAGTTCGCCGTGCGCCTCCCCGGCACGTTGACGGCGCTGGCCGGTGCCATCGCCACGGGATGGCTGGCGCGCGTCCTGTTCGGCGCGACGCCCGCTCTGGGTGCGTGGGGGGCGCTGGTCTACGCGACGATGCTGCTCCCGTACGCCGTCTCCCTGTCTCCTCTGCACGACCTCGTGATGGTGCCGCTCGTCGCCGTCGCGTTCGGCGCGTTCTGGAAAGTGCATCACGCGCCGTCGACGGCCGCTGCGGCGCAGTGGACGCTGGTCGCCGGCGTCGCGCTTGGTCTCTCGATGCTCGGCAAGGGCCTCACCGGGGTCGGCCTCATCGGCGTCGGCATGGCGGCGTGGATGGCGTGGACGCGCACCTGGTCGTGGCGTCTCGTCGGCGCCGGCGCGGCGGCGCTCGCGATCGGCACGGCGATCGCGTGGCCGTGGTACGCGGCGATGGAAGCGGCGTCGCCCGGCTACCTCCGCTACTTCATCGTCGATCGACACATCGGCGGCGTGGCCGGCGACGAGCAGCGGCACGCAGGACGTCCGTTCTGGTATTACGTGCCGGTGCTCGTCGCCGGCACGTGGCCGTGGATCGCCGCGGCGGCGCGTCGGCGTCCCGCGCGCGCCGATCTGGCCGAGCGTCTCGTGTGGAGCTGGCTCGTCGCCGACTTCGTGCTGCTCAGCGCCGCCGGCTCCAAGCTGGCCACGTACCTGCTGCCGGCGCTGCCGGCGGTGGCGTTGCTGGCCGCGCGCGCGATCGTCGACGCCAATGACGACGCCGACCCGGCGCCAGGCTGGTTGACCGTGTCGACGGCAGCCATTCCCGTGCTCGCGGCGGTCGCCTACGCGCAGTGGATGGCGCCCGAGTTCGTGAGCGGGTGGGAGCTGGTCGTCGTCGTGCCGCTCGTCGTCGCGGGCTTCTTCTCGGTGAGCACCCTCGGGCGCGCCTGGTCGGGATCGCAACGGCTGCTGTGCGTGACCGCAATCACGCTGCTGTGCGCGGCGCTGGGCGGACGCCCCCTCGTCGCCACGTATCTCACCGCGCGCGGCCTTTCCGAGACCATGAACGCCGCGGGCCGCCTGCCGCAGCAGCTCCTCATCGTCGACGAAGGCGTGGGCTCGTTCCTCTTCTACCTGCGCCCGGAGCTGCGCCGCGGCCTCACGCCCGATCGCGTGCAGCGCGTGTCCCGCTTCTCGATCCTCGATCGGCCGCCGCTGGACGACAGGCTCGTCGCCATCTCCGTGGACCGGCTGTCTGGCGTGCGCAACCTTTTCGACCTGCCGCCGGGCGGCGACGGCCCGATCGGCTCGTTCCACGTCGTGCCGTGGTCGACCATCCACCCGCGAGTTCAATGACACGCGGCGGATTGCACGCCGCCGCCCGCCCGGCACATGCTGGACCCATGCGGACGATGTCTTCGTGCCCATCGGCGCCGACGCTGCGGCTGATCGTTGCTGCGGCGCTCGTGGCGTGCGTCGCCTGTTCCGGTGGTGGCGGCAGGCGCGGCATCAGCCTCCCTGCCCCGGCGCCGCCGTCGGCGGACGCTTCGCCGCTCGAAGGCCAATGGACCCTGCGCGCGATGGAGCTCGCCGACGGCTCGACCCGCCGCGTCACCGGATCGCTGTCGTTCGATCGCAACTCCACCTTGAGCCTTCGCGCCGAGGTGACGCCTGACGATCCGTCGGCGCGTCCGCCGCGCACCGTGGTCGCCGACTTCACGGCCCGGGCGGCCGCTGCCGACGGCCAGTTCTCGTTCGCGGGCCTGTCGATGCGCGTCGGCGCCGAGCGCCTCACGGCAGACGCCGTGCCCATGAACGAGTGGCGCCACTACGAGCTCGCCGGCCCGACGCTGCGGGTCTCGGTGCGCGACGGGTCGGGCCGGCGCGCCGCGACGCTGGTCTTCGAGAAGGCGCCATGAGGGCCATCGCGAACGACGTCGCGGCGACGCCGATGTATCACACGACCATCGACAGCCCGATCGGCCCGCTGCTGCTCGGCGGCGATCGCCACACCCTGCGCGTGCTGTGGTTCGGCCGCGGACGGCGGGCGCAGGGCCCGGCCGCGGGATGGATCGAGGCGCCCGGCGAGTTCGGCGATGTCGCCGCGCAGCTCCGCGAGTACTTCGCCGGGCAGCGCCGCGCGTTCGACCTGGCGGTGGCCCCGGCGGGCACGCCGTTCCAGCGCTCGGTGTGGCAGGCTCTGCAGGAGATCCCGTACGGCGAGACCATCAGTTACGGCGAGCTGGCCCGCCGCCTCGGCGACCTCAAGGCGGTGCGCGCGGTGGGCCTGGCGAACGGCGCCAATCCGATCGCCATCGTGATTCCGTGCCACCGGGTGATTGGCGCCAACGGCAGCCTCGTCGGTTTCGGCGGCGGCCTGCCCACCAAGCGTGCGCTGCTCGATCTGGAGCAGGGCCAGCGGACGCTGCTCTAGCGTGCCGACGCGCTGGCCCCGGCGCGACGGCAGCTGCGCTACCATCGTTTCATGAGCGATCGCGTCGTCGTCCACCTGCCGCCGATGCCCCAGCCGAAGGACTTCGGCCTGGAGGAGAAGACGCCGAAGTCGAGCCCGGCCGCCGAGCGCTACGACCGCGCCCTGGCGACGTGGGAGCGCGTCGTCAACGACATCGCGCGGCGGATCGGCAAGAAGCGCTGACCCCGGCCGCGGTCACGGCGTGGCGTCGGGTCCGTGATGCCGCCGTCGCGCCCCGCGTGTAAGCTTCCCGGCGAGGTGTTGCCGATGGCCGTCACGCGCCGACGTTTCCTCTCCGGGTCTGCACTGTCGCTGGCCGCCGCGCCGTTCGCCGACCTGGTGCGGCCCGAGGATCTGTTCGCCGCCGGGCAGGCGGCGCGCGCCGCCGCGCCGGTGTTCCGGCACGGCGTCGCCAGCGGCGACCCGCGTGCCGACGCCGTCCTTCTCTGGACGCGCGTGTCCGGCGGATCCGGCGAGGTGCCGGTGCGATGGACGCTGGCCTCGAATCCCACCCTGACACGCGTCGTTGCGCGCGGTGAGACGCGCACCGGTGAGAGCCGCGACTTCACCGTGAAGGTCGACGTCACGGGCCTGACGCCGGCGACGACCTACTACTACCGGTTCGAGGCCCTCGGCGGACGGTCGGTGGTGGGCCGCACGCGGACGCTGCCGGGCGCCGGCGCGGCCCGGCTCCGCATGGGCCTGGTGTCGTGCTCCAACTATCCCTACGGCTATTTCAACGCCTACGCGCGCATCGCCGAGCGCGCCGATCTCGACGTGGTGCTGCATCTCGGCGACTACATCTACGACTACCAGCAGGGACGCTACGTGGATCCCGATCTGGCGTCGGCGCGACCCGTCGATCCGCCGACCGAGATCCTCGCCCTGGCCGACTACCGCAGGCGCTATGCGCTGTATCGCAGCGATCCCGATCTCCAGGCCGCACACCAGCAGCACGCGTTCGTCTGCGTCTGGGACGATCACGAGATCGCCAACAACGCCTGGAAGGGCGGCGCCGAGAACCATCAGCCCGACGAAGGCGACTACGGCGCCCGCCGCGATGCCGCGTACCGGGCCTATCTCGAGTGGCTGCCGGTGCGCGAGACCGGCTCGGCGCGCCAGCCGTTGCTCTATCGCTCCTTCGCGATTGGCGATCTCGCGGACCTGGTGATGCTCGACACCCGGTTCATCGGGCGTGACGTGCAGGTCGACCGCATGAACGTCGCGGCGCTCGAAGATCCGCGGCGCTCGCTGCTGGGGCCGGGCCAGGAAGGCTGGCTCGAGGGCGAGCTCTACGAATCGGCCCGGGCGAAGACGCGCTGGCAATTGCTCGGGCAGCAGGTGATGTTCGCGCCGCAGGTGCCGGCCGGCGAGGGCGGCGGCAACGCCGATTCGTGGGACGGCTACCGCGTGTCACGCTCGCGCGTCTTCGACATGGTCGAGCGTCACCAGTTGTCGAACTTCGTGGTGTTCACCGGCGACGTCCACAGCTCCTGGGCCTACGACCTGCCCCGCGGCATCAGCGATCGCTACGATCCTGCGACCGGTCGCGGCTCACTCGGCGTCGAGATCGTGTGCCCGGCGGTGTCGTCGCCGCCGCCGTTCACGGCGGCCAACGCCGCCGAGCGGATGGCGCCGATTCTCAAGAGCCGTCCGCACGCGCGGTTCCTCGACGGCGTCTCCCGCGGCTACGTGGTGGTGGACGTGACGCGCGATCGGCTGCAGGCCGACTGGTGGCTGCTCGACACGGTCAAGGAGAAGTCCACCGCGCAGCGCTTCGCCAAGGGCCTGGTGTGCGAGTCGGGCAGCCGGCACCTCGCCGACGCGTCGGCGCCGGTGGCGCCGCTGACCACGGCCGATCCGGCGCCGGCGCCGCGCGACTGACCGCCGCGCACTACTTCGCGGCCGCCAGCACCTCGAGCAACGCATCGGCCACGGCCTGCGGGGCCTCGTGCGGCACGAAGTGCCCCGCGCCGGCGACGACGCGACGCCCGACCAGCTTCGGGAACTGCGTGCGCTCGGCGTCGGTGGTCTGCGGCGCCGGCTTGCCGAAGCCGTCGTCGCCGCCGTGCAGCACGATCGTCGGCACCTCGACCTTCGGGCGCGTCGCCAGCCGCTTCTCGGTGTCGAGGAATCGCGGCTCGCTCGGCGCGTTGAAATTGCGGTGCCGGTACGAGTGCAGCACGCAGTCGACGAAATCCGGATTGTCGAACGAGGCGGCGGTGAGGTCGTACATCGCGTCGCTGAACGACCAGGTCGGCGACCACTCCTGCCACATGTAGCGGCACAGCGCCTTGCGGTTCCTGGTCAGGCCCTCGCGGCCGGTCTCGGTGTTGAA
>CADEDM010000286.1 GCA_902826065.1 uncultured Acidobacteriota bacterium | reverse complement strand
GGCGGGTGCCGTTCTGCAGCACCACCACGTATT
The DNA here is from genome assembly GCA_902826065.1 of uncultured Acidobacteriota bacterium. Lineage (GTDB taxonomy): Bacteria > Acidobacteriota > Vicinamibacteria > Vicinamibacterales > UBA2999 > CADEFD01. The sequence continues at coordinate 5,716 of CADEDM010000286.1, read as the reverse complement.
CCCCGTTGAACCAGGGCTGCAGCTCCTTGATGCGGTCGCTGTTGACGATCCGCGAGCGGTGGATGCGCACGAAACGGCGCGGGTCGAGGCGGGCCTCGATGCCGTTCATGGTCTCGCGGAACAGGTGCGAGTCTTCGGCCAGGTGCAGCCGCACGTAGTTGCCGGCGGCCTCGATCCAGACGATGTCCTCGGTGCGCAGGAAGAAGACGCGACCGCCCGACTTCACGACCAGCCGATCGAGGCGCTGCGGTTCGGGCTTGATGTCCTGCACCAGAGCCATCAGGCGTTTGCCGAGATCGCCGGCGCGGCGCCGCTCGACGTGCGTGCGCGCGTGCTGCAGAGTCTGCTGGAAGCGCTCCTTGCCGAACGGCTTGAGCAGGTAGTCGAGCGCGTGCACCTCGAAGGCGCGCACCGCGTACTCGTCGTAGGCGGTCACGAAGACCACCGCCGGCATCTTCTCGGGGCCCACCTGTTCGATCACGCGGAACCCGTCGACGGCCGGCATCTGCACGTCGAGGAACACCAGGTCTGGCTGCTGCGAGGTGATGGCGTTCACGGCCTGCTGGCCGTCGCTGCACTCGCCGATGAGCTCGATGTCCTGTTCCTGCTTGAGCATGCTGACGACGCGTTCCCGCGCCATCGCCTCGTCGTCGACGACCATCGCCCGAATCTTGTTCACGCCGCCCCCTCTGCCAAGAGCTCGGTTTCGCTGACCTCGCGCGCCGGTTCTTCCACCGGAATCTCCACCGTCACGCTCAGGCCACCCTCCGGCGGACGGGCCACGATGAAGCGGTGGCGATCCCCGTAGAGGTGCACCAGCCGCGACCGCGTGTTCGAGAGCCCGACGCCGTGTTCGAGATCGGACAGCCGGGCGGCATCCACGCCCACGCCGTCGTCACGGACTTCCAGCCGCAGGATGTCTCCGACCCGTGCGCCCCGCACCCACACGTGCCCCGGCCCGGTGCGCGGGCCGATGCCGTGTCGGATGGAGTTTTCGACGAGCGGCTGCAGCAGAAAGTTGGGGACCGGGCAATCTTCGATGCCTGGCTCGATCTCGAAGCTGACGGTGAGACGATCCTGGAAGCGCGCTTGTTCGATGGCGACGTATTTCTCCAGGAAGTCGAGTTCGGCCTCGAGGGCCACTTCCTGCACGTCGACCGTCTCGATCGACTGGCGCAGCAGGCTGCCCAGGCGGGCCAGCATGGCGTCGGCCGCCTCGACGTCGCGATGCATCAGCGCGGAGACGGTATTCAATGTATTGAACAGGAAGTGCGGCTGGATCTGCCGCTGCAGGGTCTGGAGCTGGGCCTCGACCAGGCGGGTCTCGAGCCGCGATGCCGCCAGCGCGCGGTCCTGCGCCTCGTAGTGATAGCGCACCGCGTGACTGAGGCCGACGATCGACCAGTAGGTCATCATCTCCCAGTCGAAGTTCAGGAAGAACATCCGCTGGAACGTCATCTGCCAGGTGCCGCCGGGGATGGCGTGGAACTCCTGGATGCCGGCGCGCCCGAGCGTCACCAGCGAGACATGGATGAACGTGGCGATGCCGACCCCGGCGAGATGCGCGGGAATGCTGGACCACAGGCGGCCGCGCTCCAGCGGCTGCACGCGCGACAGCCACAGCACGCCAGGCACGACGATGGCCCAGGAATACCAGTAGTTCAGGTTCAGCGCGAGCAGCAGGCCGTACGACTGCTGCTTGTCATCCGACCCGAACGTCGTGACGAAGTAGTAGGCCAGGAACGCCGAATAGAAGCCGAGCAGCGTGGCGACGCCGAAGATGAGGCGCGGGCGGATGGCGACGGTGCGAGTCGGCATGTGTCCACTATCGACCGCCCCGAACGCGCGGTCAATGTGCCGGCGCGCGTGGCGCGGCGGCTTGGCCCCGCGCAGGCGGCGCCCGACGCCGAAAATCGTCGGCTCGTCACCGCTGACGTGAATCTGGTCCCCCACGACGAGGCGATTCGCTGGCGACAGCGCGTCGGGCATGCCGGCGGCTCGCTCTGCACGCGGCGTGCCGTGCCGCGAGAAGGCCCCGGCGCGCCACGAATGCCAGGTCTCGCGGGACGTATCGACGCTCAGGCGTGTCCGGATTCGGACGGCATTCCCGGCGTGGGCGGGTCCGGCGACAGCAGCAGGAACCCGAGCGGGGGCACGACCAGCGAGAGCGAGTGCGGGTGGCCATGGTGCGGCACGTCGTCGGCCAGCACTTCCCCGCTGTTCCCCATGCCGCTGCCGCCGTACGGGCCGGCATCGCTGTTCAGCCGTTCGCGCCAGCGGCCGCCCTGCGGCACGCCGATGCGGTAGCCCTCACGCGGCACCGGCGTGAAGTTCACCACCGCGGCGACCAGCGCACCGGTGCCCGGGTCGCGGCGCACCAGCGAGATCACGCTGTGCTCGTGATCGTGGCAGTCGATCCACGCGAAGCCGGCCGGCGAGTCGTCGTCGGCCCAGAGCGGCGTGGTCGCCGCGTAGACATGGTTGAGATCACGCACCCACTGCTGCAGGCCGGCGTGGCGCGGGTCGCCCAGCACCGCCCAGTCGAGTTCCCAGTCGTGGTTCCACTCGCGCCACTGGCCGATCTCGGCGCCCATGAACAGCAGCTTCCGCCCCGGGTGCACGAACATGTAGCCGAGCAGCGCGCGCAGCGTCGCGTGCTTCTGCCACACGTCCCCCGGCATCTTCGACAGCAATGAGCGTTTGCCGTGCACGACCTCGTCGTGCGAGAACGGCAGCAGGAACTTCTCGCTGAACGCGTAGAGCAGCGAGAACGTGATCTTGTCGTGGTGCCACTTGCGATACAGCGGGTCCTGGCCGCAGTACTCGAGCATGTCGTGCATCCACCCCATGTTCCACTTGTGGGTGAAGCCGAGCCCGCCCAGGTACACGTCGCGGGTCACGCCCGGCCACGACGTCGATTCCTCCGCCATGATCGCCACGCCCGGATGTTCGGCGCGCACGACGCTGGTCAGGTGTTGCAGGAACTCGACGGCCTCGAGGTTCTCGCGTCCGCCGAAACGGTTCGGCACCCAGCCGCCCGCGTCACGCGAGTAGTCGAGGTACAGCATCGAGGCCACGGCATCGACGCGCAGGCCGTCGATGTGGAACTCGCGCAGCCAGTGCAGGGCGCTGCTGACGAGGAAGGCGCGCACCTCGTGGCGGCCGTAGTTGAAGATCAGCGTGCCCCAGTCCTGGTGCTCGCCCTGGCGTGGATCGGCGTGCTCGAAGAGCGAGGTGCCGTCGAAGCGGGCCAGGCCGTGCGCGTCCTTCGGGAAGTGCCCGGGCACCCAGTCGAGCAGCACGCCGATGCCGGCGCGATGGCACGCGTCGATGAAGAAGCGGAAGTCGTCGGGGGTGCCGAAGCGGCTGGTCGGCGCGAAGAAGCCGATCACCTGATAGCCCCACGACCCCGTGTAGGGATGCTCCATCACCGGCAGCAGCTCGATGTGCGTGAAGCCGAGGTCCCGCACGTACGGCACGAGCGTCTCGGCCATCTCGCGATAGGTCATCGTGCGCTCGCCGTGGCCGAAGCGCCGCCACGATCCCAGGTGCACTTCGTAGACCGACATCGGCGCCGGCGCCTGGCCGTGGGCGGCGCGGGCCGCCATCCAGGCGGCGTCGCCCCAGGCGTAGGCGTCCTGCCACACCACCGACGCCGTGGCTGGCGGCGGCTCGAACCAGCGGCCGAACGGATCCGACTTCTGGAAAACGCGGCCGCGCGCGTCGGCGACCTCGAACTTGTAGCGCGGGCCGGCGCCGAGACCGGGCACGAAGATCTCCCACACGCCGGCATTGGCGACCAGGCGCATCGGGTGCGTGCGGCCGTTCCAGGCGTTGAAGTCGCCGACGACGCTGACGCGCGAGGCGTTGGGGGCCCACACCGCGAAGTGCACGCCGGGCGTGCCGCCATGCGAGACGACGCGCGCGCCGAGCGCGTCGGCGGCCCGGCGGTGGGTGCCTTCGGCCAGCAGGTGGGCGTCGACCTCGCCGAAGATCGGCCCGTAGCGATACGGGTCGTCGACGTCGTGCACGCGCCCGTCACGCTCGACGACGCGCAGCCGGTAGTCGGGCACGCCGGTGGCTTCGAGCGTGGCCTCGAAGACGCCGTCGGGGTGCAGGCGGCGCATCTCGTGCACCGCGCCATCGGGATGACTCACCACCTCGACGCGAGCCGCGCCGGGACGCAGCGCCCGCACCACCACCACGCCGGGCGCGGTGGCATGCGGACCCAGGACGCGGAACGGATCGCGATGACGACCCGATACCAGCGCGTCGATCTCGGCGGCGGGAACGGAGGCGGTGCCGCTCATCGTCCGGTCGATTGTACCGTGCGGCCCGCGCCGCCCGCGGTCGACGCCCCGCGATAGAATCGGGGGATGACCTCAGGACTGTACGCGACGTTCACCACCAGCGCCGGCGCCTTCACCGTGCGGCTGTTCGAGAAAGAGACCCCGAAGACCGTGGCCAACTTCGTCGGCCTCGCCGAGGGGACCAAGGCGTGGGCCGACCCGGTCACCGGCCAGCAGATCAGCAAGCCGTTCTACGACGGCCTCATCTTCCACCGCGTGATCGCCGACTTCATGATCCAGGGCGGCTGCCCGCTGCGCAACGGCACCGGCGGGCCCGGCTACCAGTTCGAGGACGAGTTCGCGCCCGGACTCAAGCACGACAAGCCCGGCATCCTGTCGATGGCCAACGCCGGTCCGAACACCAACGGCAGCCAGTTCTTCATCACGCTCGTCCCGACGCCGTGGCTCGATCGCCGGCATTCGGTGTTCGGAGAAGTGGTGGAAGGGCTCGACGTGGTGCAGGCGATCGGCACGACCAAGACCCGCCAGGATCGCCCGGCGACCGACATCACGATCGAGAAGCTGACGATCGATCGCGTCGCCTAAGCCGGCGGCGCAGGGACTTCGTGCGAGTCGGACGCGGGACGCTCGATCTCGCGCCGCTCGCGCGGCTCGGCGTTGGGTTCGCGCGAGCCCGACCGCCGCACGGCCACGGATACGCCGGCAAGCACCACCGACAGCAACGCCATCGACGCCAGCTCCGGCACTTCCGTCGCCCGCGTCACCGGTTCCACGGCAGCGGTAGCGAGGGTGAGCAAGGACGCGACGGCAGTCATGGCGGGAGTCGTCATTCTACTCGACGCCCGTATCAGCGATACGACGGCGGAAACTCCCTCAGGTTGCCAGATACGCACGGAAAACGGCTGCGAAGAGCGCCGCACGCGCGAAGCTCGGGGCTGGCCCGGTCTTACTGCTGGGCCTGTCCAGACTTCACGCCGGTCTTACGAATCCGTCAGATGAGAGAGGCAGGGAGGCAGGCGGGGCGAAGGGGCGGATGGTGCCGCGGAAGCGCGTCGAGGCGGGAACGGCGCACCGTCCCCGCCTCGACGTGAGGTCTACATGCTCGACGACTTGGTCATCGCCGCGGCGAGGTTGTTGAGCGCGAGCTCGACGGTCTTGCGCGAGGTGCCGACGTTCATGCGCATGTGGTGGTCGCTGCCCTTGCCGTACGACTGGCCGGCGTTGAGGTGCACGCGCGCGTTCTTGATCAGGTGCCGCTCGAGCATCTGCTCCTTCGTGAGCTTCGCCGCGTCAGCCGCCTTGGTGCGGTTGTAGTCGTCGGCCATCTTCTGCGTGCCGATGCGCTCGGCGTACTCGGTGAAGTCGAGCCACATCAGGTAGGTGCCCTGCGGCTTGTGCGTCTTCAC
>CADEDM010000285.1 GCA_902826065.1 uncultured Acidobacteriota bacterium | reverse complement strand
CGAAGCGCGGCGAGCTCTACGCGCGCAAGTTCCGCGAGCTGGGCCTGCAGAACGTGCGCATCGACACGGTCGGCAACGTCATCGGCGATCGGCCCGGCACGCAGGCGCGGCCGCGCTTCGTGCTGGCCGCGCATCTCGACACGGTCTTCCCCGAGGGGACGAACGTGAAGACGACGCAGGAGGGCAGCGTCATCAAGGGGCCGGGCATCGGCGACGACTGCCGCGGCCTGGCAGTGGTGCTGTCGGTGATTCGCGCGCTGAAGGCAGGCAACGTGCAGACGCCCGGCACCATCACGTTCGTCGGCAACGTCGGCGAGGAGGGTCTCGGCGATCTGCGCGGCGTCAAGCACCTCTTCAACGAGGGCCTGAAGGGGCAGATCGATCGCTTCGTCTCCATCGACGGCACCGGGCTCGGGATCACGCACATCTCGGTGGGGAGCCTGCGCTACCGGGTCACGTTCAAGGGGCCGGGCGGCCACAGCTACGGCGCCTTCGGCCTCGTCAACCCGATTCAGGCGCTGGGCCGCGCCATGGCGACGATCGCGGACTTCCAGGTGCCGACCGATCCGCGGACGACGTTCAACGTCGGCCGCATCGGCGGCGGCACCTCGGTGAACTCGATCGCCTTCGAGGCGTGGATGGAAGTGGACATGCGCTCGGCCGACGCCGCGTCGCTGCAGTCGCTCGACGCCAAGTTCCACAAGGCCGTCGACGACGCCGTTGCTGCCGAGAACGCGCGCTGGAACAGCCGCGCCCTTACCGTCGACAAGGCCCTGGTGGGGAATCGGCCCGCGGGTCGGGCGCCGGCGACCTCGGCGATCGTGCAGGCCGCGGCATCCGTGACCCGCGCTCTCGGGTTCCCGGTGACCATGGATGAGGGCTCGACCGACGCGAATCACCCGCAGAGTCTCGGCATTCCCGCCATCACCATCGACGGCGGCGGCCGCGGCACCGGCGCGCACGCGCTCGACGAGGCCTTCGACACGACCGACTCGTGGAAAGGCACGCAACGCGCGCTGCTGCTCACCATCGCGCTCGCGCAGCCCTGAGGGAACCGCGCTCGTCCCGTCGCATTCCTGAGCAACGCGCAATTTCCCGCTTGCGCGCTAAAGATCGTTTGCTACAATGCCGACACTTTTGTTAGTGGAGTCGCGCCCCCGTCGGTGGGGGTGTCTTCAACCCTTGCCGATGATTGCGCTAAGCGCTCGACGCCGTCGAATGCTGGGCGGCGTGGTTGCCGCCGCGTTGAGCTGCGTCATCAGTTTCCCGCTCGCCGCCGCCGCCAAGCCGGCACGCGCCTCCGCCCGCAAGCCCGTTTCCACCCGGAAGGCCGCTGCGCCTGCGTCGAAGGCCACCGTGACCCGCGTGGCCGCGCGCAAGCCCGCCGTCAAGGCCACCTCGGCCACCCGCACCAGTTCCGCTGCACGTCGCCGCGCCATCGCCCGCTCGCGGGCGGCGGCCCGGGCTCGCGAGGCTCGCGAACTGGCCACGCCGCGCTTCAAGCTCGACGACGCCGGCCGCGAGATTCCGTCCCCGCGCGCCGCGGCCGCCATCATCTACGACCCCGAGACCAACGAGGTGCTCTTCGAAGAGCACGGCCTCGAGCTCCGGTCCATCGCCTCGATTACCAAGGTGATGACGGCGCTGGTGGCGCTCGAGAGCTTTGCCGACGCGAACGAGGTGGTCACGGTGACGCGGCCCGACGTCACGCGCGCGTCCACGACCTACTTGCGCAACGGCTACAAGGTCTCGGTGGACGAGCTGCTGCACCTGCTGCTCATCGGGTCGGACAACGCGGCGGCCCGGGTGCTGGCGCGCGTCTCACCGCACGGCAGCGACGGCTTCGTCACCCGCATGAACGAGAAGGCCCGCGAGCTGGGCCTCACGCAGACCCAGTTCGAAGACCCGTCGGGGCTGCTCTCGGGCAACATCTCGTCCGCGTTCGACATCGCCCGCCTGATCTCGTACGCGGCCGCGGACGAGCGCATCGGCGGCGTGATGCGCAAGGCCGAGTTCAACTTCGTCCCCGGCAAGCGGAACGTGCACGTCAACAGCACCAACCGGCTGGTCCGTTCCGGAGAACTCGACGTCCTGGGCGGCAAGACCGGCTTCATCAACAGCTCGGGCTACTGCCTGGCGACGTTGGTGCGGTTGCCGCAGACGGGACGTCAGGTGGCGATGGTCGTGCTCGGGGCGCGGTCGAACGCCGCGCGTTTCGCCGAGACCCGCCACCTCTTCAACTGGCTCAACGCCGCGTCGGTCGCCACGACCGCCCCGGCGGGCCTGCAGCAGCAGTAAGCGTCGCCTCGGGCGTCGCGTCCGTCGCGGTCCGGCCGGACCGTGGTCAGTCTCCCGAGTAGCCTTGCGCGGTCAGCGCCTGATCAATCGCCAGTGTGGCGACCGTGTCGAGCGCCAGGAACAGCGGCCGCCCCGCACGGCGCACGTCGATCGCTTTCACGTATCGCTTGCACTGGTCGCAGGCCGCGACCTGATAGCGCCCCTCCAGGGCCGAGAACGCGCGCTGGCCCTCGGTGGCCTGGCAGTTCGGGCACGTCCGCGGCTCGAACGGCCACCGGCACAGGCAGCGCCCGCAGACGAGCAGACGTCCCCCCGCTGACGGCAGGACGCCGAATACGGGCGGCCCCGCGCACACCGGGCAGACGCCGCGGCCCCAGCTCTCGATCGGGACGCGCTGTTGCAGCACTTCCGACGCGCGCGCCAGAAACGGCCGCACCGTGAGGGCCACGACATCGCCGAGCCCCGCCGGCGCGCCGGCGTCGTCGCCGGCGTACCACCGCGCCACGGCGTCGGGCAGGCCGGCGTCGCGACCGAGGTCGTGCAACGCCGAGGCGTCGGCGGCGTCGAGGATGTCGTGACGACGCAGCACGTCCACGATCTGGCGCCAGCGCAGGCGGAACTCGGGCCAGTCCAGGGCCAGCCGATCCCACGTCAGCAGGCGTTCTCCGCGGCCCACCCGCGCCGCGAGTTCCTCGTCCGTCACGTCGAGCCACGGCGTGCCCAGCCGCCGCTGCAGCCGCCGTTCGCCTTCAAGCAGCTCGCGCTCGAGCGCCACGGCGGGCGCCAGTTCAGGATGCGCTGAGGCCAGCGCCGTGAGCTCCGCGAGCTCGCGGGGCTCCGCTCGTTCGCGCGGGGGCGCAGGACGATCAAGAGGCGGGGTGGTCACGCGCCGCGATCTTACACAACGGCGGAGACGGCGGCGGCGCGGTCCGGTATGGTAAGGGCCATGGCTCGTCGACTGTCGTTCCCCCCTGCAGCCGCCACGCCGCGCCCGCGCACCCGTGCCCCTCGCTCGCCGCGAGCGGCGGCCGCACCGCTGCACGTGCTGATGATCGCGTCCGAAGTAGCGCCGTTCTCGAAGACCGGCGGTCTGGCCGACGTCGCCGCGGCGCTGCCGCTGGCGCTGGGCCGCTGCGGCCAGCAGGTGACCGTGGTCACGCCCCGGTATCGGGGCATCACGGCGGGGCAGTGGGTCAGCGAGGTCTCGGCCACGGTCGCGGGCGTGACCTTCACCGCCGGCCTCTTCGCGGAGACGCTGGGCCCGGGCGTGACCGTGGTGTTCGTGGACTGCCCGCCGCTGTACGACCGCGACGGCCTCTACAACAGCGGCCAGGTGGACTTCGCCGACAACCCGCTGCGCTTCGCCTTCCTCACCATCGCCGCCCTGGAATGGGCCGCCACGGCAGCCACCCCGGTGCACGTCGTGCACGGCCACGACTGGCAGGCCGGCCTCGCCGGCGCGTACCTCCGCCAGCACTTCGCCCGCGACGCGGTGGTCGGGCAACTGCCGGTCGTCTTCACCATCCACAACCTGGCCTACCAGGGCGTTGCGGACAAATCGTGGCTGCCGCGCCTCGGTCTCGGCTGGGACCTCTTCACCGTGCAGGGCCTGGAGTTCTGGGACCGGCTCAGCTTCCTGAAAGCGGGCGTGAATATCGGCGACGCCGTCACCACGGTGAGCCCGACCTACGCCGACGAGATTCAGCGGCCCGAGTACGGCTTCGGCTTCGACGGCGTGATGCGAGCCCGCGCCGGCGCGCTCACCGGGATCCTCAACGGCATCGACACGGCGGTGTGGAATCCCGAGACGGACCTGCACCTGCCCACGCCGTTCTCCGCGAAGGCGCTTGGCGGCAAGCGCGCCGCGAAGCGGGCGGTGCTCGAGGCGGCCGGACTGCCGATGGATGACGCCGCGCTGGCGCGCCCGCTGGTCGGGATCGTGTCGCGACTCGTCGACCAGAAGGGCTTCGATCTCGTGGCCCAGGTGGCCGAGCCGCTGGTCGACTCCGGTGCGGCGTTCGTGGTGCTCGGCAAGGGCGACAGCCGCTACGAGCACATGTGGCGCACGCTGGCGCAGCGGCATCCCGACACCGTGGCCGCGTACATCGGGGTCGACGAGCGGATGGCGCATCTCATCGAAGGCGGCGCCGATCTCTTTTTGATGCCGTCGCGGTACGAGCCGTGCGGCCTCAACCAGATGTACAGCCAGCGTTACGGGACGGTACCGGTCGTGCGCGCGACCGGCGGCCTGGTGGACTCCGTGCAGCCATGGAATGCGGCGGAGCAGACCGGCACCGGGTTCCTGTTCGCCGACTACAGCGGCGATGCGCTGCTGGGCGCCGTGCACGACGCGCTCGCGACGTTCGGGCGTCCGGCCGAATGGAAGCGCCTGCAGGTCAATGGGATGAAGACAGACTTCTCATGGGACCGCTCGGCACGGGCCTATCTCAAGGTGTATAAAGGAGTGATCGCCGCTCGTCGCACGCGTCGTCCGAGAGCCAGACCGGCCCGGGCGTGACCCCGCCAACCCGGGTCCGGCATCGAATGGATTGAGGAAAACATGGCTTCGGACAAGATCAAGACGCTCGGCGACGGGGACTTCGATGCGGCGGTGCAGAACGGGGTTGTGCTCGTGGATTTCTGGGCCGAATGGTGCGCGCCGTGCCGCCGTCTGGCGCCCACGGTCGACCAGCTGGCCGAAGACTACGCCGGCCGCGTCACCGTGGCGAAGATGAACATCGACGAGCATCCCGCGACGCCGAGCAAGTTCATGGTGCGCGGCATTCCGACGCTGCTGCTCTTCAAGGACGGCGACCTGAAGGAGACGGTGGTCGGCCTCGCGGCCAAGGACGATCTGGCGCGGATGATCGACAAGCACCTCACGCCGTCGAACGTGGCGCGCAGGGCGTGAGCGCCGAGTCCACCACCCATCACGCCGTCGTCGTGATCGGCTCCGGCCCCGCCGGGCTCACGGCCGCACTGTACGCCGGACGCGCCAACCTGGCGCCCATCGTCATCGAGGGCATCGAGGCCGGCGGCCAGTTGATGCTCACGACGATGGTCGAGAACTGGCCCGGCTATCGCGACGGCATCCTCGGGCCCGACCTGATGACGGAACTGCGCGCCCAGGCCGAGCGCTTCGGCGCGCGCTTCCTGCAGGGCGACGTCAGCGCGATCGACACCACGTCGCGTCCGTTCCGCATCCAGGTGGGGAAGACCGCCTACACCGCCGACGCGCTGATTCTCGCGACCGGGGCGTCGGCCAAGTGGCTCGATCTCGGCGTCGACAAGCAGCTCTCGGGCCGCGGCGTGTCGACCTGCGCCACCTGTGACGGCTTCTTCTTCAAGGGCCGGCACGTGGCCGTCGTCGGCGGCGGCGACACTGCCATGGAAGAGGCGATCTATCTGTCGAAGCTGGCGTCGAAGGTCACGGTCATCCACCGCCGCGACACCCTGCGCGCCTCGAAGGTGATGCAGGACAAGGCGCTGA
>CADEDM010000284.1 GCA_902826065.1 uncultured Acidobacteriota bacterium | reverse complement strand
CGTCGTAGTTGTTGCAGGCGAGCACCACGCCGACGATGTTCTTGCCGATGTCGTGGACGTCGCCCTTCACCGTGGCCAGCACGATCTTGCCCTGCGTCTTCACGGCCTGGCCGCGGGCCGCGAGCTCCGCCTTCTCGGCTTCCATGAAGGGCGTGAGGTAGGCCACCGCCTTCTTCATCACGCGGGCCGACTTCACGACCTGCGGCAGGAACATCTTGCCGGCGCCGAACAGGTCGCCCACCACGCCCATGCCGTCCATCAGCGGGCCCTCGATGACGGCGAGCGGCCGTCCCAGCTTGGCGCGCGCTTCTTCGGTGTCGGCGTCGATGTAGGTGTCGATGCCCTTGACGAGCGCGTGCGACAGCCGCGCCTCGACCGTGCCGAGCCGCCATTCTTCCGTCTTCTTCTGATCGGCGGCGGCGCTGCCGCCGGCCGCCTTCAGGGCCTCGCCGAACTCCACCAGCCGCTCGGTCGCGTCGGGCCGGCGGTTGAGCAGCACGTCCTCGACCAGCACCTTCAGCTCGGGCTCGATCTCCTCGTAGACCTCGAGCATGCCGGCGTTCACGATGCCCATGTCGAGGCCGGCCGCGATCGCGTGGTAGAGGAACGCCGAGTGCATCGCCTCGCGGACGACGTTGTTGCCGCGGAAGCTGAACGAGATGTTCGACACGCCGCCGCTGACCTTGGCGTGCGGCAGGTGACCCTTGATCCAGCGCGTCGCCTCGATGAAGTCGACGGCGTAGTTGTTGTGCTCCTCCATCCCGGTCGCGACGGTGAGGATGTTCGGGTCGAAGATCACGTCCTCGGGCGGGAAGCCGAGGTCGTCGACCAGGATGCGATAGGCGCGCTCGCAGATCCGGATCTTCTCGGCGAAGCTGGCCGCCTGGCCCTGCTCGTCGAAGGCCATCACCACGACCGCGGCGCCGTAGGCGTGGATCGTCTGCGCCCGCTCGCGGAACACCGCCTCGCCTTCCTTGAGCGAGATCGAGTTGACGATGCCCTTGCCTTGCAGGCACTTGAGGCCGGCTTCGATCACCTCCCACTTCGAGGAGTCGATCATGAACGGCACCTTCGCGACTTCCGGCTCGCTGCCCAGCAGCTGCAGGAAGCGCGTCATGGCCGCGACGCCGTCGATCATCCCTTCGTCCATGCAGATGTCGATGACGTTGGCGCCGTTCTCGACCTGCTGGCGGGCGACGCTGACGGCCTCTTCGTACTGGCCCTCCTTGATCAGCCTGGCGAACTTCGGGGAGCCGGCGACGTTGGTGCGCTCGCCGATCATCATGAACACGCCCGGCTGCTGCACGAACGGCTGCGAGCCCGAGAGCTGCAGGGGCTTCGGCTCGACCCTGGCGACGGCGTCGGCGTGACCCGTGACCGCAACCGAGCGCCGCCGCACCTCGTCACCGGCCACGGCGCGCACCGGCACGGTCCGGCCGGGCTGCTGGTCGAGGGCCCGCGCGATGGCCGCGATGTGCTCCGGCGTGTTGCCGCAGCAGCCGCCGGCGATGTTGACCAGGCCGTCGGCGGCGAAGTGCGCCAGGTACCGCGCCATGTCGTCGGGGCCGAGGTCGAAGCCGGTGGGCGAGAGCGGGTTGGGCAGCCCGGCGTTCGGGTAGCACGAGATCGCCGTCGACGACCTGGTCGACAGCTGCTCCAGGAACGGGTACATCAGGTCCGGACCGAGCGAGCAGTTGAGGCCCACCGAGAGCGGCTGCACGTGCGCCACCGCGGTCCAGAACGCCTCGACCGTCTGCGCCGAGATCATCGTCTCGCCACCGCGGCCGACGGCGGCCGAGATCATGATCGGCAGGCGGACGCCGTCCTGCGCGAACACTTCCTGGATGGCGACCAGCGCCGCCTTGGCGTTCAGCGAGTCGAAGATCGTCTCGACCAGCAGCAGGTCCGAGCCGCCGGCGATCAGCGCCCGCACCTGCTCCGCGTAGGACGCCTTCACCTGATCGAAGGTGCAGACCCGGAAGCCCGGGTCGTCGGCATCGGGCGAATTCGACAGCGACACCGTCAACGGGCCGATGGCGCCGGCCACGAAGCGGCGGCGCCCGGTGGCGTCGGCGACGCGGTCGGCCCACTCGCGGCACTGCCGCGCCGACTGCTCGTTGATGTCCCAGGCCAGCTGGCGGAGGAACGGATCCTCGATGATGCGCTGGTAGAACGCCGGGTCCTTGCGGCCGCCGTGCTCGCGCGGATCGTCGACGAAGAACTCGCTCTGGGTGATCGAGGTGGCGCCGAACGTGTTGGTCTCGATGATGTCGGCGCCGGCCTCCAGGAAACGGCGATGGATGTCGCAGATCATCGCCTCCTGCGTCAGCGAGAACAGGTCGCCGTTGTTCAGCAGATCCTTGGGCGCGTCGCGGAAGCGTTCGCCGCGGATGTCGGCCTCGGTCATCCCGTAGGTGCGGATGGTCGTGCCCATCGCGCCATCGATGATGGCGACGCGTTGCGCCATCACGTCCTGGAGCGGGTGCGTGGCGGGGCGGGTCGACGGGGCGGAGGGTGGGCTCTGTGTGGTCATGGCAGGTCCTGCGCCGGCGTCCGCCGGGACGGGGCGCGCCGCGGAGCGGCGGCGGCGCCGAGCAGCGTGTCGGGACGAGTCGCGGCGGCGACGAGCACCACGAACGGATCGCCGGCGCCGCGCGCGCCGACGTGCACGCGGGTGTATTCGAGGCCCGCGGCCGAGAGCCACGACGACAGCGTGGCGTCGTCGAAACCCTGCCAGCGGTCGCCCAACTTGTGACGGACCCATGCCTCGTCGTGGGTGCGCAGGTCGAGAATCAGCACGCGGCCGCCCGGACGCAGGAGCCGCGCGGCTTCATGGATGGCACGGCCGGGGTCGGCGGCGTGATGCAGCGTCTGCGAGAGCAGCGCGACGTCGAACGACGCGTCGGGCGCCGGCACGCGCTCGATCTCGCCGCGCTTCCACGTGACGTTGGTGACCTTGCGGCGGTCGGCCAGCTGGCGGGCGCGGGCGAGCACCGCGGCCGAGCGATCGATGCCGACGACCTTGCGGGCCCAGCGTGCTGCCTCGATGGTGAGGTAACCCTCGCCGCAGCCGATGTCGACGACGTCGAGCGGCGGCAGCAGCAGCCCCAGCGCACGCGACCAGGCGGCCCAGCTCCGCCCCGGCACCAGTTGCCGGCCGTCGCGCGTGTCGGGCCCGGCATGCACGTCGAAGTTCTCGCGGCGCAGCCGGCGCACTTCCTGGATGCGGGCGTCGTCGGCGCGCACGTCGGGCATGGCTCCGGCGCGTGCGAACTCCGACGTCAGCATCCGCCACAGCGGCGAGTCGTCGTCGGCGGGCCGGGCCAGGCGGTAGTAGGCGTAGATGCCGTCGCGCTCCTCGCGCACCAGCCCGGCGTCCTTGAGCAGACCGAGATGCCGCGATACCCCCGACTGCGCCAGGCCCAGCACGCCGGTCAGCTCCGTGACGTTGAAGCGGTCGACCGACAGGGCCCGGAGCAGGCGCAGCCGCGCCGGATCGCCGAGCACGCGGAAGAGGGCAGAGGCTTCAAGCATATCGACGAATCTACGAATGATGATACGACATTGCCGGCGTGCCCGCCACCCCGGGGCGCAGCCGCCGACTCGCCCGGCGGGCCGCCCGGGCGGGATGGACGATCGCCGGGACGACGCGGACGGGCCCGAATGGGCCGACGCGTGAAGTACACTAGGGGGCTCCGCGCCGGATGCTGCGACCGCCCCCGGCCGAATGACTCCATGGGTATTCTCGACAAGCTCCGCCCTCAGGCCCGCTGGAAGCACGGCGATCCGATGGTGCGTCTCGAGGCCGTCCAGGCCCTCGGCGACGCCGACCTCGACGTGCTGGCCCAGGTGGCCACCGAAGACACCGATGCCCGCGTGCGACGGACGGCCGTGAGCCGCCTGACCGACGCGGAGGGCCTTGCGGCCGTGACGCGCAACGACGCCGACAGCGGCGTCCGCGACGCGGCGGTCGAACGGCTCGTGGCGCTGGCATCCGCCGATGCGCCCGGCGCGCTGGACGCGCTCGGGGCGCTGGGCCGGCAGAAGGACCTCGCCGGCATCGCCCGCTCGCAGGCGTCCGGCCCCGTGCGTCACGCCGCCGTGGCCGGCATCAGCGAGACCAAGCTGCTGGGCGGCATCGCGCGTCACGCCGTCGACGCCGGCACGCGCCTGCTCGCGCTCGAGCGCCTGCAGGACGCCGCCGAGCTCGAGGCCGTCGCGACCAACGGCGAGCACGCCGACGCCGCGGTGGCGGCGCTCGACCGCCTGTCGGGGTTGTCGGCCGACCAGCTGACCAGCCTGGGGCAGCGCGCGAAGTCGCGCGCCGTGTCCAAGCGGGCCAAGGCGCTGGTGCAGGCCCTCACCGCACCGCCGGTCGAGGCCGCGCCCGCTGCCCCCCAGTTCCGCGAGGCCGACCAGGCCGCCGCCCGTGACCTCTGCCGGCAGATGCAGGTGCTCGCCGAGAGCACCGACGACGCCGCGCGCCGCGACGGCTACGCCGCGACGCGGGTCGCGTGGGTGGAGCTGCTCGCCGACGCCGACGTCGAGCCGGCCACCGTCGCCGAGTTCGAGACCCTCTCCGATCGGGTCCGCAGCGCGTTGGCTGCAGAAGAGGCGAGCCGCGCCGCCGCCGCTGCCGCGGCCGAAGGCCTGCGCCGCGATCAGGCCGAGCGCATCCAGTGGTGCGAGCGCGTCGAGGCCCTGTCGAACGACATCCCTGCCGGTCTCGACGAGGCCCGGGCCGCCTGGCAGGCATTGCCGGCGATGCCCGAGACGTGGGCGGCATCTCTGCAGCGGCGCTTCGACGACGCGGGCAAGGCCGCGGAGCGCCGTCATGAACAGGCGGCGCAGGCGCTCGAGTTGCGCGCGCAGGCGCCGTCGGTCGTCGAGGAGGTCGAAGGCCTGGTCGCCCAGGACTACGCCGCCGTGCGCGGCCAGTGGCAGGCGCTGCGCCGCAAGTGGCAGGCGATCCAGCGCACCGGCGACGTCGACGCCGCGTTGACCGAGCGCTACGCAGCCGCGGCCGCGCAGTTCGAGACGCGCGAGGCGACGGTGCGCGAGGGCAAGGCCAAGCAGCAGCAGGAGAACCTGCAGCGGCTGCAGGGCGTGGTGGCCGCGCTCGAGGGCCGCGCCGCGGCCGAGAACCTGTCGCTCAAGGACGCCGACGTCATCGTGAAGGACGTCAAGCTCGTGGTTGGCACGATGGGCCCGCTGCCGACGGCGCAGGATCGCGAGGACCTCAGTGTGCGGCTGCAGGCCGTGCGCGCCGCGGTGCAGCCGCGCCTCGACGAACTCCGCAACGCCGAAGAGTGGAAGCGCTGGGCCAACGTCCAGGTGCAGGAAGAGCTCTGCACGAAGATGGAGGCGCTGATCCCGCTGGCCGACACCGACCCCGCGAAGGCGGCCGAGGAGATGCGGCAGCTGCAGGAGAAGTGGAAGCCGGTGGCGGCCGCGCCGCGCTCGCAGGGCGAGGCGCTCTGGACCCGCTTCAAGGCGGCGCAGTCCGCCGTCTACGAGAAGTGCAAGGACTTCTTCGCCCAGCAGGCGGCCGAACGGCAGGAAGCGCTGAAGACGAAGGAAGCGCTGTGTGAGAAGGCCGAAGCGCTGCAGGAGTCGACCGACTGGGTCAAGACCGCCGACGCGCTCAAGGTGCTGCAGGCGGAGTGGAAGGCCATCGGCCCGGTGACCCGTGGCCGCGAGAAGGCCGTCTGGGAGCGGTTCCGCAAGGCCTGTGACGCGTTCTTCACGCGCCGCCAGGCCGACATGAAGCAGCGCAAGCAGGACTGGGGCGAGAACCTCTC
>CADEDM010000283.1 GCA_902826065.1 uncultured Acidobacteriota bacterium | reverse complement strand
GCGCTCCAGCCGCTCGAGGCGTTGAGGCCGCGCCAGTAGGCCCACTCGCTCATGTTGGCCTTGGCGAGCAGCACCGCCCCGGCCTCGCGCAGGCGTCCGGCGATGAACGCGTCCTGGGGCGGGACCGAGCCCTCGAGCGCCAACGACCCTGCGGTCGTGGTCATGCGGTCGTGGGTGTCGATGTTGTCCTTGAGCGCGATGGGAATGCCGTGCAGCGGCCCGCGCACCTTGCCAGCCTTGCGCTCGGCGTCGAGCTGATCGGCGACGGCCAGGGCCTCGGGATTGACCTCGATGATGGCGCGCAGCTCGGGCCCGCGCTGGTTCAGCGCCTCGATGCGCGCCAGATACAGCTCGGTGATGCGCCGCGCGGTGAGGCGACCGGCGCTCATGGCCTGCTGCAGGCTCTCGACCGTGGCGTCGTGCAACTCGAAGGGCTCGGTGCCCGTGGCCGCCGCTGCCGAGGTCGCGGCGCTGCCGCGTCCGGCATCGGCGGGTGCGCTGGCCGGCGCGCAGCCGGCGTGTGTGCCCACCACTCCCAACCCGCCCACGGCGGCGCCGTGCAGGAACGTTCGACGATCCATCAGAGGCTCCCCCGGGCCGACCCGAGCGGCCCGGGCGCAGTGTACCTGCGGTACCATCATCGCGGAGGTTCCGTTCGTGACTCAGCCGTCGACCCGCCGCGAGATGATCGCCAGGACCGGCTCCGCGTTGGCCTGGCTCTCCGCGCTCGGCATCCCCGAGTTCGCGTGGGCCCGTCAGGACGGCGAGGAGCTCGTCACCCTCACCGACTACACGAACTCGTTCCAGATCGAGGCATCGGAGACGACGCCACGGGTGCGCTGCGTGGACCTGCGCACGCTCACCACGTGGGTCACCCCGAACGACCAGCACTACGCCTTCGCGCAGACGCGATCTCCTGAAGTCGATGCCGCCACCTACCGCCTGCGCGTCAGCGGCTTCGTCGAGAAGCCCCTCGAGTTCACCCTCGAGCAGCTCCAGGCGCGCAAGGACCGCCGCGACGAAGCCGTCACGCTCGAGTGCTCCGGCAACTCGACGCGGCCGAACCGTATGGCCGGATTGCTCTCGAACGGCGTGTGGACGGGCGTGGGTCTGAAGTCGCTGCTCGACGAGGCGGGCGTCAAGCCCGAAGCGCGCGAGGTGTTGTTCCTCGGCCTCGACATGGAGCGCGAGAAGAAGTTCCAGGCCGGCAACCGCGAGTACCAGGCGCCGCACGGGCGCTCGGTGCACCTGCTCGACGCGCTGCATCCCGACACGATGCTGGCCTTCGCGCTCAACGGCCAGCCGATCCCGCGCGATCAGGGGTTCCCGGTGCGGCTGCTGGTGCCTGGCTGGTACGGCATGACCCAGGTCAAGTGGCTGGGCCGGATCGAGGTGCTCGACCGCCGCTACGAGGGGCAGCATCAGGTGCGCAACTACCTGTCACTGCGCTCGGTCGAGACGCCGGACGGGCCGTTGTGGATCGACACGTCGATCTCGAAGACCCGGTTGAAGTCGCTGGTGGCGCGGATCACTCGCCGGCGCGACGGCGCCGGCTGGCAGTACCGCATCAGCGGCCCGGCGTGGGGCGGCCAGGCGCCAATCACCGCGGTCGAGGTCGCGATCGACGGCGGGGCGTGGCAGCGCGCGACCATCGACGCCCTGCCCGACACGGCGCGTCGCCTGCCGAGCCGCGGCCGCTACGCGTGGCAGCTGTGGTCGGTCACGGTGCCGAACCTCGCGCCGGGGACGCACACCGTGGTCTCGCGCGCGATCGACGCGGAGGGTCGCGTGCAGCCGACGAAGGACGCGCGCGACGCGGAGATCGCCAGCGGCCGCGAAGACAACTCGCTGTGGACGCGCGAGTTCCGCATCGACACCTAGGCGGGCGCGGCGCCGCTCAGCGTACGTAGGGAATGGTCTGCGGGCCGTGCGGCAGCACGGCCAGCGTCGCGGCCGGCCCGGCGGCGCCCAGCGCCTCGCGCACGGCCATGCCGACGTCGGTCACCGGCTCGAAGTGGGCGTCGCGCAGTTGCTCGTGGGTGAGGCCGTCGGCCTTCACGCAGACCTTCGCCCGCCGCTGGATCAGCGCCTGCACCTGCACCTGCCACGCGTCCGGCTCGGCGAATCCGGGCGCCTCGACCATCGCCAGCAGATCGTCGGACGTGCGGCGCGCCTTCAGCAGACGCCCGTACGGCCCGTGTTCGGGAATGCCGTCGCGGCACTCGGCGGCGCAGATGATGGTGCCGCCGTCCTTCACGACGCAGGCCGCCGCCGACATCCCCTTCACCGCCTGATACAGGTTCTGGTCCAGCGGATAGCCGGAGTTGGTCGTGAGGACCACGTCGCAGCGCTCGTCGAGCGGACACATCGCCGTCTCACGCACGTAGCGGCACGCCGCCGCGTGCTCGGCGAACAGCTCACCCGCGAACACCCGGGTGATGGCCTGGTCGCGGTTCAAGGCCACGTCGAGCGCGAAGGTGACGCCGGTGAGCCGGGCGATCTCGCGCACGTCGTCGTGGACGGGATTGCCCTCGGTGATGCCCCACGTGGCCTTCGGATGGCCGATGTGCCGTGCGTCGTGCAGCACCAGCGTCGTCGCCAGGCCGGCGAGGCCCGGCGCGACCATCTTCGGCCCGCCGCTGAAGCCGGCGAAGAAGTGCGGCTCGACGAAACCGGTGGTGAGGCGCACCTCGGCCTCGAGCCAGTGGTGATTCAGCCAGATCGGCACTCCGCCGGCGGTGGTGCCGGCGAACGTGAGGGAGGTGTCGTCGCGGGCGTCGTGGTTCACGACCCGGAAGCGATCGACGATGTCCTCGCCCAGCATCGCCACCAGCTCCTCGCGGGTATTGGCGCGGTGCGTGCCGGTGGCGATGAGGATCGTGACGTCGTCGGGACGCACCTGCGGCAAGGCAGCGAACAGCGCGGCGAGCATGCGCTGGCGCGGCTGCGCGCGGGTGATGTCGCAGACCGAGATCGCGACGCGGGCGCCCGGGCGGACCAGCGACGTGAGCGGCGGCCCGGCGGTCGGGCGGGCCAGGGCCTCGGCGAGCGCCGCGTCCGCGTCTGCCAGTGCCGGCAGGTGGCGCGGTTCAATCACGACCGTGCGGGCGTCGGGCACGTCCACCGGGAGGCCGTCGCGGCCGTAGTCGAGATGTACGCGCATCGTTCGGGCTATCCTCTCGCGGCTGGCGACGATGACGACATCGCCAGCAGCTCCAGTATGTGCTGCACCTCGAGGACGTGTCCCGCGGCGTCGAGCGCGGATTGCATCTGCGTCAGGCAGCCGATGTTCGCCGTGACCACGCGGGTCGCGCCCGACGCCACCAGCGTCGCGGCCTTGAGGCGGCCGAGTTCGGCGGCGATGCCCGGCTGCTCGAGGTTGTAGAGGCCGGCCGAGCCGCAGCACAGGCCGGCGTCCGCGAGCGGCACCAGCGTCAGCCCGTCCACCGCGCCCAGCAGTCGCCGCGGCGCCGCCATCACCTGCTGCGCGTGCGCGAGATGGCAGGCGTCCTGGTAGGCGACCGGCGCCGGGGGCGCGAGCCGCATCGGCGCGACCAGGCCGAGGCCGTCCAGGTACTCCGTGGCGTCGACGACCGGCGCCCCGGCCGTGTGCGTGGATGTCATCGACGACCCGCAGCCGGCCGCGGTCGTGACGAGCGCATCGACCTCGGTGGGGAAGCGCGCGGCGTGCGCGGCGGCCATCGACGTTCCGAGCTCGTGGTGGCCGGCGTGCAGGGCCAGGGCGCCGCAGCAGCCCTGGCCGGGCGGGACGATGACGTCGACGCCGTTCCTCGTGAGCAGGGCAATCGCCGCCTCCGTGATCGACGGGCGCAGCACGTGCTGCACGCAGCCGGTCATGAGCGCGACGCGGCCGCGGCGGCGACCCGCGGCCGGCGTGAACCGCGGAAACGAGGTGGGCGCGGACAGCCGCGCCGGCACGAGGTCGAGCATCGCGCCGAGTGACTCCGGCAGCAGGGCCCGCGCGGCCTTCATGCCGCTGCCGAGCGCCGCGGCCACGCGAAACGCGCCCGGCGAGGCCATGACCCGCACCAGCAGCGCGCCAGCGGTGCGGGCCGGCCCCGGCCGGCGCTCCAGCAGCCGTTCGCGCATCGGCTCGATGAGGTCGCGATAGCGCACGCCCGACGGACAGGCGGTCTCGCAGGCGAGGCAGCCGAGGCAGCGATCGAGATGTGGCGCGGCCTCGTCGAGGGGCAGGGTGCCTTCCAGCACTTCCTTCATCAGCACGATGCGGCCGCGGGGCGCGTCCATCTCCTCGCCGAGCACGCGGTAGGTGGGACACGCCGGCAGGCAGAAGCCGCAGTGCACGCACGACGATACGGCGGTCGCCATCAGGGACTGGCGGGTGTCGTCGGGTATGGTCGGAATCGAGTGCAGCATGACGTCTCAGCGAAACCGCAAGTCGGGATCGAGCGTGTGCCGGACGCGGTCGCCGAACACCGACGTGGCGTCCGCACCCAGCCAGCGGCCCATGGCGTCGCCGCACACGACCGCGCCGCCGGCGCGATGCGCGGTGAGGACGGCGTCCACTGGAGCAAGGTCGCCTTCGATGGCGAGGTAGAGCACTGCGCCGCCGACGGATGCGCGCCACCGTCCGACGCGCCCGCAGGCCTCCGCGAGCGGCATCAGCCGCGATGGCGCGCACGGCACCTTCACCAGTGCCGCGGCCTGGCTCCATCGCGCGAGCGACTGCGCACCCCACGCGGTCGCCTCGTCGGCGCCGGAGATGATCTCGGCGTCGAGGCCGAGCGCCCGGGCCGCGCGCGCGGCCCGGGCGGGCAGCGCGTCGGACGCGCCGGCGAGGCGGGCGATCACGGTCGACGTGTCGCCGTCGAGTTCGAGTGCGTCGAGGTCGAGCGTCGATTGTCGCAGGCGCTCGTGTGCCGCCCACGCCTCGGCGGCCGCCGCGCCGCGGGCGACCAGGGTGCACGTCGCATCGGGACGCGGAAAGACCTTAATGCTGACCTCGCCGATCACGCCGAGGCGCCCGGCGCTGCCGACGATCGCGTGGTGCGTCAGGAAGCCCGCGGCGTTCTTCACGACCTGGCCGCCGCTGGCGATGACGCGGCCGCGGCCGTCGACGACCCGCGCCCCGATGACGAAGTCGCGCACGCCGCCGTAGCGATAGCGGCCCGGTCCGCTCAGGCCCGACGCGACCATGCCGCCCACCGTGGCGCCTTCGGCGACGAATGGCGGGTCCCACGGCAGATACTGGCCGTGCACTGCCAGCGTCTCGGCGACGTCGGCGACCGGCGTGCCGGCGAGCACGGTGACCACGCACTCCGCCGGGTCGTAGGCGACCAGGCCGCTCAGGCGGCGTGTGTCGACGACGTGCGCCGGTGCCGCCTCCGCGAGTCCGCGCGGACGTTTGGAGCCGCCGCCGGTGACGATCACCGGCGCCGGCGCCGACGCCGCCACGGCCTCGGCCAGGTCCGAGAGGGACTGTGGCGCGAGCGGCGTCACACCGGCGTCTCCAGCATCTTGCCGCGGTTGGCGACGTGACGGCCGTCGACCGCCGAGCGCAGGCGCTGCATGAACGCGATGTCCTCGGGCGAATACATCTCGGGCAGGAACGCGCGCTTCTCGAGGCCGACGCCGTGCTCGCCGGTGATCGAGCCGCCGAGCCGGATGCACAGCCGCAGGATGTCCGCCGCCAGCGCCTCGGCTCGTTCGAGCGCCCCGTGCTCGCGCCCGTCGTAGAGGATCAGGGGATGGAGGTTGCCGTCGCCGGCATGGAACACGTTGGCGACGCGCAGCGCGTGCTGCCGCGACAGCGCTTCGATGGCGACCAGCGCGTCGCCGAGTTTCGTGCGCGGCACCACGCCGTCCTGCACGATGAAGTCGGGGCT
>CADEDM010000282.1 GCA_902826065.1 uncultured Acidobacteriota bacterium | reverse complement strand
CCGCCGCTGCGCGAGCGCACCGAGGACATCCCGCTGCTGTGCGACTGGTTCGTCGAGAAGTTCGCCCGTCGCCACCAGAAGTCGGTGCGCGGCGTGAGCCCGGCGGCCTACCACCTGCTGATTCGCAGTCGCTGGCCGGGGAACGTCCGGGAACTCGAGAACGCCATGGAACGGGCGGTGCTGGTGACACGGTCGTCGGAGATCCAGCCGGGCGATCTGCCCGACTCGATCCGCTCGTCATCGGCCGACGACACCTTCGCGATTCCGCCGCATCGCACGCTGGCCGAGATCGAGCGGATGGCAATCCTGCAGACGCTGGAACGCACCAACTGGAACAAGCAGGAAGCGGCGCAGATTCTCGGGCTCTACCGGCCGACGCTCTACAACAAGATGCGCCGGCACGGCATCTTCGGCCGGGGCGAGCGACGGGGGCGGGGCGTCCCTGCGGTCGGCGAGGCCTGATCGCGTGCGGCTCGTCGCGCGCGCAGCCTGGCGAGGAGTGGGCGAACTCTACGGCAGCGAGGGCCTGACCCACGCCGCCTCGATCGCCTTCTACGCCCTGCTGTCGATCTTCCCGTTCTTCCTGCTGCTGTTCTCGGTCATCGGCTCGCTGACCGCCGACCCGGCCTCGCGCGATGCGGTGGTGGACTTCATCTTCCGCTACTTCCCCCGGCAGTTCGATTTCATCAGCGCGCAGATCGACAGCTTCCGCACGGCCCGCGTCGGCATCGGTCTGAGCGGCACGCTGGCCCTCGCCTACGCGTCACTGGGGGTCTTCAACGCGCTGAGCTCGGCGGTGAACCACGCATGGGGCGTCGAGAAGCGGCGATCGTTCTGGCGCCACCGCTGGTTCTCGTTCCTGATGCTGCTCTCGGCCGCGGCGATGTTCGTCGTCGCCATCGTCATCGTCGGCGTCGTGCGGGTGGTGGAAGCGCGCTGGTTCGGCGCGCTGCAGTTGCAGGGCGTGTGGATCGATCGCTTCCGCGGGGTCGGCGCCGACTGGGCGGCGCTGGCGCTGCTGGTCGTGTGCGTGGCGCTGGTGTTCAAGTTCGTCCCGTACGTGCGCGTCACCTTCGCCGACGTCTGGCCGGGCGCGGTGGTCACGGCGCTGCTGTGGCGCATCGCCTTCGCGATCTTCGCGTGGTACGCGGGCGACCTGTCGCAGTGGACGGTGCACGGCTCGGTCGCCGCCGTAGTGGTGTTCCTGCTGTGGATCTACGTGTCGGCGGTGGTGCTGCTCTACGGCGTGGAGATGACGGCGGCCTACGTGCGTCTGCAGGCGGTCGAGGCCCGGCGGCTCGCCGCCGCGGCCGAGGCTACGACGACGCCGTGAGCTGGCGGATGATCGCGCTGGTGAAGAACGGCAGGTCGTCGGACTTGCGCGCCGTGATCACGTTGCCGTCCTCGACCACCGGGCGATCGACGTAGCGCGCGCCGGCGTTCTTGGCGTCCACGGCAATCGACGGCCAGCACGTGATCTGTCGTCCACTCAGCGCCTTGGCGTTGATGAGCACCGACGGCCCGTGATCGATCGCGGCCACGGGCTTGCCGGCGGCGACGGCGTCGCGCACCAGGTCGACCATGGCATGACGCAGACGGATGCGGTCGGCGGCGAACCCCCCGGGGATGATCACGGCGTCGACGTCGGCGACGCGGATGGCGCTGGCGGCAATCTCTGCCGCGATCTGCTGCCCGTCGCGGCTCCGGTAGATGCGGCCCTGGATCGGGCCCACGACCTGCACGACGGCGCCGGCGCCGGCGAGCGCCGCCCGCGTGGTGTCGAGATCGAGATGGTCGTAGTCCTGTTCCACCAGAATCACCACGCGCCGGCCGCGCAGCGGAGTCGCTTCGTTCACGCCGATCCTGCCTCCAGCGCGAGTGTACTCCAGCGCTTCCGTGGCCATCGGCCTATGATCGGGTGATGTCCCGTCTTGCCGCCTCCCCAAGTCCGTACCTGCGCCAGCACGCCGGCAACCCGGTGGAGTGGTACACGTGGGGCGACGAGGCGTTCGCGGCGGCACGCGCCAGCGGCAAGCCGATCTTCCTGTCGATCGGTTACGCCACGTGCCACTGGTGCCACGTGATGGCGCACGAGTCGTTCGAGGACGCCACGACCGCCGCCGATCTGAATCGAGATTTCATCGCCATCAAGCTCGATCGCGAAGAGCGGCCGGACGTCGATCGTGTCTACATGAGCTTCGTGCAGGCGACGACCGGCCACGGCGGGTGGCCGCTGAGCGTGTGGCTGACCCCGTCGCTCGAGCCGTTCTACGGGGGCACGTACTTCCCACCGATGGCCGCGTGGGGCCGGCCGTCGTTCCGGGACGTGTTGCGCGAGATCGCGCGGGCATGGCGCGACGATCGCCTGGGCGTCGTCGACTCCGCGACGAAGGTCGTGGCGCAGTTGCGGGCGCAGCAGCCGGCCCGGAGCGCCGACGCTCCCGGGAACGTCATCGTGCTCGAGGCCGGCCAGGAAGCGTGGGCTCGCGCCTTCGACGAGCGACGCGGCGGGTTCGGCGACGCGCCGAAGTTCCCGCGCCCGAGCGAGTTGCTGTTCCTGTTGCGGGAGCACGCGCGCACCGGCGCGGCGGAACCGCGCGTGATGGTGCTGGGCACGCTGCGGGCCATGGCGATGGGCGGGATGCGCGACCACGTCGGCGGCGGGTTCCATCGTTACTCGGTCGACGGCGACTGGCGCGTGCCGCACTTCGAGAAGATGCTCTACGACCAGGCGCAGCTCGTGATCGCGTTCCTCGAGGCCTTCCAGGTGAGCGGCGATCCGTTCTTCGCACAGGTCGCGGAGGACACGCTGCGCTACGTCCAGCGCGATCTGTCGTCCACCGAGGGCGGATGCGTCTCGGCCGAAGACGCCGACTCCGTGCCGCCGGCGCAGGCCGGTGTGCCGGGCGTCAAGGCGACCGAGGGCGCGTTCTACATCTGGTCGCGCGACGAGATCGTGCAGGCGCTGGGCCCCGACAGCGCGGTGTGGGAACTGCGGTTCGGGGTGCAGCCGGGCGGCAACGCCCCGATCGACCCGCAGGGCGAGTTCGGCGCCAACAATCTCCTCTACACCGCGAAGACGATCGCGGCGATCGTCGAACAGACTGGACGTCCGCCTGCGGACGTGGGGGAGGCCCTGGCACGCGGACGCCAACGGCTCTTCGACGCGCGCGCGAAGCGGCCGCGCCCGTCGCTCGACGACAAGGTGCTGACGGCGTGGAACGGCCTGATGCTCGCGGCGGTCGCGCGTGCGGCTCGTGTCCTGGCCGCGGAGGGCGTGCTCGACGAAGGCCTCGCCGGCACGGGCGCACGGCATCGCGCCACCGCCGAGCGCCTGGCGGCCTTCCTGCGTACGCATCTCTGGGACGCCGACAACCGGCGCCTGTTCCGCCGCCGGGCCGCCGGCCTCTCGGGCATCGACGGTTTCGCCGAAGACTACGCGTGCCTCGCGTGGGGACTGCTGGAACTGTTCCACACCACCGGCGATCCACAGTGGCTGACGTGGGCCGTCGACCTGCACGACGTGCTCGACGCGAGATTCCTCGCTCCCGACGACCAGGGGTGGTACGCGACGACCGGTGAGGACGCCTCGGTGCTGCTGCGGCAGGTGGAGGAGTACGACGGCGCGGAGCCGTCGGCGACGGCGGTCGCCGTCACGAACCTGTTGACGCTGGCGCGACTCACTGGCCAGGCGTCGTACCGGGAGCGCGCCGAGCGCGTGCTGACCGCAAGGCGCGGGGCCATGGCCGCCCATCCGCGCGCGATGCCGCATCTGCTGGCGGCGTTGTCGATGGTGGAGCAGCCGTCGGTGGAGGTGCTGGTCACGGAAGGCGAGGCGCCGGCCCGGGCCGCGCGGCTGCTCGACACCGTGTCGGCGCGCTACCTGCCAGGCGCCGTGATCGTGCCGCTGGTGCCGGTGCACGCCGACGCGCTGGCGGCCATCGCGCCGTGGACCGCGGCCTACGCCAGCGGCCGCCCCGACGCGGCCGCCTTCGTCTGCCGCGACTTCGTGTGTGCCGCGCCGGTCACGAGCGACGAAGCGCTGGCCGTGCTGCTCGACGGCATCACCCATCCCGAGTCGGCGGAGCCCGACGGCCCGGTGCACTGAGCGCGGGCGTCGCCCGCGACGGCGCATGCCGCGGTCGAGTATCGTGATCCACGGGCCGGGGTGGCGTAACTGGCAGCCGCACGGGACTTAAAATCCCGGGTTCCGCAAGGAGCGTGTGGGTTCGACCCCCACCCCCGGCACCAATGACTGTCCGGCCGTGCGCGTCGACTTCCATGCGCGTGCGCCGTCCCCGCAGACACGCGCCCGTCAGGGCGAGGCGATGCCTCGTCGTGACGGGCGTCGAATGTGGCGGAACGCCCAGTCGCGCGGCGACGGTGGCGTATGATGACCTCGATGGCGACGCCGCATCCGCGGCCGCGCGATCACTCGTCACGGAGGCGAGTCCCATGCGGTTGGAAGATCAGCGCGTCAGTCAGAACGTCGAGGATCGCCGCGGCATGGGCGGTGGCGGCATGCGCATGGGCGGCGGCATGGGCCTCGGCACCATCGTCATCGTCCTGGTCGTGAGCTGGCTCACCGGGGCCAATCCCCTGACGCTCTTCCAGATGGCCGGCGGACTCAGCGGCGGCGGCGCCGCGCCGGCGGAGCAGGGGCGCGTGGGCGCCCCCACCGACGATCCGCAGGCGATCTTCGCCGGCCGCGTGTTGGCATCCACCGAAGACGCCTGGAACGGCGTGTTCCAGGCGGCCGGCGAGCGCTACCGTCCGCCGACGCTCGTGCTCTTCGAGGACGCCGTGCAGTCGGCGTGCGGCACGAACTCGGCGGCCGTCGGCCCGTTCTATTGCCCGGCCGACGAGAAGCTGTACATCGACCTCACGTTCTTCCGCGAGCTCGACCAGAAGTTCGGCGCGCCCGGCGACTTCGCGCAGGCGTACGTGGTCGCGCACGAAGTCGGGCACCACCTGCAGACGCTGCTCGGCGTGTCGGAGCGAGTACAGGCGGCGCGCCAGCGAGCCGGTGAGGTCGAGGGCAACCGGCTCTCGGTGATGCAGGAGCTGCAGGCCGACTGCTTTGCCGGCGTCTGGGCCAATCACGCCAGCGAGCGGAACCTGCTCGATCAAGGCGATGTCGAAGAAGGCCTGCAGGCCGCCGCCGCGATCGGCGACGACACGTTGCAGCGCCGTGGCTCGGGTCGCGTGTCGCCCGAGTCGTGGACGCATGGATCGTCGGAGCAGCGCGTCACGTGGCTCCGCCGCGGCATGAGCGAAGGCACGATTGACGCGTGCGACACGTTCGGCCAGGGCACGCGCCGCTAGCCGGCGGCGCTACCAGATCTTCACGCGCGCCTCGGGCGCGAGATACAGCCTGTCGGTCGGCTTGACGTCGAACGCCGTGTAGAACGCCGGCACGTGGCGCAGCGGCGCCAGGCCACGCACCTGGTCGGGCGGATGCGGGTCGGTGAGCATCTGCTGGCGTAGCGCCTCGTCGCGGCCCTTGCCGCGCCACGCCTGCGACCAGCCGGCGAAGAAGCGCTGATCGCCGGTGAGGCCGTCCATCACCGGCGCGGGTTTGCCGCCCAGGGATTTCTGGTAGGCGTTGTAGGAAATCACCAGGCCCGTCAGATCGCCGATGTTTTCGCCGAGGGTCAGCTCGCCGTTGACCTTCGTGCCGGGAATCGGCTCGATGCTCGAGTAGTAGGCGACCAGGCCCTTGGCGCGGCGCATGAACTCCTCGCCGTCCTTGGCCGTCCACCAGTCGCGCAACACCCCCTTCGCGTCGAAGCGCCGGCCCTGGTCGTCGAACCCGTGGCCCATCTCGTGGCCGATGACCGCACCGATGGCGCCGTAATTCACGGCGTCGTCGGCGGCCAGGTCGAAGAACGGCGGCTGCAGGATGGCGGCGGGGAAGACGATCTCGTTGCGGATC
>CADEDM010000281.1 GCA_902826065.1 uncultured Acidobacteriota bacterium | reverse complement strand
TGAAGCAGCTCGCGACCGACATCTGGGAAGACTTCTTCTCGCGCCACAAGGTCGGCCAGAACATCGAGGGCCGGGTGGTGCGCATGACCAACTTCGGCGCGTTCGTCGAACTCGACGAGGGCATCGAGGGCCTCATCCACGTGTCGGAATTCGATGACACCCAGGGCGGCGAGAAGGTCGACCTTCAGGTGGGCACCGCCTACCCGATGAAGATCATCAAGCTCAGCCCGTCGGAGCGGAAGATCGGCCTCAGCATCCGCGCCATGAAGTCGGACGAATACCGCACCGATTGGGAGAGCTACTCGGCGGCGCAGGGCGACGGCTCGGCGACGCTGGGGGATCACTTCCGTAACAAGTAACGGATTCTGGGGGCTGGAGGCTGGGGGCTCGGGCGTGGACAGACCCCAGTCCCCAGCACCCAGTCCCCAGCCCCTGTTCCTATGACCAAGGCCGAACTCGTCGAGGAAGTCTCGCGCGTCTCCGAGCTGACGAAGAAGCACTCGGAGGTCATCGTCGAGACCGTCTTCCAGAGCATCATCGACGCGCTGCACCGCGGCGAGAAGATCGAGCTGCGGGGGTTCGGCAGCTTCCGGCTGCGTAAGCGCGAGCCGCGCAAGGGCCGCAATCCGAAGACCGGCGACAAGGTCGACGTGCCGCCGAAGCGCGTGCCCTACTTCAAGCCGGGCAAGGAACTGAAGGACCTGATCAACCGCGAGGACGGCGACGACAGCCTGGTCGACGTCGGCGGTCCGTCCGGCGCGCCCGCGCCGTGATCCCGCGCCGGCCATGGAGCGGCTCTGGTCTCCCTGGCGTCACCGCTACGTGACGCGCGACGAACGAACGCCCGAGGCGTGCGTCTTCTGCACCACTGACACGCCCGAGGCGCAGGCGCTCACGCTCCATCGCGGCCGCCTCGCCTACGTCATCCTGAATCTCTATCCGTACAACGGCGGGCACGCGATGGTGGTGCCGCATCGCCACGTCGCGACGTTCGCCGGGCTCGACGACGCGGAGCTCCTCGAGGTGGCGCGGCTGACGCGACTCACCGAGATGGCGCTGGGCGAGGTCTACACGCCGCAGGGCCTGAACGTCGGCGTGAATCTGGGCCGTTCCGCCGGCGCCGGCATCGCCGACCACCTGCACGTGCACCTCGTGCCGCGATGGACCGGCGACACCAACTTCATGCCGGTGATCGGCGAAGTGCGCGTGTTGCCCGAATCACTCGATACCACCGCCACCCGTCTCCGCCCGGTACTGGCCCGTCTCGTCGCCGACGCAGGACTCTCGCCATGACGTTCGAACTGGATGACACGACCCGCGCGGCCCGCGCCGCTGCCGACACCTGCGCCCGCGACGTGATCGCCCCGGCGGCCGCCGAGGTCGACGCGCAGGCCGCCGTGCCCGCCGCGCTGCGCGCCGCGGCCCGCGCCGCGCTCGCCCCGCCGGCCGACGGCGTGGCGTGGGCCATGACCGTCGAGGCACTGGCCACGGCATCGGCCGCGGTGACGCTCGCCGCCGTCGCAGAGGCCCTGGGCCTGCCGGCCGGCGCCGGCGCGGAATGGACCGGCCTGCGCGGTGTGAACGTCGATGATCTGGCGGCACCGCTCGCCGGCTCGGCGTCCGGATCGCTGGCCGTGACGGCGGCGCTCATCGGCACGGGCCGCGCAGCCGTGGACGCCAGCGTGGCCGCGCTCAAGGCGACGAAGGCCGCCGGTCAGCCGGTGGACGTGGCCTCGCCCGGCGTGTCCGACGCGGCCACCGCCCTCGAGGCGTCGCGGCTTCTGGTCTGGGACGCGGCCCGTCTCGGCGGCAGCGCCGCGGGCGCCACGGCGCGGGCCCTGGCCCGCGTGCATGCGTTGGAAGCCGTGCCGCTGGCGTTCCGTGCGGTCGCGGCGGCGATGGGCGCCGAGGCGTTCCGCCCCGGCGCGCCGCTCGAGCGCGCCCGTCGCGACGCGGCGACGCTGGCCGACGTGCTGGGCGAGGGCGCGTCGATGATGCGCGCCGCGGCGGCCGGCACCTTGCCGGCCTGACGCCGTTTCCCTCGCGATGCCTCAGCGCTCGACGCGATAGCCCAGCGCGTCGATCTTCGCCTCGATCGCGGCCGGTGTCACGAGCGCCGGGTCGAACGTGACGACCACCTGATGGTCGCGGTGCGACGCGGCGACGTCGGCCACCCCGGGCAGCAGGCTCACGGCGCGCTTCACGGCATTCTCGCAGCCGCCGCAGGTCATGCCGTGGACGGGCAGGGTCAGGGTGTCGGGCATCGGGTCCTCGCGGTGCCGCGCGTCAGGCGAGGCAGGCCTTGGCGATCGTCGCCAGTTGCATGTGCGACGTCCCTTCGTAGATCTGGCCGATCTTGGCGTCGCGATACAGCTTCTCGACCGGGTATTCCTTCACGAAGCCGTTGCCGCCGAACAGGTTGATCGCGGCCGACGCCACACGCTCGGCGACTTCCGAGGTGACCAGCTTGCAGATGGCCGCCTCGTTCAGGAACGGCTTGCCCTGATCGCGCAGCCGGGCGGCGTTGTAGGTGAGGAGCCGCGCGATCTCGACATCGGCCGCCATGCGCGCGATCTGGAACTGCACGCCCTGGAATTCAGCGATGGGCTTGCCGAACTGCGCCCGCTCCTTGACGTATTTCACGGCGTGATCGAACGCGCCCTGCGCCAGGCCCAGCATCTGCGCGCCGATGCCGACGCGGCCTTCGTTCAGCGTCTCGATCGCGACCTTGTAGCCCTTGCCGACCTCGCCGAGCACGTTGGCCTTCGGCACGCGGCAGTCGTCGAGCAGGAGCTCGCAGGTGCTGCTGGCGCGGATGCCCAGCTTGTCTTCCTTCTTGCCGACCGAGAAGCCGGGCGTGCCGCGGTCGATCATGAAGGCCGTGATGCCCTTGTAGCCGGCGTCGGGGTTCACGGTGGCGAGCACGATGAACGCGTCGGCTTCGTTGGCATTCGTGATCCACAGCTTGCGGCCGGTGAGCACGTAGCCGTCGCCGTCCTCGACCGCGCGGGTGGTCAGCGCGAACGCATCGGATCCCGACCCGGCTTCGGAGAGCGCGAATGCCCCGACGGTGCCGCCGGCCAGCGCCGTGAGGTAGCGCTTGCGCAGGGCCTCGTGGCCGAAACGGGCGATGGCGTTGACGACGAGCGTGTTCTGCACGTCGACCAGCACGCCCACCGACGGGTCGACCCGCGACAGCGCTTCCACGGCCAGCACCGAGTGGAACAACGTCGCCCCGGCGCCGCCGTAGGCTTCGGGAATCTCGATGCCCATGATGCCGAGGTCGAAGAGCTTCGGCAGCAGCGCCGGCGCCATCTTGGCGTGCTCGTCCATCTCGCGCACGAGCGGGCGGATTTCGCGGCTGGCGAACTCGTAGACGCTGTCGGCGAAGAGCTGCTCCTCGTCTGACAGCTGGGTGAGGGCCACGGGGGTCGGGACGTCTGACACGGATACCTGCTTGGGAAAGGGCGGGACGCGCGGGGCCAGGTCGACAGGCCGCGCCGGAGGCGTCCTTTCCCGGATGGTATCATCGGCCTCAGCGCCCCAGCCAACCGTCAGAGGTGCGTCGCCCATGCGTTCGCCCGCCGCCCGCCGCGCCGCCGTGATTCCCGCGATCGTGCTCGCCCTGACCGCGGGGCCGGGCTTGTCCGGACAGTCGGCGCCAGCGCAGACTCCCGCGCCGCAGAGCCCCGCGCCGCAGACGCCCCAGACCCCGGCGCCGCAGACGCCCGCGCCTGGCGCCCAGCCACCCGCCACCCCGCCGGCCGACGACCAGCCGATCTTCCGCGCCGGCATCAACTTCGTCCGTGTCGACGCCATCGTCACCGACAAGCAGGGCAATCCGGTCACCGATCTCACGGCCGAGGATTTCGAGGTCACGGAGGACGACAAGCGCCAGCAGGTGGAGACGTTCCGTCTCGTCAAGATCGACACGACGGCGGCGGTCGAGACGCTGGCGCCGCTGAACTCCCGCGACCAGGAAGAGACCGCGGCGCAGAACGAGGACGCGCGCATCTTCGTGTTCTTCCTCGACGACTACAACGTGCGCCTCGGCAACAGCATGTCGGCGCGGAAGCACCTCGTCGACTTCGTCCGCACGCAGCTCGCGCCGAAGGATCTGGTGTCGGTGATGTATCCGCTGAGCCCGCTCGACAGCGTGATCCTGACCCGCAACCACGATCAGCTGGTCAACGCGATCGAGCGCTTCCAGGGCCGCAAGTTCGACTACAACCCGCGCAACGCGCTGGAGGATCGCTATTCCAACCAGCCGGTCGAAGTGGTCGAGCGCATCCGCCGCCAGGTGTCGCTCTCGGCGCTGACCGGGCTGTCGGTGAAGCTGGGCGCGCTCCGCGAGGGGCGCAAGGCGATCGTGCTCGTGAGCGAAGGCTACATCGGGCTGCTGCCGCCGCAGTTGCGCGGGCCGATCGCCTCGATGCCGGGGCTCGGCAATCCCAATCGCAACAACCCGTTCGCCGGCGAGAACAACCTGCAGGAAGACCGGGCCCGGTTCTCGGCCGAGCTCGACGTGCAGAACGAGCTGCAGCGCGTTTACGAGGAGGCGAACCGCAGCAACACGGCCATCTATGCCGTCGATCCGCGCGGGCTGTCGACCGGCGAGTTCGACATCCAGGACAACGTCGGCAGCCGGGCCAGCCAGGAGACCCTGCGGCAGACCCAGAACACGCTGCAGGTACTGGCCGGCGAGACCGACGGCCGCGCCATCATCAACCGCAACGACCTGACGGCCGGCATGCGCCAGATCGTCCGCGACTCGAGCGCCTACTATCTGCTCGGCTACAACTCGACGCAGTCGCGGAGCGACGGCAAGTTCCATCCCATCAAGGTGCGCGTCCGCCGATCCGGCGTGCAGGTCCGCGCGCGCAAGGGCTACTGGGCGTTGACGGCGGTGGAAACGGCGAGGGCGGCCGCGCCGGCCAAGCCCGGTCCGCCGGCGGCCGTGACGAAGTCGCTTGCCGGCATCAACTCGGCATCGGCGGAGCGCCGGCTGGTGCGGACGTGGGTCGGCACCGCGCCTGGCGACAACGGCAAGACCAAGGTGACCGTGGTGTGGGAAGGCGTGCCTGCGGCGCCGGGCACGGAGCGCGCGTCGGTGGGTCGCGTGGTGCTCACCGCGGCGGCGCCGGCCGGCGAGCAGTACTACAAGGGCAACGTCGGCGCCGAGGTGGCGGCCGACGCCCCGACGGCCGCGCGACGCGGGGTGGTGTCGTTCGACGCGCCTCCGGGGAAGCTCAGCCTGAGGCTGTCGATCGAAGGCAAGCCCGAGGATGTCCTCGACACCGACGATCGGACGATCGACGTCCCCGACTTCACCGAGCCGAAGGCGCGGCTGACGACGCCGCGTCTCTTCGTCGCCCGCACGCCGCGCGAGTTCCAGACGATTCGCAACGACCCGGCCGCGGCGCCGACGGCGACACGTGAGTTCCGGCGCACCGAACGGCTGCTGCTCAAGCTCGACGCCGTGGCCCCAGGCGCGCAGGGCAGCGCCGCCACCTACGCCGCGAAGCTCCTGAACCGCGAAGGTGGCAAGATGGCCGACCTCACCGTGAACACGCCGCCTGGCGGCGGCAGCGCGACGCTGGAAGTGCCGCTGGCCGGACTGCCGGCGGGCGAGTTCCTGATCGAGATCGCCGCCAAGGCGCCGGACGGCGCGGACGTGACGGAACTCGTCGCGTTCCGGATGGTGAGCTGACGCTCCTCGTATATAGGGAACAGGGACCGGGGACCAGGGACCAGGAATGGAAAGGCGCGGCCTCAGTAGCCGCGCCTTTCGTGTCTTCGGTACCGTGCCGAGGCTGACCTGATCCCTGATCCCTGGTCCCTAATGCCTGGTCCCTGGTCCCTAAACCGCGTGACGCGCCAGCGTCAGGCGTACATCCCGCGCATGCGCGTGACCGTCGCGACGCGGTTGATGGCCACGATGTAAG
>CADEDM010000280.1 GCA_902826065.1 uncultured Acidobacteriota bacterium | reverse complement strand
TGGCGAACAGGCCGCGATTGGCGCGCGGCAGCAGGCCGAAGTGCATGGCCAGCTCCGAGCCGAGCTGCAGCCCCGAGGCAGCGGCCTTGATCGGGTCGATGTCGCCGATGAGGTCGGCGATCGTCACGTCGGGCGTCGCCAGTTTCTCGACGTAGCGGGCCTCGCGCGGCCGCCACTCGATCGGCATGCCGTCGCCCTCGGAGGCCACCATGGCCCGGCCATGGGCCGAGATCGGCGCCAGCGGGTCGTCGTGGATCTCGCTGC
This sequence comes from uncultured Acidobacteriota bacterium, assembly GCA_902826065.1. Taxonomy (GTDB): domain Bacteria; phylum Acidobacteriota; class Vicinamibacteria; order Vicinamibacterales; family UBA2999; genus CADEFD01. The sequence goes on along the minus strand of CADEDM010000280.1, from coordinate 5,708 downwards.
CGGGTACTACCGGTATGACGTCGTCGAGGAGATCGACGAGCGCCCGGATGAGGCGGGTCTTCGCCTGGCCGCGCAAGCCCAGCAGGATGAAGTGGTGCTTCGCGAGAATGGCGTTGACGAGCTGCGGAATGACGGTCTCGTCGTAGCCGACGACCCCCGGGAACAGCCGATCGCCGCGGCGCAGCTTCACGATGAGGTTGTCGCGCACTTCATCGCGCACCGATCGGCGCGCGAACTCGCCGCGCTCAATGGCCTGCTTGAGTGCTCCGAGGGTGGCGGGTCGAGCGGAGGCGGACATAGTCGCTATTATGACGCCGTGACACGGCCGCGCGGTTTCTCGCCACCTCCGGTGTTCGCGAGCGACCGCCCGCTGGTGTTCGCCCATCGCGGGGGATCGGCGATCGGGCCCGAGAACACGATCCTCGCCATTGCGCGCGGACTCGCCACCGGCGCCGACGGCGTCGAGTGCGACGTGCGCCTCGCCGCCGATGGCGTGCCGGTCGTCATCCACGACCCGACGCTTGAGCGGACGACCAGCGGGACTGGCGCGGTGCGCGGCCTCACGTCGACGGCGCTCGCGGCACTCGATGCCACCTGCCGCTTCGTGCCGCGGGAGTCGAGCCACGCGGTCGCGACACCCGAGGGCGTGCCGGCGTTGCGCGAGGTGCTGATGCGGTGCACCAGTGCCCGGGCCATCATCGAGCTGAAGGACGAAGATCCGCGTCTCGCCGACGCCGTGGTCGCCGTCGTGCACCAGGCCGGGGCGGCGGCCCGCGTGTGCCTGGGATCGTTCCACCAGGTGGTGCTCGACCGCGTGCGGGCCCTGGCGCCGGACCTCACGACCAGCGCCACGCGCCGCGAGGCACAGCGGACGCTGGTCCGGTCGTGGGTGCGGTGGCCGTTGCGGATGGCCCCGCCGTACCGCGCCTTCCAGGTGCCGGAACGCGCCGGCCGGCTCCATGTCGTGACGCCGGCGTTCGTGCGCCGGGCCCACCGCGAGCGTGCCGTCGTGCAGGTGTGGACGGTGGACGAACCGGCCGACGTCCGCCGTCTGCTCGCCCTCGGCGTCGACGGCGTGATCTCGGATCGTCCGGACCAGGCGGTGCCGGCTCGCGACGCGTACGTCGCGGCGCGCTAGCCCGTCCGGGCTGGTGCCTACGGCGTGGTCCCGCGCGAGAACCGCGTCCGGGCTCTATAATCCCGGCACCGTTTCACGATCGGAGGGCAGCCGTGGCTTCACGCCTCGTCGGTTCCAACTACACGACGCCGGACCTCGTCGCCAAGGTCACCGGCCGCGCCCGCTATGCCGAGGACTTCCGCGCCGAGGGCATGCTCTTCTGCAAGCTGCTGCTCAGTCCGGTGCCGCACGGCCGGGTGCGCCGCTTCGGCCTCGACCGCGCGCTCGCGCTGCCGGGCGTGAAGGGCATCATCACCGCCGACGACCTGCCTGACCTCGGCGGCGCCGAGCGTGCGCTCACGATGGAGCCGCTCTACCAGGGCGAGCCGATCCTCGCGCTGGCTGCGGTCAGCGAGGACGTCGCCGCGGAAGCCATCGAGCTCATCGACCTCGACATCGAGCCGCTGCCGTTCACCATCGACCCGCTCGAGAGCATGCGGCCCGGCGGACCCGATGCCCGCACCGACGGCAACGTCTGGGGCGTGGCGCCGCCGGCCGCCGCTGGAGGGCCGCCGGCGCGTCCGCCGATCGTCCGCCTGAAGTGGACCGACGCGGACTTCGCGGCCGCCACCGACGGCGCGCTCCCGCAGGGCGAGGCGCCCGAGACGTGGAGCTACGGCGACCTCGACGCCGGGTTCGCGGCGGCGGCGTTGGTGCTCGACGAGACCTTCGTGGTGAATTCCACCGGGCACCATCCGCTGGAGACGCGCAGCGCCATGGCCTACTGGCAGGGCGACAAGTGCGTGCTGCACTGCTCGACGCAGAGCGTCGTGCGCACGGTGGACGGCGTCGCCCGCTGGGTTGGCATTCCGGCCGAGAAGCTGACGCTGGTGTGCGAGTACACGGGCGGCGGCTTCGGCAGCAAGGGCGCCGGCGCCGTGTCGATGGCGATTCCGTGCGTGCTCTCGAAGAAGGTCAACGCGCCGGTGATGATGCGCGTCAGTCGCGAAGAGGAAAGCTACTTCGGCCGCGCCCGCACCAACATGACCGGCCGCGCCAAGGTCGGCTTCGCGAAGGACGGACGGATCACCGCGCTCGATCTGTTCCTGCTGCAGGACAACGGGCCGTACGGGCCGATGGGCGACCATCGGTCGGCCGGCCTGGCCGCGTCGCTGGTCTACCAGCCGCCGGCGATGCGCTGGCGGGCCGTCAACGTCCTCACGAACACGCCACCGCGCACGCAGCAGCGGTCGCCCGGGCCGATGCAGGCCAACGGCATCATCGAGGGCATCGTCACGAAGGCCGCGGTGCAGCTCCAGATCGATCAGGTGGCGATTCGCCGTCTGAACTCGCCCGAAGGGAAGGCGTTGTACGGACCGGCGGCGGCCGACGGCGCCCGCCGCTACGTCACCGGCGCGTACGTGAAGGACGCCCTCGACCGCGGGGCCGCGGCCTTCGACTGGCCGGCGCGCGTGGCGCGGTCGGGCCAGCGGCGCGGCACCAAGGTGCGCGGCTCCGGTGTGGCCGTCGGACCGCACGGCGCCGGGTCGATCGGCTACGACGGCCTGATGATCCTGCGCCCTGATGGCCGCCTGCAGGTGCAGTCCGGCGTCGGCAATCTGGGCACGCACTCGGTCATCGACCTCGCGCGCGTGGCCGCCGACGTCCTCGCCCTGCCATGGGACAAGGTCGACGTGGTGTGGGGCGACACGTCGAAGGGCCTGCCGTGGACGTGCATGTCGGTGGGCAGCCAGACGACCCACGCCATGACGCGAGCCAACATGGCGGGCGCGGAGGACGCGAAGCGCAAGCTGCAGGCGATCGCCGCGCAGGACCTCGGCGGCTCGCCCGCGGACTACGACCTGGGCAACGAGCGCGTGTTCCGGAAGGGCAATCCCGCGCGCGGGCTCACCTATGCGCAGGCGGCGGCACGCGCCGTCACGCTCGGCGGCCGGTTCGACGGCCACGAGCTGCCCGAGGACATCCACCCGTTCACGAAGGGCGCGGCGGCCGGGCTCGTCGGGCAGGGGCTGATGGGCGTCGCGAAGGACACCTATCCGCGCGACGGCGACACCTACGGCTTCGTCGCCGGCTTCGCCGAAGTGGAAGTGGACGTCGAGACCGGCGTCGTGTCGCTCATCGACTTCCTCTCGGTGGGGGATGTGGGCACGGTGGTGAATCCGCGCAGCCTCATCGCCCAGTTGAACGGCGGCTGCTGCCTGGGCATCGCGCACGCGCTCTTCCAGAAGCTGGTCTACGACCCGCACTACGGCGTGTCGCTGGCGCGGCGCTTCCACTACAACAAGCCGCTGACGATCCTCGACGCGCCGAACATGCGTGCCGAGGCGCTCGGCATCGCCGACCCGGGCACGCCCACCGGCGCGAAGGGCGTGGGCGAACCGCCCGTCGGGGCGGGTTATGGCGCCGTGCTCAACGCCATCGCTGCCGCCATCGGCGTCGATGCCTTCCGCCGCGCGCCGGTGACGTCGGACGTCGTGCTGATGTCGCTCACGCACCAGCGCCGGATGCACCCGCCGCTGCAGGCGCACGTGTAGCGGTGCTCGCCACGGCCTTTGCGCCGCTCGACGGGATGAGGCACGATGAACCCATCGACGCGCGGGCCGATGTCGCTCCGGTAGCCAGAGACGGATCGCCGCGCGGGCACGAGGAGGCACGCATGCGGCGGATGTTCGTGGCGATGAGTGGGCTGGCCCTGGGGCTGGTACTGGCGATGCACGTCGGGGTACGAGCCGAGCAGGCGCAGGATCCCGCGGTGATCGACAAGACGATGAAGGCCGTCGGGCCGGCGTTCGGCGCCGTCCGCAAGGCCGTGGACGGCGGGATGATGGCCGAGGCCAAGGCCGGCGCACAGACGCTCTCGAAGGCGTTCGCCGAGACCGAGGCGTTCTTCAAGAGCCACGGCAAGGCCGACGGCGTCGAGATGGCGCAGGCGGGGAAGAAGGCCGCCGACGCCATTGCCGCCGCCGCGAACGCCGAGGCCGCCAAGGCGCCGGTGGGCGAGCTCACGAAGACCTGCGCCGGCTGCCACACGAAGTACCGCGACAAGGCGGCGGACGGTTCTTACACGTTCAAGCCCGGCGCCTGACGCCTTCGGCGCCAGTGCGCCGGAGCGTCGGTGCAGGGACCAGGGATCAGGGACCGAAAGGCCCGCGCTGCGCGCGCGGGCCTTTTTCTTTGTGGCTCGTGACCAGCGTCTTCCTGATCCCCGGTTCCTGGTCCCCTGTCCCAACAAGAGGTGACGGCCGCCCGATTCTCAAGGCGAGCGCGAACAGGCCGTCATACATCTCGGGTGTCACCCGGCCCGTATGCGTGTTCTGTCTGGACGGGTGGAAGCATCCAATCAGTGTGAGACCAGCCGGGCTGCGGGTGGCCGGCGGTGCCAGGGACGCCACGGCGCCGTGGGTGAAGACCGGGCGTGGGCGGGGAAGCGGCGCGTGCCCGGCGACGAACGCCAGCCACGCGTCCCAGGCGATCTTGCCCAGCGCGACGACCGCGCGCAGGTCGGGCAGGGCCGCGATCTCGGCGGCCAGGTGCGGGCGGCAGCGGCGCAACTCGTCGGGGCGGGGCGTATTGGCCGGGGGTGCACAGCGCGCGGCCGCGCCGATGAACACGCCGCGAAGCGCCAGGCCGTCATCGGCCTGCTGGGACGTGGGAATCGACGCCAGGCCCGCGCGGTGCAAGGCACTCATGAGGAAGTCGCCCGAGCCGCCTCGGCCGTCGCCCGTGAAGACGCGGCCGGTGCGATTGGCGCCGTGCGCGGCCGGCGCCAGGCCGAGGACGTAGAGCCACGCCGCGGGATCGCCGAAGCCCGGCACTGGACGGCCCCAGTAGGTCTCGTGCCGGAAGGCGGCGCGCTTCTCGTCGGCGATGGCGAGGCAATGCCGGCGCAGGCGCGGGCACGCGTCGCACGTCACGATGGCGCGACGCGCCTGCACGAGGGCTTTGGGACCGATAACCTGGGTGGGCGGTTGGCGCAGCACGCGGCGTCTCCACGGGCCGTCGGTTTGAGACGGTCGCGTCGCAGGCGATACAATAGTCCGATTGCCAAGACGGTCCGCATCGGGCTGAATGCCTGTGCTGCGCCGCGCTGGCGAGCGTGTGATGTTGGCCGGCCCTCGACGCCGGCCCCGGTGCCTGGAAGGGCTGTTTTCGCAGCGAATGCGTGAGGCGGCGAGGTCGGAGACCACACCGGAGGCACTCGAAAGGGTAATGGGAGACATGAGGAATACCGCTCAGTCGGATGCCGCGGAACTCGAGGCCCTCGAAACGCGGGAGTGGCTCGAGTCGCTGGACTACGTCCTGCAGCACGGCGGCCCGGCCCGGGTCGGGCGCCTGCTCGGCGAGTTGGGCCGACACGCGCATCAGAGCGGAGTGAAGCTGCCGTTCACGGCCAACACTCCGTACATCAACACCATCCACGCCGATGAGCAGCTGCCGTACCCCGGCAGCCGCGAGGTCGAACGCCGCATCAAGAGCCTGGTCCGCTGGAACGCCATGGCGATGGTGGTGCGGGCCAACAAGGAAAACGACGGCATCGGCGGCCACATCTCGACCTACGCGTCGGCCGCGA
>CADEDM010000279.1 GCA_902826065.1 uncultured Acidobacteriota bacterium | reverse complement strand
TGGCGCACGAGATCGCGCACCAGTGGTGGGGGCAGGCGGTGGGCTGGAAGAACTACCACGAGCAGTGGATCAGCGAGGGCTTCGCGCAGTACTTCGCCACCTTGTACGCGCGCGAGAAGCGCGGCGAAAGCGTCTATCGCTCGTCCATCCGCGCCCTGCGCCGCTGGTCGCTCGAGCACTCCGACCAGGGCCCGATCCACCTCGGCTACCGCCTGGGCCACGTGAAGAACGAATCGCGGGTGTTTCGCGCGCTCGTCTACAACAAGGGGGCGGCGGTGCTGCACATGCTGCGCCGCTTCATCGGCGACGAGGCGTTCCTGAAGGGCCTGCGCGCGTTCTACGGCAACTTCCGCTACAAGAAGGCAGGTACCGACGACCTGCGTGTCGCCATGGAAGCGGCCAGCGGACAATCGCTCGAGCGCTTCTTCAGCCGCTGGATCCTGGACTCGGAACTGCCGCGCGTGCGGCTCACGACCGCCACCCGCGCCGACGCCGTGGACGTCACCTACGAGCAGACCGGCGAGGTCTTCGACGTGCCGCTGACGATCACGCTGCAGTATGCGGACGGCTCGTCGGAGGACAAGGTCGTGAACCTCACCGAGGCCGCCGGCACGATCGCGGTGCCGGCGAAGTCGGCGGTCAGGAGCGTGGACGTCAACCGCGACGACCTGGCGCTCGGCTACTTCGACCGTCGCTGACCACCGGCCGGCGCGCCGCGCTTACGGCGACGGCGGCGTGAACCGGTAGAAGTCGGCGATGGCCGCGATGCCCGTGCGAATCGCCTGCTGACCCCGCGCGCGCTCCGCCGCGGTCACACGCTCCGAGACGCCGGCGCCCGAGCCGTCCAGCGTGTAGGCGTAGTCGCGCAGCGCCACGCCATCCGCGATGTACATCCGCGTGCCTGCCCGATCGACCCAGGCGTAGACGCTGCCGTAGCTCGACGCCATCAGGCCGAACTCGTTCGGCCGTGCCGGCGCGGTGCCACGACGCCAGTACAAAGGCCGGCCGAAGATGGGCGACGGTGGCGCCAGCGTGTGCCCCAGCAACGCGTAGAGCGTGGGTGTGATGTCGGTCGTGAAGGCGAGCGCGTCGGTCCTGGCCTCGAACTGATCGCGCGCGTAGGCCGGCAGATGGACCAGCAGCGGCACCTGCACCACCTCGGGGAACACCGTATAGGCGTGGCCGCGACGTCCCTCCTCGCCGAGCGAGTCGCCGTGGTCGGAGGTGAAGACGATCAGGCTGTCGTCGTAGAGACGGCGCGCCTTCAGCGCGTCGATGAACCGGCCGAAGCACGTGTCGACGCGGCGCACGCGCGAGGCGTAGGGGGCGACGAACCCGTCGTAGCCGCCGCCGTCCACGGGCCGGTCGCCCTCGCGGTTCAGCACGGCGACGTGCACGTCCTGCGGCAGCGTCCACATGAACGCCGGCGGGCCATCGGGGGTGAGACGGTCGAGGCGCGACGTGAGCTCGTCCACCGTCGAGCACATCCGGAAGTCGGCGACGCCACGGCCCTTGTCGAGCGGCTCGAGCGTGCTCGTGCGTGGCGTGACGATCTCGACGATGTTGTCCTGGCTGATCCACCGCGAGTACTGATGGCGGTCGAGCAGCGCGTGCAGCGCGTTCATCGGCGCGAACGGCAGGACGTACTGCTTGTGCAGGATCATCCCGCCGACCCAGATCGACGGCACCGACAGGCCGGTGGCGCCGTAGCGCGTGAACGCCTTCGTGAAGATGGTGCTCTCGCGGGCGAATGCGTCGATGGCCGGCGTGAAGGTGACCGTGTCGTTGTAAGGCGACAGGTAGTCGCGGCGCAGGCTGTCGATCACGAACACGAAGACGTGCGGGCGGCGCGCCGGCGGCGCGGTGTTCAGGTCCGCGAGATGCACGGGCACCGGCTCCACTTTCACCGAGCGGCCGATGTTCGTGTGCGTCTGCAGATAGTCGAAGAACGACAGGCCGCCCGGGTCGGCGCCGGCCTCGACGGCCGCCTGGGGCACCGGTCGTTGCAGCCAATCGCGCAGGGTGCGGAACGATGGGTCGCCGATGGCCCACGCGTCGCCGGCTCTCGTGGCCGCTTCCAGCGTGACCGGACCGACCGGGACCCGGCCGGCCGCGAACAGATACACCGCCAGCGCCCCGGCGGTGGCCGCGAATGGCACGGCCGCCGGCAGGTAGACGCGCGCCGGCGCCCACTGCATCACCGTGGTGGTGACGAGCAGCCACACCGTGACCGCGCCGATCTTCGCGACCACGAAGTTCCAGTCCATGGCGCCGCTCGCCGCGCGAAACGCCAACGCCACGGCGGCGATCGCGGCCGTCCACGCCAGCGCGATCGGCAGCGTCGGCGCCGCGGCCCGTCCGGGCATGAGGCCGCTGAATGCGAGGGCGACGCCGTCGCCGTCGACGCTCGTGCCGCGACGGATGCCGCGAGCCGCGAGGTAGCCGCCCAGGGTCGCTCCGAACGCCAGGGCCACGGCCGTCGAGGCGCCATCGCGCTGCGACACCGCAGGGAGAATCACGCCCACGGTGGCGACGCCGACGAGCATCGCGACCAGGACGAGGCCCGAGAACGCTTCCCACGGCGCCGGCTTCGACGTCAGGTCGGCCACGGCCCGCACGGCCACGACCACGGCGAAGAGCGCGGCGAACAGCACGGCGTGCGCGGCGGCGGTCTGCGCCAGGCCGAGAACGTCGACCGTGCCATGGGTGACGAGGCCGGTGACCACCGACAGGCCGATCACCGAGACGGCCGCGAGCCACGCCACGACGCCGTCGCGCGCGACGAGGTCCGACGACCGCGCGGCCTCCGGCCAGCGGGCGGCGCTGAGATCCGCCAGCGCCAGTCCGACGACCGGCACGAGCGACAGCGCGGCGACGCCGAGCGCCAATGCGCCGGGCTCGAGGTGCACGAGCGGTTGCGCCACCACGGCGGCGACGGCGGCCAGGCTCGTCGTCCACAGCAGCGCGGCGTTGACCACGATCGCGCGGCGCGCCTTCACGTCCGGCCACACGGCGACGGCAGCGAGCGCGGCCACGGCAAGGGCGGCAACGCCATGCCAGCGGGCGAAGACGACGAGCGCCGGCACCAGGCCCGGCTGCAGGAACTGCTCGTAGACGAACGGCACGGCGATCAGGAACGCGTACGCCGACGTCGCCAGCCAGAAGGCCGCCACCAGCGCTCGGCTCACGCCGACGACGACACTCATGAGCCCACCTTCACCGACGCCGTGCGAACGAGCCACGGCTGCACTTCGTCGCGGCGCCGCGCATCGAGTTTGGCGGCGGCCTCGAAGTGCTGCCGCGCCGTGGCGTAGCGCGACTCGCTGTAGTCGAGGATGCCCAGGGCGAGCTGCACGTCGAAGTAGTCCTTCGAGAGCGTGACGGCCTGTTCGAGGTAGGCACGCGCCTCGCGGCGATGGCCGCCGCGCTGTTCGGCGAGCCCGGCCACGAGCAGCGCGTCGACGTGCTTCGGCACCTTGCCGAGCACCAGCTTCGCCCGTGACAGCGCGTCGTCCAGCTGGTTCCGGTGCAGCCGCAGCCGGGCCAGGCCGACCGAGCTGTCGTAGTGCACGGTCGCGATGCTGATGGCCTTGTCGTAGTACTCCTCGGCCGGCTGAAAGCGCGACATCCACTCGTTGGCGAGCCCCACGAAGAACGCCAGCTCCGAGTTCGTCGTGTCCGACTCGTAGCAGCGCTCGAACGCGTGCAGCGCGAGATCGTCCTTCCCCAGCCGCCGGTAGGCGTAGCCGATGTAGGGACACGCGTCGGCAGGCAGCGGCGCGCGGTCCATGAACAGCTCCCACGTCGCCGCTTCCTCGGCCGGCTGTCCGAGCTTGTTGTAGATCTCGGCCAGGCGCGCGATGTAAACGTGCTGGCCAGGGAAGCGCGTGACCAGCGCCTTCGTGGCTGCCAGCGACTCCTGCCACTGTCCCGCAACGAAGGTGTCGCGGCTCTGCACCAGCAGCGCATCGATCGCCGCTTCGTCCTCGGCGCCTGCCGGCGCGTCGCCGGCCACGCCGGCCGACGCGGCCACCGACGGTTCCGGCTCGTCGGACACGTTCGCCGACGACACCACGAACAGGGCCAGCCACAGCGTGGCGAGCGTGCCGAGTCCGAGGGAGAGGCGCAGGGCCGGGCGCATCGTCATGCGCGAAGGGCCGCGGGCACCGCCAGGGGGCGTGGGCGGGTCACTAGAAGTACACCGACAGCGATGCGCCGAACGAGTGCTGCCACAGCGTGCCGAAGCGGGCGCGCTCCTGGCGGCTGGTGCTGCCGGTGACGGCGACGACCGTGCGGCCGAAGAGCACCTCCGCGCCGCCGCGGAACGTGTCGGCGTCGAGCAGCGCCAGCTCGCTTCGATCCGCGATCTCCTCGCGGCTGCGGCCGTGACTGTAGCCCATGCTCAGGAAGCTCTCGCCGTTGTCACGGATGTACCGCCGCGCCAGGGCGTGGTACGACACCGAGTCCTGGGGGCCCTCGTAATCGGGCACCGAGAAGACCTTCCCGGTGAGCATCCAGTTGCCGACGTACTTGGTGAGGGTGGCGAGGTAGATGTCGGTGTTGGACGAGAACGAGAGCCGGCGAAAGCCCACCGACGCCTCGTAGCCTCGGCCGAGCGACTGGTAGACATCCGCGGCCATCCGGTAGTTCGGGAACAGGCTGTCGTCCTTGGCCCGGCCGTACGACACGAAGCCGTAGGTGCCCGGGCGCACCGTGGGATAGAACTCGACCTCGAACAGCTGGTCGGAAAACCCGAACCGCGAGGCGCGGCTCATGCGGCCGATGACGCTGCCCACCGGTGTCTGCCGGCTGAGGCCCACGGAATACTCGGACCACGGCGTCCGACCGTCCGAGAAGCGGTCGCCGCCCACCCCCATCGACAGGGTCCAGGGCCGCAACTCCGCGTCCAGGCGGGTCTTGAGGGCGCGAGCCTGCACGTGCCCGGGCTGCCGGGCGAGGAGCGCGACGATGACCTGCCGGGCCTCGCGCCGGCGGTTCAGCCCGTCGAGCGCGCGCGCCTCCTGCATCGCCCACTCGTCGTCATCGGGCCGCTGGGAGCGGCCCGTCACGGCGAGGTTGTGCAGCTCCTGATACTGGCCTGTCCACCACGCCACGTTGGCCAGCGCCACACGGGCGTCGTTGTAGGTGGGCGATTGATCGAGCACGTCCTGCAGTTCCTTGCGGGCCTGCTCGTAAGCGCCGTCCCACGACAGCACGACGCCCAGCAGCAGGCGGGCGTCGACATCGCGCGGCGAGGCCACGAGGTGTGTCTGCAGCATCGACACCGCCTCGGTGCGATGGCCCGAGATGGCCGCGGACCGCGCCTGGGTACGGATGTCGCCCGTCTGCGCCCCGGCGGGGACGGCCAGCAGGACGAAGCTGCCGACGATCGCCGCTCGACGCCATCCGGCGTGGCCGGCGGTGCGCGTGTTCACAAGAAGGATTTCGGCTGCGCAGGAGCCGGACTTGAGCCACCACCGCGGTCCGCCGTCGCGCCCCGGCGGATGACGGCATCTTGTTGTCCGCAAGCGACTTCCGGCCGGCCAGCGGTGGGGAAATCCGTGCAGTCGCGTGGTATGATGCCCGACGCCATGGAACAGGTGACGCTCACGATCGACGGCAAGGCCGTGACCGTGCCCAAGGGCACGTCCGTCCTGCAGGCCGCCATCGCCTCCGGCATCCAGGTGCCGTACTACTGCTACCACCCGGGGCTGGGCATCGACGCGTCATGCCGCGTGTGCCTCGTGAAGATCGAGAAGATGCCCAAGCTGCAGACGTCGTGCTCGACGCCCGCGGGCGAGGGCATGGTGGTGCACACCAAGGACGTGGAGAGCACCGAAGCCCGCGCCGGCGTCTTCGAGTTCCTGCTCATCAACCATCCCCTCGACTGCCCGGTGTGCGACAAGGGCGGCGAGTGTCCGCTGCAGGACTTCTCGGCCGAGTTCGGAAACGTCCAGAGCCGCATGGACTTCCCGCGGCGCACCTTCGATGGCGAAGGCGTCAAGGCCGACATCGACTTCGG
>CADEDM010000278.1 GCA_902826065.1 uncultured Acidobacteriota bacterium | reverse complement strand
ACACCAAGGCCGAGATCGGCGGCGACCTGAAGTGGGGCGTGCGTCCCAACCTGACCCTCGACGTCACCGCCAACACCGACTTCGCGCAGGTCGAGGCCGACGAAGAGCAAGTGAACCTGACCCGCTTCGACCTGTTCTTCCCCGAGAAGCGACCGTTCTTCCTCGAGAACGCCACCACCTTCCAGTTCGGACAGCCGCAGTCGATCGACCTGTTCTTCTCGCGCAACATCGGCTTGTCGGGGTCGGGCGGCACGCTGCTGCCGATCGACATCATCGCCGGCTCGCGCCTGAGCGGGAAGGTCGCCGGCTCGTGGAACGTCGGCCTGCTCAACATCCAGACCAACGACGCCAGCGACCTCAATGGGAACGCGCTCGCCAAGGACGCCAACTTCAGCGTCGCGCGCGTGCAGAAGGAAGTGGGCCGCTCGAGCTACGGCGCGATCTTCGTCGGCAAGTACGTCACCGGCAACACCAACAACAACGTCTTCAACAAGTGGAACCGCGCCTACGGCGTCGACGCCAACTGGCAGCTCTCGGCCGGCCAGCGCCTGTCGGCGTTCGTCGCCCGCACCGACTCGCCCGAGGAGACGACCGGCCAGGCGGCCACCGCCCCGAAGGGCAGCGACTGGTCGGCCCGCACCTTCTACGACTTCAGGAACCGGCTCTGGCAGATCGGCACCGGCATCAGCCGCGTCGGCTACAACTTCAACCCCGAAGTCGGCTTCCTGCCGCGCCGCAACTTCATCCGTCCCGAGCTGCGCGTGTTCTTCCAGCCGCAGCCGACGCGTCCGAAGTGGATCCGCCGCATCGCGCCGCACATCTCGGCCAACGCCTTCTACGATGCCGACCCGGTGGACGCCGCCGGCCGCAAGATCGGCAGCGGCGATCGCAAGCTGCAGACGGCGATGTGGCACGTGCATCCGTTCGAGATCCAGCCGATGCGCGGCGGCCGGTTCGGCTGGTTCTTCGACGTCAACAAGGACAACCCGATCCGGCCCTTCCAGGTCTACAACCGCGACGGCAACCGCATCGTGATCCCGGTGGGCGAATACACCTGGACCCAGCACGCGTTCGAGTACTTCCACGATCCGAGCGCGGCGGTGACCGGCACCATCCGCTACCGCATCGGCAACTACTACAACGGCGATTTCAACGCGCTGGAGATCTCGAGCGACTTCCGCTTCACGGCGCGCGTCACCGCCAGCGTCGGCTGGACGCGGCAGGAGGCGGATCTCCCGTCGGGCACCGTCCCCGGCTGTGCGACGTGTCCTGGCTCGTTCGTGGCCAACCTGGTGCCCGTGAAGGCCACCATCTCCTTCACCAACCTGGCCAGCCTGTCGGTGCTGGCGCAGTACAACGGCCAGACCGGCCAGTACTCGGCCAACGCCCGCCTGGCGCTGCTGAATCGCTCGGGCACGGGCCTGTTCGTCGTCTACAACGACCGCCGCGACGTGCTCGACACGACCTCGTACGACACGGTGGGCCGGTCGTTCGTCATCAAGTACACGCGGCTGTTCGACTTCTAGAGCCCGGTCCGGCCCGGGGCTCGGACCTCGGGGCTCGAACGAAACGGTCCGATTTGCGGGCGCCTCGGCATGGCCGTGGCGCCCGTCGTCTTTTCGGGACGGCGCCCGCCGTCACCTCGCTCGTGGCATCATCGGGCCGGGCTCGCGACACCCGCGCCGCCCGTCTTCCCGGAGGCACCCATGGGACTGGTGATGACGCTCATCGTCGGGGCCATCGTCGGCTGGCTGGCCAGCCTCGTGATGAAGACCAATGCGCAGATGGGCGCGCTGCTCAACATCGTGGTCGGCATCGTCGGCGCGTGGCTGGGCGGATGGCTGGCTGCGGTGCTGGGCTTCGCGGCGACGACCACACTGGCGTCGCTGGTCGTCAGCATCATCGGCGCCTGCGTCTTCATCGCCCTGCTGAAGGCGGTGGGCGTCATGAAGTAGCCGGCGCGCGCCGGGCGGCGCTCAGCGCTGGCTGGGCGCGCCCGCGACCGTGCAGGCGAAGCTGGCCGCGTCGTCCGGACTGCCGCTGCCCTTGTAGCTCGCGACCGCCGGATGCGGGCACAAGGGCCGCGTGCGCACCGTGGCGCCGTTCTCGACGCGCGCCGCCGTGATCGACGCTGGCGCCTGGTTGCGCTCGACCCAGCCCTCGAGCGCGGTCAGCATGTCGAACTGGTCCACGCCCGGGCCGCCCGAGCAATGGTGCATGCCGGGCACGAAGTAGGTGCGCATGAATTGGTCGGCGCTGCGCTGTCCGCCCACGACCTTCGCCACGCGCTCCACGTACTCGAGCGTGCCGAGGGCGCTGATGCCGGGGTCGGCCCAGCCGTGGTAGACGATCAACTTCCCGCCGGCCTGGCGGAACGGCCGCAGGTCGGGGTCGAGCGGGCTCAGGATCTCCGTCATCGTCTTGAGCCGCGGCAGGTCCTGCGGATAACGGAACGTGCGCCACGAGAAGCCGGGCGCGTCGTCCTCGAGCGCCAGGAAGCGGAAGTTGGAATCGGCCAGCGAGTAGCCCGAGGGACCGCGCCCCGGGAACGCCAGCGTGCCGTCGGCTTGCGTCACCGGCGGCTCGTTGCCGGTGCTCCAGCCGCGCCAGCCGCTGGTGCCGCCCTCGTGGCCCTTCGGAAACGGCGGCGCGTACATCGCGCCCGACGCGTCCTTCAGCCCGGCATAGATCGTCTGCACCGTCCTGAGCTGTCCCGCCGTCAGGCACGACGGCTGGTCGGCGCCGCTGCAGGCCAGCGTCGCCGGATCGAAGTCGCACGTCCGCGGATCGGAGATGAGCCCATCGACCAGGCCGTCCTTGCCGTCGCACGCGGCGAGCGTGGCGCGCGACAACAGCTCGATCTTGTCGGCCGGGACGTAGTTGGCGGGTGAGGCCAGCATCTGCTGGAACAGCACGGCGCGGCCCACCTGCATCGGCGTGCCGGTGGCCGGGTCACCGGCGATGACGCCATCGAAATCCGCCGGGTAGCGCTGCACTTCCATCAATGCCTGACGGCCGCCGTTCGAGCAACCGTTGAAGTAGGCGTGCGCCGGCGGACGTCCGTAGAACGACGCCGTCAGCGCCTTGGCCGCGACGGCCGTGACGTGCGTGCCGCGATAGCCGTAGTCGATCTCCTTCGCGCGGCTCTGACCCCAGGTGGCATCGCTGGCCACGTGTCCGGTGTCCGTCGACGCCGACGCGTAGCCGCGCACGAGGCCCTTGGTGAGCGCGCCGATTGAGCCGCCCAGCCCGCCCACGCCCTCGAAGTAGTACTTGCCGTTCCAGTCGGCCGGCAGGCCGAGGCGGAAATTGACCGTGTTGCCCGGCGAGGCGGCGTGGCCGTCGACGCGACAGTGCGCCGGCTCCTTCTCGGTGGCCGCCTGCAACGCCGCCGCGGTGACGACCGTGCCGGCCGGCGCGACCTTCTGCAGCGCCGCCACGTCGCACGCGACGACGGCGCTGGCGGGCGTCGGTGTCTGGGCCTGCGGTTGCCCGGCCCACGCCACCACTCCGACGATCGCCACTGCTGCCCGTCGCATCGCGCCTCCGCTCTCAGATCACCAGATCAACGGACGCAAGCATCCGATCACGCGATCACGACATCAGACGGTCACGACATCTCGGGGTTGGGCTTGAACTCACCCTCCCACTTCGCCACGACCACCGACGCCAGGCAGTTGCCGATGACGTTGGTCATGGTGCGCGCCATGTCCATGATGGCGTCGACGCCGAGGATGAGGGTGATGCCCTCGAGCGGCAGGTTGTAGCTGGCCAGCGTCGCCGCCAGGATCACCAGCGCCGCGCGCGGCACGCCGGCCACGCCCTTGCTCGTCAGCATGAGCGTGAGCAGCATGGTGACCTGCTGGCCGATGGTCAGATCGACGCCGGCCGCCTGCGCCACGAACACGGCGGCCAGCGACAGGTAGAGCGTGCTGCCGTCCAGGTTGAAGCTGTAGCCCAGCGGCAGGATGAACGAGACGATGCGCCGCGGCACACCGAAGGCCTCCACGCACTCCATCGCGCGCGGCAGGGCGGCTTCCGACGAGGTCGTCGAGAACGCAATGAGCGCCGGCTCCTTGATCGCCTTGAGGAAGGCCCCGATCGGGATGCGGAACATCACCATCACCGGCACCAGCACGAGCAGGAAGAACACGATCAGCGCGACGTAGAGGGTAATGACGAGGTAGCCGAGGTTCAGCAGCACGCCCAGGCCACTCTGGCCGATGGTGTAGGCGATGGCCGCGCCAACGCCGATGGGCGCGTAGAGCATCACGATGTTCGTGACCTTGAACATCGTCTCGGTGAGCGACTCGCACCACGCCAGCATCGGCGCCTTGGCCTTCTCGTTCAGCATGCCGAGGCCGATGGCGAAGACGATGCTGAAGACCACGATCTGCAGGACGTCGCCGGTGGCCATCGCCTCGATGATCGAGGTGGGCACCATGTGCAGGAGGATCTGGTCCCACGTCTGCGCCTGGGCGCTCACCGGCGGCGCGCCGGTCGGCGCCGGCAGGGTCAGGCCGACACCCGGCTTCATGATGTTCACCGTGAACAGGCCGATGAGCAGCGCCAGCGTGGTGACGATCTCGAAGTAGATGATGGCGCGCAGGCCCATGCGGCCGACGTCCTTGAAGTGCCCGGCGCCGGCGATGCCGGCGACCAGCGTGCCGAACAGCAGCGGCGCGATGATCATCCGGATCATGCGGATGAAGATCTGGCTGAACGGCCGGATGATGTCGGCCAGCTTGGGATTCGTGATGCTGACGATGTAGCCCACGATCAGGCCGACGACGAGGCCGATCAGGATCTGGGTGGTGGGCGAAATGCGGGGTTTTGCGGCGGTCGACGCGGAAGACACGCCGGGATTGTATTACGGGGACGGCTCGAATCGATGCCCGGAACCGCCCCTCGGCCAGGCCAGCGCGGGCGTTCCTGCTATCGTGGTGCCCCGTGTCGAATCCTGCGTCGAGCCCCCCCGCCGAGCCCGCGCGTCCGGATCTGCTGCGCGCCATCCTGACCAGCCGCGTCTACGACGTCGCCCACGAGACGCCGCTGGAGAAGGCGCCGCGCCTCTCGGCCCGTCTCCGGCGGCCGGTGCTGCTGAAGCGCGAGGACATGCAGCCGGTCTTCAGCTTCAAGCTGCGTGGCGCCTACAACCGCATGGCCCACCTCGACGCCACCGAGCGCGCGCGCGGTGTCATCACCGCCAGCGCCGGGAACCACGCGCAGGGCGTCGCCTACTCGGCGCGTCACCTCGGCATCTCCGCGCTCATCGTCATGCCGGAAACCACCCCGGCCATCAAGGTGCGCGCCGTGCGCGACCTCGGCGCGGAGGTGCTGCTGCACGGCGACAGCTACGCCGACGCGCAGTTCCGCTGCGACGAGCTGGCGCTCACCACCGGCCGCGTCTTCATCCATCCATTCGACGACCCGCTGGTGATCGCCGGGCAGGGCACGGTGGCGGTGGAGATCCTGCGCCACCACCTGGGCAGCCGCGCCAGCGCGATCTTCGTGCCGGTGGGCGGCGGCGGCCTGATTGCCGGTATCGCCGCCTACGTGAAAGCGATCCGGCCCGAGATCGCGGTCGTGGGCGTCGAGCCGGTGGACGCCGACGCGATGTCGCAGTCGCTCGGCGCCGGCCGGCGGCTGACGCTCGACCAGGTGGGCATCTTCGCCGACGGCGTCGCCGTGCGCACCGTGGGCGCGCACCCGTTCGAGGTGGCGCGCACCGCGGTCGACGACATCGTGCGCGTGACCAACGACGAGATCTGCGCGGCAATCAAGGACGTGTTCGACGACACGCGCTCGATTCTCGAGCCGTCGGGTGCGCTGGCCGTGGCCGGCGTGACACGCTGGTCGGCGGATCACGCGGACAGCGACGCGCCGCTCGTCGCGGTGCTCAGCGGCGCCAACATGAACTTCGATCGCCTCCGCTTCGTGGCCGAGCGGGCGGAGCTGGGCGAGTCGCGCGAGGCAGTCCTGGCGGTCACGATTCCCGAACGGCCCGGCGCCTTCCGCGAGTTCTGCACCCGCATCGGCCGTCGCGTCGTGA
>CADEDM010000277.1 GCA_902826065.1 uncultured Acidobacteriota bacterium | reverse complement strand
CAGACCTCGACACACTCGTCGCAGATGAAGACCGTGGGGCCGGCGATGAGTTTCCGTACGTCGTTCTGATCTTTGTTGCAGAACGAGCAGCGGAGGATCTCACCCTCGCCGTTCTTCTTGACCATAGGGATGCTCGGTGGCAGGAGACGGCCGGAGACCGTCTCAATCGATGTTACACCCGTTTCCGCAAAACGTCGTCAATGATTCCGTATTCCTTGCCTTCATCGGCCGACATGATGTAGTCGCGCTCGGTGTCCTCCTGGATGCGCTTCACGGTCTGTCCGGTGTGCAGAACCATGATCTCGTTGATGCGCTCGCGCTGGCGCAGGATTTCCTTCGCCGCCAGGGCGATGTCGGTGGCCTGGCCGCCGAGGCCCTGCATCCACGGCTGGTGGATGAGGATGCGCGAGCTCGGCAGCGACGCGCGCTTGCCCTTCGCGCCGGCCGCCAGCAGCACCGCGGCGATCGACGCCGCCTGGCCGATGCACAACGTCTGCACGTCGGGGCGCACGTATTGCATCGTGTCGTAGATGGCGAGGCCGGCCGTGATCACGCCGCCCGGGCTGTTGATGTAGAGCAGGATGTCCTTGTCCGGATCCTCGGCTTCGAGGAACAGCATCTGCGCGATCGCGAGATTGGCGACGGTGTCGTCAATCGCGGTGCCGATGAAGACGATGTTGTCCTTCAGCAGGCGCGAGAAGATGTCGTAGGCCCGTTCGCCGCGGTTGGTCTGTTCGACCACCATCGGCACGAGCTGCATGCGCGGGTCAGTCACGGGTCCGTTCCTCAATTCAATCGGCGCGCCCGGCGCGCCCTTCACTCCACCACCTGGACGCGGCCCAGTACCGCGTTCACGGTCATCTCGCGGCGCAGGCCCACCTGCATGCGTCCCAGGCCGTCTTCCTGCTCGAGCCGCGCCCGCACGGCGGCCGGTGTCAGCCCGGTGCGCTCGGCGTAGCGCTCGAGTTCCTGGTCGAGATCGGCCGGCGTCACCGTGACGCCGTCGCGGCGCGCGATCTGATCGAGCACCAGCGCCGAGGCCACGGATTCCTGCGCCGGCTCACGCTGGCCCTGACGGAACGCCGCCCAGTCGATGTTGGCACGCCGCGGGTCGATCTGCTGCGACATGAGCCGCCGTGCGAAGTCCTCGACGCGGCGATCGACTTCGCGGTCGACCAGCGTGCCGGGCACCGGGAAGGGCAGGCGCTTGGCGAGCTGCTTGAGCAGATCGGCGCGCAGTTGCCGCTCCGAGGCGTCCTTCGACTCGGCCTCGAGGTCGGCGCGCACGCGCGCCTTCAGGGCGTCGAGCGAGTCGAGGTCCTCGCCCAGGTCCTTGGCGAACTCGTCGTCGAGATCGGGCACGACGCGCCGGCGCAGTTCCTTCAGGTCGACGGTGTAGGCCACCGACGTCCCGGCCAGCTCCGACACGGCGTAGTCGGCAGGATAGGTGAGCGTGAACGATCGCGAGCCGCCCACGGCCAAGCCTTGCACCTCGGCATCGAACCCGGGCGGGTTGGCCGGCGCACCCATCTCGATCGAGACCTTCTCGTGCTTGTCGGCGGGCGCCTGGGTGCCGTCGGCGTTGGTGGTGCGGCGTTCGAGGTCGATGACCAGCGTGTGGCCGTCGGCGACTCCGCCTTCCACCGGTTCGTACCGCGCGGCGCGTTCGCGCAGCCGCTCGAGCGTCTGCTGCACGGCGTCGTCGTGCACGACCACCGGCTGGCGGCGCAACTGCACGTCGGCGAAGTCGCCCGGCTCGAACGGCGGCACCACGTCGAAGCTGGCCGTGAACGACAGCGGCTTCCCTTCCTCGACCACGACGTCCTTGACGTCGGGGGTGTCCACGGGCTCCACGCCCTGGGACAGCAGGACTTCGTCGATGCTTTTCGGGATCAGGTCGTGGGCGACGTCGTGGAGGATCTGCGCCCGGAAGCGCTGCCGCACCACACCGGGCGGCACCCGGCCGGGCCGGAAGCCGGGCAGGCGCGCCGACTTCGCGTACTCGCGCGTGACCCGGTCGATCGCCGACTCCACGTCGGTCAGCGGGATCTCCACGGAGAGTTGCCGCCGGGTCTCGTTGACGTCTACCAGTTCTGTTTTCATTGAATGTGCGGTGAAGGGGCGGGCCGCGGGGCTAGCGGGCGGCGGGCTCGCGCTGGGCGAGACCGGCGGCCGAGTCGCATGGTGCGAAAGGGGGGACTCGAACCCCCATAGCCTTGCGGCTACCAGATCCTAAGTCTGGCGCGTCTGCCAGTTCCGCCACTTTCGCAAGGCCAATCGCTGCTCGCCAGAGTAGCACGGTTCCCCCGAACGCCCCGGTGCCGGGGGCCCAACATCTTGGGGGCTGCACACGCGCACACCTCAAGATGCGCCTGCACATCCCTTCTTATGACTGTCGGCCATTCCCCGTCGTTTCGACAGCCCCTGACCACTCGCCGCCGCCGTCGTTGTGCAACGCCGCCGCTGGGGCAGACGCCCGACCAACAGGCTCGCTGTCAGGCCACGGGCGCGAGGTTGGTGACGACCAGCTCGTCCACCGGTCCGCGGCGGTCGGCGCGGGTGTTGATCGCCCGGCGCGCGGGCACCCGGCGCATGGTCAGGCCCGCCGAGGTCGCCGTGCTCTGGCCGTAGAGGGCCACGATCGACTCGGCGCTCGAGTTGCTGAGCAGCACCTGCACCCCACGTCCGGCCAGGGTCACCGCCAGCGCCTGCAAGCGCGCCTGATCGGCATCCGAAAAGCCACGTGCCGTGTAGTGCCGGAAGTTCGCCGTCCGGCCCAGCGGGGCATAGGGCGGGTCGAAATACACGAAATCGCCGCGGCGCGCCTGCTGGGCGGCGGCGTCGAACGGACGGCAGCTCACCGCGACGCCGCTGACGTTCAGCGCCGCCGACGCGGCCCGCAGCCGCCGCTCGTCCAGGATGCGTGGCCGCACGTAGCGCCCGGCGGGCACGTTGTAGCCACCTCGGCTGTTGAGCCGGAACAGTCCGTTGTAGCCGGTTCGGTTCAGATAAAGGAGGGCAGCGGCCAGCGCCACGGGGTAGCTCCCGGCGTCGCCATCCGCGGCGTGCCACGCCGCCCGCGCCGGATTGAAGCGCTGGTCGCGGATTTCGTAGTAGAAGTCCGCCCCGCCCTGGGCGTGGCCCTCGGCCAGGCGGCCGAGTTCGCCAATCACTCCTTCGACGTCGTCGCGCACCCGGAGGTAACACCCGACCAGGTCGGGGTTCTCGTCACTGAGGTGCACCGGGCAGCCGCGCAGGCGCCCCCGGGCGGCGAGGTCGAAGAAGACGGCGCCCGAGCCGAGGAACGGCTCGAGGTAGCCGCGGACGCGGGCCGGGTAATAGGTGCGCAGCACCGGCAGGAGCTGCCGCTTGCCTCCCGCCCACTTCAGAAACGGCTGCGCGTCGATGGCCGGCGCCACGGCCGGTCATGTTACCAGCGCAGCCGTCCGCGGCCGCAATCGCGCCGCGGTCGGTCAGCGGAACGCGATCGTGACGACCGGGTCGTTGATCTTCAGGCCCTTGACGTCCTTCAGGTACGGCTTGAGCTCGCTGATCGAGGCGTCGGGGCCGAGCATCTTCTGCACCTGCTTCAGCTTCGCCTCGTCTTGCAGCAGGGCCTCCATGTCCATCTCGAGCAGCGTGACGCGCGAGCCGGCGACGTGGTCGGCATTGGTCTTCAGGATCTTGCCCGCGACCTCGACGTCGATGCCCACCTTGAAGCCCTTGAACATGGTCTTCATCATCTCCATCATCTGCGGGTTGTCCATGTCCGGCCCGCCCTGCGGCGTCTTCGGTGCATCGGCCGACTTGGGCTTGTCGTTCACCGTGACGGTGAGCGTGGAACTGCCGTCGGTCCCCTTGGCCATGGCGAAGGTGACCGGGTTGCCGTTCTTGGGCGGGGTCGAGAAGCCGCCGCTGGTCGAGCCCGAGAGGTTCGGGTCCTGGTCGACGCGCAGCTTGGAGATGTCGGTGAACGCGTAGATCGCGGTCGAGCCCTCGAAGCCGTCGGGCGCCTTCACCGGCGTCGCCGAGACGAACGTGACGCCCTCGCCCATCCGCTCGGCGGTGCGCTTCATGTCGGCCTCGTTGATCGTGCCGGGAGCCTGGGGAGGCTGTGCGCCGCCCTGGCCCATGCCGCCGAACATGCCCTTCACGAACGCCAGGTTCATGAGCATGGTCTGTTCGACCGTGCCGCTGCCGTCGGCCTTCACCTTGATCACGGTGGAGCTGCGGAGGCAGCCGGTGCAGAGCGCCGCGGCGATCGCAATCGCGGTGACTTTCGCGAACATGTCGGAACCTCCTGAGGGTGCCCTCAATGATACCCCCTCCTATACTGTGCCCGTGCCACACGAGGGAACGGGGCGAACGGCGCTCGTAACGGGCGCCTCGGCGGGCATCGGCAAGGCCTTTGCGGAGCATCTCGCGGCGCACGGTTACGGCCTCGTCCTCACGGCCCGGCGCACGGACCGGCTGGAGCAGATCGCCGGCGAGCTGCACGACCGCCACGCCGTGCCGATCGCGGTGCTGCCCGCGGACCTCGCCGACCCGGCGGCGCCGGCGTGGTTGTGCGACGCGATCGCCGCCCGCGGGCTCGTCGTCGATGTCCTGGTCAACAACGCCGGCTACGGCGTGCCCGGCCGCTATGTCGCGTCCGAGTGGCAGGTGCAGCGCGACTTCCTGCAAGTGCTGGTGACCGCGGTCGCGGAACTCACGCACCGGCTGGTGCCCGGGATGGCGACGCGCGGCTGGGGCCGCGTCCTCAACATCGCGTCCCTGGCCGCGCTGGTGCCGGCCGCGCCGGGCCACACCCTCTACGCGGCGTCGAAGGCGTTCCTCGTGAAGTTCACCGAGTCGCTGGCCGGCGAGGTGCGCGGCGACGGCGTGCACGTGACCGCGGTGTGCCCGGGTTTCACCCGCTCGGAGTTCCACGACGTCACCGGGACGCGCGACAAGGTGAGCAAGATGCCGCCGTGGCTGTGGATCGACGCCTCGCAGGTGGCGGCCGACGGCTATCGCGCGGTGATGGCGGGCGAGGTCATCGCCGTGACGGGCCGCGTCAACCGCACCATCGCGTTCGGCGCGAAGCACCTGCCGTCGGTCGTCGTGGATGCGGTCGTGCGCCGCAGCGCCGGCTCCTACCGCAAGGTCTGACCGCTAGGCGCGCGCCGCACCCGCGCGCGTCCACGCCTGGCGGCCCAGCACCACGCACACGACCAGCAGCACCAGCTGGGCCAGCGCGAACGGCGGCTCGCTTTCCGTCGGCGCCAGCGCGTGCAGCGCCGGCACGCGCCGGAAGATCTGCACCACCGTGACGAAGGCGTTGAAGTAGAACGCGATGATCACCGCCGTGCCGTAGGCCCGCCGCGCGCCCGCGGACTGCGCCCACACCGCCACGGCGGTGGCGATCAGCGTCAGCACGCCGACGATGTGCGACGGCAGGACACGGTCGGCTGGCAGGGGAAATCCCGACAGACACGTGATCGCCGTGGTGACGAGGAACGCCGTGGACATCCCCGCCGGGAACCGGCCGGAACGGACGTCCGCGACGGCGAGGACGCCGATGGCCAGCGCGACGAGGCTGATGACGACGTGGGCGATGAGCAGCATGAGTGGCGTCCCGGGGGTGACGAGGTGCGCAGACGCTATCACGGCCGTGGCCGCACCCGCGACGCGTGCGGCGAACTTCCGCCGCCCATGTGCGTATGACATGGACAGGCCGCGTCACCTGGCCCGGAGGGACGTCATGATCGAAGCCGTACGCAAGGACGTGGCCTACGCCTGGCGAAGCATCCGCCGCAGTCCCGGGTTCTTCGCCGTGGCGATGCTCTCGCTCGGGCTCGGCGTGGGCGTGAACTCGGCGATGTTCTCGCTGGTCGACTCGCTGCTGTTCCGCCCGCTGCCGGTCGACGCGCCCGCCACGCTGGTCGACGTCTTCACCGCCGACGGCGACGAGCCGGCGACGTCGTCGTACCCCGACTTCCTGGATCTCGCCGCGCAGAACACCGTCTTCTCCGGCATGACGGCCTACAGCCCGATGATGGCGCCGCTCAGCCTCGGCGATCGCTCGCGC
>CADEDM010000276.1 GCA_902826065.1 uncultured Acidobacteriota bacterium | reverse complement strand
GAGATGTTGCCGATCTCGTCGAAGAAGATGCTGCCCTTGTCGGCCAGGTCGAACAGGCCCTTCTTCGGATACACGGCGCCGGTGAACGCGCCCTTGACGTGGCCGAAGAGCGTCGACTCGAGCAGGTCGGGCGGCAGGTTGCCCGAGTTCACCGTCACGAACGACTTGTCGGCGCGGGCGCTGTTGGTGTGGATGGCGCGCGCCACGAGTTCCTTGCCAGTGCCGCTCTCGCCGGTGATGAGGATGGTGGAGCGGCTGGGGGCGGCCTGGATGATCAGGTCGAACACCTGCTTCATCTGCGGGCTGCCGCCGATGATGCCGGCGAACTTGTGATAGCGCGCCTGCAGGTTCTGGCGCAGCGACAGGTTCTCGGCGACCAGCCGGCGGCGCTCGACGGCGTTCTTCAGCACCACCAGCACTTCGTCGTTCTTGAACGGCTTGGTGATGTAGTCGAAGGCGCCCCGCTTCATGGCGCTGACGGCGGTCTCCATCGAGGCGAACGCGGTGATCATCAGCACCGGCAGCTCTTCGTCGAGGCCACGGATGGCGTCGAGCACCTGCAGGCCGTCCATGCCGGGCATCATCAGGTCGACGAACACCGCGTCGACCGGTGTCGACTTCACGACCTCGAGGCCCTCGGCGCCCGACGAGGCCACGCGCACGTGATATCCCTCACGCGACAGCAGCGTGTCGAGAATCTCGCGCATGATCTCTTCGTCGTCGATGACGAGAATCGTGCCCTGACGTGCCATATGTCGCCTCTGTCCTACTGCCCGGTGCCCTGGCGCCTGGTGTCGCCGGGCGCATCGGAGGTCGACGCCTCGAAGTCGAGCACGAAGCGCGTGCCCTGGCCCTGTGCGCTCTCGCACTGGATCCGCCCGTGGTGCTCCTGCACGATACCGTAGGCGATCGAAAGGCCGAGGCCGGTGCCGCGGCCCACGCCCTTGGTGGTGAAGAACGGGTCGTAGATCCGCGCCAGGTGCTCGGGCGGAACGCCGACGCCGGTGTCGCTGACGTCGGCCACGGCGCGGCCGCCCTCGAGCCTGGTCGCGATGGTGAGCCAGCCGCCGCTGGGCATCGCATCGCGGGCGTTGAGGAACAGGTTCAGGAACACCTGCTGGAGCTTGAACTCGTAGCCGACGACGCGGACGGGCTCGCTGGACAGCTCACGACGCACGCGCACGCGTCCCTTGTCGAACTGGTGCTCGAGCAGGGCGAGCACGTCGGCGGCGACCGCATTCAGGTCGACCACGGTGCGCTCGCTGTCGTCGGCGGCCGTCGGCCGTGACAGGTTCAGGAGCCCGTTCACGATCCGGGCGGCACGGAAGGTCTGCTTCTCGATCTTCTCGAGCACCGGCGTGCGCGGATCCGCGGGGTCGGCCTGCTCGAGCAGCATCTGCGTGTAACTCGAGATACCGGTGAGCGGCGTGTTCACCTCGTGCGCGACGCCGGCGGCGAGCAGACCCAGAGACGCCATCCGTTCCGACACCCGCAGCTGCTCTTCGAGGCGGGCGCGCGTGGTGACGTCCTCGACCATGACGATCGTCCCGGCCCAGTCGCGGCCCGGCATCGGCAGCAGCGGCACCGTCGTGACGTTCACCAGCAGGCGATCGCCGTCCGACGCCGGCTGCAGCGGCACGCGATACTCGGTGCCGCCGTTGGGCGACGCGGCCCGGGCCGCCGCCACCGCCGACACCACGTCGGGCCCGAACAACGCGTCGAGCGGCCGGCCGATGGCCTCGCCGCGGCGCCGGCCCGAGATCCGTTCGAGCGCGTGGTTCCAGCGCACGACAGTGCCATCGCCACCGACCACGAGCAGGCCGTCGTCGAGCGACTCGAGGATGTGCTCGTTGAAGACACGCAGGCGGTCGAACTCCGCGGCCTTGAGGTGCAGCTCGCGGTAGAGACGCGCGTTCTCGACGGCGGTCGCCACCTGGCCGGTCATCGCGCTCAACAGCGCGAGATCCTCGGTGGTCATCGGCTCGCCGTTGCCGCGCCGGCCCAGCGCCAGCACCGCGATGGTCGAGCCCTTCGCGACGCAGGGCACGAAGTAGTACAGACCGGCGTCGCGCCAGTCTTCCACTTCCTCGACGGGGAATCGCGCCGCCGCCATCGGGTCGTCGAAACGGACCACGTGGCCCTGCGCGAGACGCGTCGCTACGTCCGATCCCCGCGGTACGAGCGGCGGCGCCTGGTCGAAACCGTCGTGGCGCACCGGCTCGAACGCGCCGAAGCCGGTGGCCGAGAGCAGGCACAGGCGGTCGACGTCGAGCGTATCGCGCACTCGCGTCAGCAGCCGCTCGGCGAGCCGGTCGAGGTCGAGGTCGGAGTTGAGCTCGCGCGCAAAACCGACCAGCGCGCGCCGGTAGTCGTAGCGATCGCGGTAGAAGACGCGGTCGACGCCGCTCTGCACGGCGTCCTTCACCGGCCGCGCCAGCAGCAGCACGACGATGGTGGCCAGCGCGGCGATGACCCAGCGGTGATCGTCCTCGGACGAGACGAAGTAGAGGTCCGTCGTGCCCAGGATCACCATGTAGATGGCGGCGATGGCGCTGACGGCGGCGGTGTAGACGAGCAGGCGCTTGAGGATGACCTCGACGTCCATCAGCCGGTAGCGCACGATGGCCGACGCGAACGCGAGGGGAATCAGCCCGAGCGGGATGGCGGTGAGTTCCATCGCCAGCGTCGGCGTGGCGCCAACCGCGAACGGCACTGCGTAGGCGAGCAGGAACGGCCCGACGCCGATGGCCGCGCCCCAGACGATCCAGCGCAGTTGCCGCAGCGCCGTCGTCGACCGCGCCGTCGCCAGGCCAATCAGGAACAGCACGAGGCCGGTGACGAGGTAGAGGCTGACGTAGAGCGGCTCGAAGCGATCGAGCGCCGCGATGGTGCCGATCAGCCCGGCCGGATCCTCCGACGCGCGCAGCAGGGCGATGACCCGGGTGAGGACCAATGCGGCCGGCGGCGCGTAGAGCAGCGGCCAGCGCCGATCGGCCAGCGACGCCAGCCACGGACGGCGGGGACGCTCGGGGAACACCAGCGCGAAGTGCAGGAACAGCGGCGGCAGCAGCAGCGTGGCGATCTGGTCGGCCCAGTAGAACATCCAGTCGACGCGATCGAGCCGGCCCGAGAACGAGAACGTGAAGACGCCGAAGAACGCGACCGACAGCCAGAAGAAGTGCAGCGTGGCCTGGTCGCTGGGCCGGCGCGTGCGGACGGCGGCGCCGACGAGCAGCGAGAAGATGCCCACGCCGGCGAGGGCGTAGTAGAGCCCGCCGACGCCGCGCGGAATCGGCGCCAGCGTGATGTCGGTGACGCGGCGCTCGCCGGAGACGAGCAGCGTGTAGGTGTGACGTGCGCCGCGGCGGGCGTTCTGCTGCACGGTCAGCACGTCGTCGCGGACTTCGATGGGGGCGCCGTCGACGGCCAGCAGCACGTCGCCTGGGCGGACGCCGGCGCGGCCTGCGGGCGACCGCGGGTCGACTTCGGCCGCCACCACGCCCGTGGAGCGCTGCACCCAGAGCACGCCGTCTTCGACGTCCTCCTGCGTGGCGCGCTGCACGATGTTCACGAGGCCCAGCATCAGCAGCACCGTGGACACCACCACGGGCACCGTGGTGCGCGACCACGGCCAGGGCGACGGCTGTGCAGGAACGTGAACGGCGGGCATCACACGGGACCGGTGGCCGGTTGGTGCAAACGACATACCACGATCCGAAATTCCGAACCGCGATCAAATCGTTTCAAATCAATGACTTGAGGCACGTGAGCGACACCGGTCCACGGCCCTTCCAAGGCATTGGAGCCTGGAACCAAAAACCGGGAACCTCGGAAGGGGCGAGCAGACGCGTGACGCGTCAGAACCGGACCTGCAGGCCGCCGATCAACCGCTTCGGAGCGCGCACGACGAGCAGCTCGTCGTAGATCGACCGGCCCTCGAGCGTCGGCCGGAACAGGCTGCGCACGCCCAGCAGCATCTCCCAGTCACCGAGTCCGCCGATGAACGGAATCCCCTGCCGCAACTGGACGTCGAAGCGGCCGTTGCTGGCTTGCAGTCCGTTGGCGTTGCCGGCAAATCCGGAGTTGACGCGATAGAGCACCACGACGCGGGTGTCGGATTGCGGCACCTCGGCATCGACCGACGCCGACAGGTCGTGCACACGCTCGTTCGGCTGCCGAATCGCCTGCGGCGCGCGGAAGAGGAGCGCGCGGTGATCGGCGCCCGTCGATGGCGTCCACCGGGCCGCCACCATGGAGTAGTCGACGCGGCCGTGGACGTGGCTCGACAGCGCGTGGACGACGCCGACGGTCCAGCCATGCATCCTCGCGTCGCCGGCCGAGGCGATGCCGTAGTGGCCTCCGGCGGCGATGAGGCGCGCCGGATCGGCGGCGCCGAACACGGTGACGAGCTGGTTGTCGACGTCCTGACGGAACGTCTTCACCGACACGGCGACGTCGCGGAACTCACGCGTCAGCCCGACCTCGTACTGGGTGACGCGCTCGACCTCGAGCCCGTTGCGCCCGAGCGGCGCGAAGGTGCGCTGCGGCGGCACCCACTGCGCGTCCGCCGGCGGCACGAATTCCTCGGCGCCAGGCGCCACCTGCTGCAGCGACGCCTTGGTGTGCACCGCCCAGCCGGCCGCCGGCGTGAACGTCAGGCGCGCCGACGGGCTCAGCAGGCCGTAGCCATTGAGATAGTCGTAGTGCTCGTAGCGTGTGCCGTAGCCGACGCGCCACCGCGCGAACGGCGCGAACTCGTGCGACGCCGAGAGCGTCGCGACCTTGCGGTGTCCCTCGGGCACGGCCTGCAGCCCGGTGAAGCTCGTCGGGCGGTAGGCCTGCAGGCTGTACGTCATGCCGAACGCGAGCGGCTGGCGGGTACCGGGGCGCGAAGTGTAGTCGCCCGCCATCATCCACGACGAGATGTCGCCGCTGTTCATGGCGGCGCGCGCCGACCAGTCGCCGTGCTGCCCCACCGGGGCCCCCACCGCGAAGAAGGCCACGCCCGACGCGGGGCCGAAGTCGACCATCTCGCCGGCGTCGTCGTAGGCCGTGGCAGTGAGCAGGTTGACCTGGCCGTTCAACGGCCAGTCGGAGAAGACCGACGACGCGAACCGCGCCGACGCATCGACCGCGCGCTCGAAGAAGCCCGGCGTCTCGCCGGCCATCCACGCCTGGTCGGCGGGCATGAGGTCGGTGCCTGGCTGCTCCTCCTTGAGGACGCTGCGGGTGAGGCGGCGCAGGCGCCACGCCATCGGGCTTTCGTCACGGACCGACGCAGCGGTGGCGTCGGTGACGCCCACGCCGGCCATGGCCACGGGCGGCGCCTCGCGCTTGAGCGTGAACGACGACGGGGCCTTGCCGGAGGGCCGGACGTTGACCAGGGTGCTGCGGGCGCCGGCGAATCCATCGCGATGTGCGCGGACCACGTACGGGCCAGCCGGCAATTCGGTGATGCGGTACTGGCCGGTGCGATCGGTCACGGCGAACGCCGTGGATCCACCCAGCGCCGAGATGACCGCGCCTTCGACCGGGTCGCCGGACTCGTCCTGCACCGAACCGTAGATGACGCCGGCAGCAGCGGCGGCGAGACGGACGACGGCCGGGTTGTCCGCGCGAACGGACGACGGAGTCTGCGCAGCGGCCGCGCCACCGCCCAGGGCGGTGATACCGGCCAATGTCGCCATGAGGAGCCGAACGCGGGGAGCGATCATAGGGAGCTCCGTCTCAGACCCGACAGGTCACCGTGACCCCGCGCGGCGCTCGCGGGGCCACGGCGCGATACGCGACTTACGGCTTGACGTTGAACTTGACGTCGCGCGACAGCACCTTGTTGGACGTCTTGTCGGTCACTTTGATTTCGAGCCGGTACTCACCCTCAGGGAAGCTCTTGAGGGGCACCGTGATGCCGCCCGGCACCGGGAAGCGGGCCGGGTCGAACTGCGGCGGCAGGTTGCTCTCGTTCACGGCCTGCGGATTGGTCTTGTTGAAGAACTTCTCCTCGGCGCCTTCCTTCTTCAGGAAGCTGTACTCGAGCGACAGGTCGGGCTTGCCGTTCGCGTTCAGGCCGGGGTTGTAGACCTGGAAGAAGATCGAGAGCTCCTCGGCCTTCGTGAAGTCCATGTCGGCGGC
>CADEDM010000275.1 GCA_902826065.1 uncultured Acidobacteriota bacterium | reverse complement strand
CGGTCGAGCTCAGCGACGCCGTGTTCGGCGGCCGCGTGAAGACCGACCTCATCCATGCCTCGGTCGTGCGCGCCAACGCCGCCGACCGTCGCGGCACCCACGCCACCAAGACCCGCGCCATGGTCAGCGGCAGCGGCAAGAAGCCGTGGCGCCAGAAGGGCACCGGCCGCGCCCGCGTCGGCGAGACCCGCAACCCGCTGTGGCGCAAGGGCGGCACGGTGTTCGGTCCGCAGCCGCGCAGCTACGCGTTCACGGCCCCGAAGAAGGTGGAGCTCGGCGGCCTGCGCGCGGCGCTGGCGCAGAAGGCGCAGGACGGCGATCTCGTGGTCGTCGACGCGCTGACGGCGTCGGCCGTGAAGACCAAGGCGGCGGCGACCATGCTGAAGGGCCTGGGCGTGGCCGGCAAGGCGCTGCTGATCGACGTGCAGCCCGACGACAACCTCGCGCTGTCGGTTCGCAATCTGCCGGGCGTGAAGCTCGTGGCCAGCGGACGCATCACCGCGCGCGACGTCATCGACACGACCAAGGTCGTGGTCACGAAGACCGCCGTCGAGAAGCTGCAAGCGGCGCTCGGCGCCTAGCGGGAGACACGGACATGAAGATCACGGAAGTGATTCGGCGACCGCTCGTCACGGAGAAGACCACCGTGATGAAGGAGGACGGCCGGACGCTGGTGTTCGAGGTGGCGCGCCGCGCCAACAAGCTCGACGTCAAGCGCGCAGTGGAGAAGCTCTTCGGCTCGAAGGTGGCCGAGGTGCGCACCGCGATCGCGCACGGCAAGCAGAAGCGCCAGGGCCAGTTCGTCGGCCGGCGTTCCGACTGGAAGAAGGCCTACGTGGTGCTGCGCAAGGGCGAGACGCTGCCCGAGTTCGCAGAGAACGCCTAGGCGCACGCTTCGGATCCTGAGAGAGACGGCCATGCCGATTCGTACCTACAAGCCGACATCCCCGGGCCGGCGGTTCCAGACGGTGCAGGTGTTCGACGAGATCACCACCGACCGCCCCTACCGCCCGCTCACCGAGACGCTGAAGCGTACCGGCGGCCGCAACAACACCGGCGAGCTCACCAGCTGGTGGCGCGGCGGCGGCCACAAGCGCCTTTATCGCGTCATCGACTTCAAGCGCGACAAGAAGAACATCCCGGCGAAGGTGTCGACCATCGAGTACGACCCGAACCGCTCGGCGCGGATCGCGCTGGTGACCTACGCCGATGGCGAGAAGCGCTACATCCTGCAGCCGGTCGGCCTGAAGGTCGGCGACACGATCGTCGCGTCCGACACGGCCGACATCCTGCCGGGCAACACCCTGCCGCTGTCGCACATCCCGCAGGGCACGCTCGTCCACAACGTCGAGCTGAAGCCGGGACGCGGCGGCCAGCTGGCCCGCAGCGCCGGCGCCGCCATGCAGGTGGTCGCCAAGGAAGGCGAGTACGTCTCGGTGAAGATGCCGTCGGGGGAAATCCGCAAGATCCTCCAGAACTGCGTCGCCACCGTCGGCCAGGTCGGCAACCTCGACTTCGAGAACGTGTCGATCGGCAAGGCCGGCCGCAGCCGCTGGCTGGGCAAGAAGCCGCACGTGCGCGGCGTGGCGATGAACCCGGTGGATCACCCCCTGGGCGGCGGCGAGGGCCGCACCTCGGGCGGCCGTCACCCGGTGACGCCGTGGGGCGTGCCCACCAAGGGCTACAAGACCCGCTCGAACAAGAAGCAGAGCAACAAGTTCATCGTCCAGCGGCGGAAGAAGTAGGCGTTATGAGCAGATCGCTGAAGAAGGGACCGTTCATCGACACGCACCTCCTCGAGAAGGTCGAGGCGATGAACCGCAACAACGAGAAGAAGGTCGTCAAGACCTGGTCGCGCCGTTCCACCGTGATCCCCGAGATGGTCGGGCACACGCTGGCGGTGCACAACGGCCGCAAGTTCGTGCCGGTCTACCTGACCGAGAACATGGTCGGGCACAAGCTCGGCGAGTTCTCGCCCACGCGCCAGTTCAAGGGCCACGCCGCCAAGGCCGACAAGACCGCGTCGTCGTCGCCGGCCGCTGGAGGGAAGAGCTAGTCATGGTGCGCGCAGAGGCAACGGCGAAGTACGTGCGCACGTCGGCCCAGAAGGCGGGCCTCGTGTGCGACCTGATCCGCGGCAAGGACGTCAACCGCGCGCTGTCGACGCTGATGTTCGCGCGCAAGACCGTCGCCAGGGACCTGGCCAAGGTGCTGCGGTCGGCGGTGGCCAACGCCCGTCAGAAGGAGGGCTTCGGTGGCGACATCGAACGGCTCTTCGTGTCGGCGGCGTTCGCCAACCAGGGCCCGTCGCAGAAGCGGGTGCGTCCCGCGCCGATGGGCCGGGCGTTCCGCATCGTGAAGCGCACCACGCACCTCACGGTGGAGGTGACCGAGCGGCCGCAGCGGATCAAGGCGGTCGGCGAGGGCGAGTCGAAGACCCCGGCGCGGCGGGCCCGCGTCAAGAAGGCCGCGGCGGCCGAGTAGTCACGAGGAGATCGCAGTGGGCCAGAAAGTTCACCCGTACGGATTCCGGATCGGGTTCAACAAGACCTGGAAGTCGCGCTGGTTCGCCGGCCGTGAGTACGCGGACCTCCTCCACGAGGACCTCGCGCTGAAGGCCGACCTCAAGAAGCGCTTCCAGCACGCGGGCGTGGCCAAGATCGAGGTCGAGCGCGCGGCCAACAAGCTGAAGATCGACGTGCACACCTCGCGGCCGGGCATCATCATCGGCCGCAAGGGCACCGAGGTCGACAAGCTGAAGCAGGAGATCCAGAAGCGCACCAAGCGCGAGGTCTTCATCAACATCCAGGAGATCCAGAAGCCCGAGCTCGACGCGCAGCTGGTCGCCGAGTCGGTGGCGATGCAGCTCGAGAAGCGCGTCGCGTTCCGCCGCGCCATGCGCAAGGCGGTCGAGTCGGCGCTGCGCTTCGGCGCCCGCGGCATCAAGGTGCGGGTGTCGGGCCGCCTGAACGGCGCCGAGATCGCCCGCTCCGAGTGGTACCTGCACGGCCAGCTGCCGCTGCAGACGCTGCGCGCCGATGTCGACTTCGGCTTCGCGGAAGCACACACGACCTACGGCCAGATCGGCGTCAAGGTCTGGATGTACAAGGGCGAACGGCTCACCCCGCGCGTGGGCCGCGACGAGGAATACCGCGACCGGCCGCGCCGTGCGGCGGGCGCCCGGGGATAGCGAGACGTCATCATGTTGATGCCGAAGAAGGTCAAGTTCCGGAAGCAGCAGCGCGGCCGCATGTGCGGCAAGGCGTGGCGCGGCTCCGACGTGTCGTTCGGCGACTTCGGCCTGAAGGCCTTGGAACCGTGCTGGATGACCGACCGCCAGATCGAGGCGGCGCGCGTGGCGATGACCCGCTTCATCAAGCGCGGCGGCAAGATCTGGGTGCGCGTGTTCCCCGACAAGCCGGTCACGAAGAAGCCGCTCGAGACCCGCATGGGCAAGGGCAAGGGCGCACCCGAAGGCTGGGTGGCCGTGGTGCGGCCCGGCAAGATCCTGTTCGAGATGGAAGGCGTGAGCGAGACCGAGGCCCGTCGCGCCATGGAACTCGCCGCCGCCAAGCTTCCCATCCTGACCAAGTTCGCGGTCCGGTTCGGTGAGGAGAAGCAGCGATGAAGGCGACCGAACTGCGTGAGCTCGATGCCGATGGCCTGCGCGCCAGGGCGGCGGAGATCGAGGACGAGTTGTTCCGCATGCGCGTCAAGAAGGCCATGGGCCAGCTCGAGAAGCCGGTGGCGCTGCGCGACGCCCGCAAGAACCTGGCGCGCGTGAAGACCGTTCTCAGGGAAAAGGCGAAGTAGCCATGGCCTCGAAGATCGAGATGCAGGGTGTGGTCGTCAGCGACCGCATGCAGAAGAGCGTGGTGGTGGCGGTGAAGCGCCGCGTCCAGCACGGCGTCTACGGGAAGATTCAGAAGCGCACCACCAAGCTCATGGCCCACAACGAGAACGACGACGCCAAGCTCGGCGATCTCGTCGCCATCAGCGAGTCGCGGCCGATGAGCGCGCGCAAGCGCTGGGCCGTCACGCGCGTGATCGAGCGCGCCCCGAAGGTCTAGGAGGAGAGCCGCCATGATCCAGATGCGGACGATTCTCGACGTGGCCGACAACTCGGGCGCACGCAAGCTCTCGGTGATCAACCCGATCGGCGGGTCCACCGGACGGTATGCGCGCCTGGGCGACATCGTGACCGCGTCGGTGAAGGAAGCCACGCCCGAAGGCAACGTCAAGAAGGGCGCGGTGGTGAAGGCAGTGATCGTGCGCGTGCGCAAGGAACAGCGCCGCCGCGACGGCAGCTACATCCGGTTCGACCGGAACGCCGCCGTGCTCGTCAACAACGAGGGCGAGCCGGTGGGCACGCGCGTGTTCGGACCGGTGGCCCGTGAACTGCGCGAGCGCCGCTTCATGAAGATCATTTCGCTGGCGCCCGAGGTGCTGTAGGTCATGGCCAAGGTGCGGATCAAGAAGAACGACACGGTGCTGGTGCGGGCCGGCAAGGACCGCGGCAAGCGCGGCCGTGTGCTGCAGGTGCTGCCCGACAAGAGCCGCGTGGTCGTGGAAGGTGTGGGCCTGGTGAAGCGCCACACGCGTCCGAACCCGCAGAAGAACATCAAGGGCGGCATCCTCGAGAAGGAATCGGCCATCCACGTCTCGAACGTGCTGCTGGTCGACGGCGATTCCAATCTGCCCGGGCGCATCGGCGTGCGGGTCGAGGCCGACGGCGCCAAGGTGCGTGTCCGCCGCAAGCGGCAGGGATAGGACGACATGAGCACGAAGACGAACCGGCTGCGCGAGCGCTACCAGAAGGAGGTCGTGCCCGCCCTGTCGAAGGAGTTCGGGTACACCAACGTGATGGCGGTGCCCAAGCTCGAGAAGATCGTGGTCAACATGGGCCTCGGCGAAGCCACGCAGAACGCCAAGGTCATCGACGTCGGCGCCGACGAGCTCGGCAAGATCACCGGCCAGAAGGCCTCGGTGCGCCGCGCCAAGAAGTCGATCGCGCAGTTCAAGGTGCGCGCCGGCCAGCCCATCGGCGTCACCGTGACGCTGCGCGGCGACCGGATGTTCGACTTCCTCGACCGCCTGTTCAGCATCTCGCTGCCACGCGTCCGCGACTTCCGCGGGGTGTCGGCGCGCGGCTTCGACGGCCGCGGCAACTACACGCTGGGCCTGCGCGACCAGCTGATCTTCACGGAGATCGACTACCTGAAGGTGGACAAGGCGCGCGGCATGAACGTCTGCGTGGTCACCACCGCGAAGACCGACGAAGAAGCCCGGAAGCTGCTGCAGCTGATGGGCATGCCCTTCCGCACGAACTAGGGGACGCGACGATGGCGACGACGGCGAAGAAGGCCCGTGAGAAGAAGGCGCTCAAGTTCAAGGTGCGCCACCGCAACCGCTGCCGGCGCTGCGGACGTCCGCGGGCGTACCTGCGGAAGTTCGCGCTGTGCCGGTTGTGCTTCCGCGAGCACGCCCTGACGGGCGACATCGCGGGCGTGACGAAGAGCAGCTGGTAGGACTAGCGGCTAGGGATTAGCGGCTGGCGGCTAGAGAGAAGAGACATGACTGATCCGATTGCAGACATGCTGACCCGGGTTCGAAACGCCGTGGCGTCCAGGCACGCCCGCGTGGACATGCCGGCGTCGAAGTTGAAGGCCGAGATCGCGCGGATCCTGCAGGACGAGGGCTACATCGCGGGCTACAAGCTCGTCGAGGACAAGCCCGCCAAGGCCGGCACCGCGGCGCGGCCGCTCATCCGGGTGCTGCTGAAGTACGGCCCCGGTGGCGAGCGCGTGATCACCGGCATCCAGCGCGTGAGCCGGCCCGGGCGCCGCGTCTACGCCGCGGCCGACGGGATCGGCCCGGTGCTGGGCGGCCTGGGTGTGAGCATCCTCACCACGTCGCATGGCGTGATGACCGGTCGGGCGGCCAAGAAGGCCGGCATCGGCGGGGAAGTGCTCTGCAACGTTTGGTAGGGGCTGGGGGCTGGGGGCTGGGGACTGGGGCGTGCCTGACACGGCGCGCCGAGGCCCGGCGACGCAGTCCGCTTCGATAGGTTGACCATGTCGCGAATTGGAAAGAAGCCGATTCCGGTGCCGAAGGGCGTGACCGTCAAGGTCGACGCCG
>CADEDM010000274.1 GCA_902826065.1 uncultured Acidobacteriota bacterium | reverse complement strand
CGGCCTTCCACTCGCCGTTGCGCTTCTGCCAGATGTCGGTGTAGCGGCCGCTGCCGTCGCGGCCGTCGCTGGTTTCGTAGACCGTCTTCGCGTGGATGATCGCGGTGTCGCCGAGCACGCGGATCTCGACGTCCTCGCAGGCCAGCGTCTTGAGGTTCGACGGCCGCGCCACCTGCGCGAGAAACGCGGCGCGATCGAGGATGGTGCCGTCGGCGTTGGTGTTGCGGAACTCGGCGGCGAGCAGCTGCTCGAAGCGCGCCGCGTCGGAGTTCAGCACCGACTTCACGTAGTCGTCGTTGAGCTTCACGAGCTGCGCCCGGTCGTCGGCGGGCGTGGCGGCCAGCGTCGTGCCCGACTTGGGGGGCGGGCCCATGTTGTCGAGATCGGCGGCGATCAGCCAGAAGCCGTCCTGCCGCTTGTGCAGCGCCAGCACGAAGCGCCCGCCGGGCCCGATCGAGTCGGGATAGCGATAGCCGCCCACGACATAGCCGGTCGTGTCCGACACGGCGAACGCGTAGGCGGTGAGCTGCAGCGTGCCGCCCGGGCCGTCGATGTTCTTCGCGATGGCGTCGCGGCCGCGCGCCAGCGGCCCGCCGTTCTGCACCGCGAAGCCGTCTTCGAGGAACAGCGCCGACAGCGCGGCGCCATCGCCGTCGCGCCACGCGCGCTCGTAGTCGCGCAGCACGCGATCGAGCTCGGGCGGCAGCGTGATGGCTGGCGGCGCGACCAGCGCCGTCGTCGACGACTGCGCGCCGGCCGTTGCCGGGGCGAGCATGACGAGCAGTGTCGCGGCGACGCGCCTCACCCTGTCGAGCACATGAACGTCTGTCATCTGGACTCCCCCGCCGGCGCTGCAGACGGTCTCCTATCTCATCACGACTGCGCACCGCGTGCTACCATCCGTCGCCCCGTGCACGGTGCGGGCGAGGACCTGCCGTATGACGAATGTCGAGACCCTCAAGGCCGCCTACGACGCCTTCGCGCGCAACGATCCCTCCGTCCTCTTCGGGGCGCTCGACCCCGCGGCCCAGTGGCGCGAGGCCGAGGGCAACCCGATGGCCGACGGCAACCCCTACGTCGGCGCCCAGGCCATCGGCGGTGGCGTGTTCGGCCGGATCGTGTCCACGATTGACCGCTTCACGGCCGTGCCCGAGCAGTTCGTCGACGGCGGCGATCACGTGATGGTGCTGGGCCGCTACGGCGGGACGATGAAGCACAACGGCGAGCGGCTCGACGCGCCGTTCGTCCACCACTACCGGTTCGCCGGCGGGAAGGTCGTGACGTTCCAGCAGTACACGGACACCGCGCAGTGGGCGCGGCTGCTGCCGTAGCCGCCGGCGGCTGAACGCCGCTACACGCGCGCGCCGGCGGGCTCGGCCGCCTTCGCGACGTCGACCAGCACGTCGTAGAACGTGGCTGCGTTGCCCATGTCGGCGAGCCGCTGCGACGTCACCTGGTTGGCGTTGGTGCCGTCGGGCGTGAGCTTGCGCCACCACAACGACACCGCCACCACGCACCCGGGCCGGGCCTTGTCGTTGACGCGAGCGCGGGCGCCGAAGCGGCCCCGGTCGTTGAAGATCGTCACCCAGTCGCCCTCGGCGATGCCACGCGGCGAGGCGTCGGCCGGGTGGATGTCGAGATGCGGCTCCTTCTCGGCGTCGAGGAAGAGCGGCAGGTTCGCGAACGTCGAGTTCAGCAGGTGCCGCTGCGGCGGCGAAATCACGGCCAGTGGATAGGTCTTCGCGCGCTCCGGCGCGCTGTAGGCCGACTCGATCGGCGGCGTGAAGGTGGGCAGCGGGTCGAGCCCCATCCCCTTCGCGGTCTCGCTGTAGAACTCGCACTTGCCCGACGGCGTCGGGAAGCCGCCCTCGGCGAACGGCGTGTAGATCTCGGGCACGTTCAGCCGCTGCCAACCGTGTTCCTTCAGGCCCTCGAACGTGATCCCCTGCATGCGCGGGTGCGTCGAGTTCAGGGTCTGGCGGATCAGCGTCTCGTCGTCCTCGAAGAGCGCGGGCTCAGTGAGCCCCATCGCCTTGGCGAGCCGTCGGAACACCTCGCTGTTCGGCAGCGCCTCGCCCTGCGGGGCGATCGCCGGCTGGTTCAGCAGCACGTAGAGATGGCCGTACGACTTGTGCAGGTCGAGGCACTCGAGCTGCGTGGTCGCCGGCAGGAAGACGTCGGCGTAGTCGGCGGTGTCGGTATAGAAGACGTCGTTGACGACGGTGAAAAGATCCGGGCGCGAGAAGCCGCGGACGACCTTCTCCGAGTCGGGCGCCACGCACACCGGGTTCGAGTTGTAGACGTAGAGCGCGCGGATGGGCGGGTCGGCCTCGAGCAGCGCGTCGCCGATCGAACTGGTGTTGATGGTGCGCGGCTTGCGGCCGGCCAGCAGATCCGGACGTTCCAGCGCTGGCGTGTTCATCCCGTAGAAGTCGCCGGTGCTCAGCAGCACGCCGCCGGCTGGATTGCGCCACGCGCCCACCAGCGCCGGCAGGCAGGTGATGGCGCGCACGGCGGCGCCGCCGCCGAAGTGGCGCTGCAGGCCGTAGTTCACGCGAATCGCCGCCGGTTGCGTCCTGGCGTAGTCGCGTGCGAGCTGCGCGATCGTCTCCGCGGGAATGCCGCAGATGCCGGCGACGTGCGCCGGCGAGTAGTCGCGCACCCGCTCGGCGAGCTGGTCGAAGCCCACCGTGTGACGGGCGATGTAGTCGGTGTCGTGCAGGCCCTCGCCGATGATCACGTGCATCATCGCCAGGGCCAGCGCGGCGTCGGTGCCCGGAATCACCGGCAGGTGATCGGTGCCCTTCTCTGCGGTCAGGCTGCGATAGGGATCGATGACCACGACGCGCGCGCCCTTGCGCTTCGCCTCCTGCACGCGCGACCAGTAGTGCAGGTTCGAGGTGATCGGGTTCGAGCCCCAGATGATCACCAGGCGCGAGTCCTCGACGCGCTCGGGGTCCATGCCCACGCCGCCGCCGAGCGTGATCTTCACGCCCACCTTCCCCGCCGACGAGCACAGCGTGCGTTCGAGCAGCGACGCGCCGAGGTGGAAGAAGAAGCGGCGGTCCATGCCGGCGAAGTTCAGCAGGCCCATCGTGCCGGCGTAGCTGTAGGGGCAGATCGCCTCTGGGCCGTCGGCCGAGGCGCGAATCGCGTTGAAGCGCTCCGCGATTTCGCCCAGCGCTTCGTCCCACGACACACGCTGCCACGAGCCCTTGCCCGGGCCCTTGCCGCCGACGCGACGGTGCGGATACAGCACCCGGTCCTTCGCGTAGGTGCGATCGAGGTAGCGCGAGACCTTGGTGCAGATCGCGCCGTCGGTCCACGCGTGGGCCTTCGCGCCGGCCACCTTGGTGGCCACGCCGTCCTGCACGGTGATCTCGAGCGCGCAGGTATCGGGGCAGTCGTGCGGGCACGCCCCCTTCACGATGCGGGGCTCGGAGGCGACGACGCTCATCGGTCGAGTCTAGCAGTCCGTGGCGACGGCGGTGTCGCCGCGGGTCTTGCTACACGTGGATGATCTGGCCCTTGAGCGAGTAGGCGATGGCCAGGACGTCCTTCGTCGTCTGCTCGTCAACGCCATGCCGGCCGAGCACCGTGAGGATGTCGTCGATGGCGGCCACGTACTCGGTGGCGCTGATGTTCATGCCGCGGTGCGCGTCGGGCATCGAGCGCCCGGTGTAGGCCTGGGCCCCGCCGCTGCCGGCCTCGAGGAACGCGCACAGATGGTGCTTCGCGGTGGCCAGACGTTCCGGGGTCTCGAGCATCGGCCGGAACCGCGCGCCGATGGCCGGGTTCTCCAGGTGCAACGCCACGATGTCGTCGACGAGCATGGCGATGCCGGGGGTGGCGCCGAGGCGTTCGTACAGGGATCTGGTCTCCATGTCGGGCTCCTTTGCCGTGACGGTGTCGAGCGGACGATGCGCGAATAGACTGGTCGGTCTAGCGATCACGCGAGCGGCGCCACGATGCGGTGTTGCGGTCATGAGCGGCTAGCTAGGCGACGCGTGGCGGAAGTAGAAGTCGAGCATTTGCCCCAAGGGGGCGGGGTCGCGTCGGAGCCGGCTGCGCAAGGCGGCTCCCTCCCAGCAGTTCACGAGCAATTCGGCCATGGCGTGCGGGTCGGTGCCGGGCGCCAGGTCCCCGTCGCGAATGGCCGCCTCGAGACTCGCCGCAAGGCGGCGGGCGATCGTCGAGATGCACTGCTCGACCTTGGCGCGAAAGGCGTCGCTGACCCCCGAGAGCTCCTGGCCCAGTCCACCCAGCAGGCAGCCGAGATAGCCCTCACTCCGGTAGCTGTCCTGGACCAGCTCGAAGAACCGGCGGACGCGGCGCAACGGCGGCAGGCTCGAGTCGTCGAGGCAGGCGTCGAGCGCGGCGTGGACCCCGGCCATGTAGAGGTCGATGGCCTGCAGGCCGAAGTCTTCCTTGTTCTTGAAGTGGTGGTAGAACGAGCCCTTCGGGATGCCCGTGGACTCGAGGATCTCGGCCAGCCCCAGGTGGTGGTAGCCGCTCTTCAACAGCATGGCCATGCCCTGTTCGAGGAGCTGCTGCTTGGTGGGACTGGTGGCCGGCATGGGAGGACTGGACCGATTGGTCTAGCGGACTGTCGCCGATCCGGGCGGCGGGCGTCAAGTGGGGCGATTCGGGGCGATGGCGCGGGTGTATCCTTCGCGCGTTCCCGCTTCACGAGGAGTCCTCGCCATGCCCATCGCCGTGTCGCGTCGCCGCCTGGTTGGCTCGGTCGCCGTCGTCGCCGTCGTCGCGCTTGCCGTGGTGGGGGGCGGGGCCCAGTCGAAGACCCCGTTCGGTCTGCCGTCGGCCGAGACGCCGCAGCCGGCGAAGGACAGCCCCGCGGTGCCGGGATCGCGCGCACAGGGCTGGGCCAGCCAGGGCCGCTCCGAGGTGCTCGCGCGCCACGGCATCGTCGCGACGAGCGATCCGCTCGCGTCCGAGGCCGGCCTCGAGATCCTGCGGCAGGGCGGCAACGCGGTGGACGCCGCAGTGGCGGCGGCCGCCGTGCTCGACGTGACGTCGCAGAACGACACCGGCATCGGCGGCGATCTCTTCGCCATCATCTGGGTTGCGAAGGAGAAGAAGCTCTACGCCATCAACGCCGCCGGACGCGCGCCGGCGGGCTGGACGCCCACGTTCTTCAAGGAGAAGCTCAAGGCCACGCGCATGCCCGGCGGCGGCGTGAACGCGGCCACCGTGCCCGGCGCCATCGCCGGCTACGACGCGCTGCTGAAGCGTCTGGGCACGATGACCTTCAAGGAGACGTTCGAGCGCGCGGCGCGCATCGCGGACGAGGGCTGGGGCCTGGCCGAACGCCGCCACGACGATCTCCTGAGCGCGCTCGAGGGTCTGCGCGCGGACGCCGACTCGAAACAGGTTTTCCTGAACGACGGCCAGCCGCCGGCGCTCTACAGCGTGATCCGCAATCCGAATCTGGCCAAGGCGCTGCGCCTGATCCAGGCGCAGGGCAAGGACGCGTTCTACAAGGGCGACATCGCGCAGGCGATCGTGAAGAAGGTGCAGGGCGACGGCGGCGTCATGACCCTCGACGACCTGGCGAAGTACGAGCCGGATTGGGTGGACACCGTCGCGACGACCTATCACGGCTACGGCGTGCATCAACTGCCGCCGCCCGGGCAGGGTTTCGCGGCGCTTGAGATGCTGAACATCCTCGAGGTCTGCGCGCCGAAGTTGAACGTGAACCTCACCGCGCTCGGTCCCGCGGATCCGATGAAGTGGCACCTGCTGGTCGAGGCGAAGAAGCTCGCCTACGCGGATCTGCTGGCGAAGAACGGCGATCCGAAGTTCTCGCAGATCCCGACGCAGCGCCTGCTGTCGAAGGACTACGCGGCGACGCGCTGCGGCCAGATCAACCCGGAGCGCGCCGGTCCCGTAGGCGTCGTGGGCGGCACCGATGGCGGCACGATCTACATGGCGGCCGCCGATCGCTGGGGCAACATGGTGTCGCTCGTGCACAGCGTGTTCAGCGTCTATGGCAGCCGCGCGGCGGTCGGCCCGTACGGCTTCGTGCTGCACAACCGCGGCTCCGCGTTCTCGCTCGAGGCCGGGCATCCCAACGTGGTCGCGCCGGGCAAGCAGCCGTTCCACTCGATCATGGCCGGCTTCGTCATGAAGGACGGCGAGCCGCTGATGGC
>CADEDM010000273.1 GCA_902826065.1 uncultured Acidobacteriota bacterium | reverse complement strand
CCCACGCGCTGTGCCAGCCGGCATTCGCAACATGCCCACGAAGCGACCGCTGAACACGTCGAACTCCAGGGAGTGGCACAGTCTCTCGCCGTTGGGGCGCTGGGTCTG
The DNA here is from genome assembly GCA_902826065.1 of uncultured Acidobacteriota bacterium. Classification (GTDB taxonomy): domain Bacteria; phylum Acidobacteriota; class Vicinamibacteria; order Vicinamibacterales; family UBA2999; genus CADEFD01. The sequence goes on along the minus strand of CADEDM010000273.1, from coordinate 6,063 downwards.
GATCTTTGCTGCCCAACGGGGCTCCCAATCGCCTGGGTTCCACAGGAGGCTCACGACCGGCTCGACCAGGAACTCGCCGAGGACTGGCGTGAATTTCGGAAAATCCAGCGCTTCGACCAGGCTGGCACGTTCAGATGGCGGGTATCGGGCGCCCAACCGCCCCAGCCTGGCCTCGAGTACTGCGAGTGTCTCAATGCGACCCTCGGACCTCAGCGCGCTCAGCAAGACGTCCGTCGTCATCCCGAGGGGATCTCGAGACATCGACAGCTCGAGGATTCGATGCTGGTCCACGCGTACGTTGCCAGCGACGAGCGTCTTCCCGTCATTCTGTTTCTTTCCGGTCATGGCCGGATACAGCAACTCCAGTGACACCAGGCCATCTCGGCCGACTCCGACGAACTCTGCCGGTGGCAGTTCCGGATACGCCAGCGCCAGGAGTTCTCGGGTGTAGGTCTCAATCTCGACGACGGTGGCATCGGGCTGCGCCGTTGTGACGACCGCACCAAGCAGCAATACCGTACCGGCAAGTGGCACTGAGGCACGCATCGCCCGCTCCATGCCAAATTGTTGTCTGCGAAGAGTTCTATCGCTCATCGACTTCGGCCGACATTTCCTATCCCCTGATGCCGATGCCGGTGGCAGAAGCACAGGATAGCGTTCTTTCCAGGTCGCTCAGAGCAGGCGCAGCCCCGGCACTTCGACGAAATCCTGACGAGTGAGCGTCCACAAAGTGGCGTTCGACCGCGATGGTCGCGCGCTGCACGTCCAGTTCCTCGGCGGTGCGCGGCCCGCGCAGCCACTCGTAGTAGGCCAGCGGACGACATCGCGAGGCGATGACCGTCCGTGACCAAGGCGACGAGGCGCGCGAATTGAGGCCGCGAACCCGTGAACCAGCGTGCCATCGCACTGGCGACGCCATCGGCGCGGCCCGGCAGTCGGGACGACGGGCGGCGGCGCGGCCGCCCGATGGCTGGCGAACGACGTGGGCTGCTCAGGGCAGCCCGGCGTCGTCAGCGGGTGGCAGCCGTCGCTTCCTTCAGCTCTGGCCTGGCGCCGGCGTCGGCCTTGCGGCAGATCTGCAGCAGCTGCGCGTAGTGCGCGGTGGCCTTCTGCTTCTGCCCGGCGGCCTGGGCCGCCTTCGCCGCGCCGTAGGTGGCACGGAAGCGGTTCGGCTCCTTCTTCAGCGTCGTCTCGTACGCCGCCAGCGCGTCGGCCGGACGCTGCAGCTCCATGTAGAGATCGCCGAGCAGCTCGCGCGCCGGCTTGAGCGGACCGGGCGTGACCGCCGCCTTCTCGGTGGCGTCCTCGCGGGTCGCGGCTTCCTGCATCAAGGTCAGCGCCTCGTCGCGCTTGCCGGCGGAGAACGCCGTCCACGCCGCCGCGCCGAGCCGCTGGATGTCGACCTGCTCGGTCCAGTAGGCGTCGTTGGTCTTGCGCACTGCCTCGCGCAGCTCGATCAGGCGATCGACTTCCTTCTGCGCGGCCTCGGGTTGGCTCTGATGGGCGAAGCCGAGGGCACGCGCGAAGTGGGTGACGGCGTCGGCCCACGCGTTGGGCGCCGCTGGCGGCACCAGCGCGGTGGCCTCGGCCCAGGCGTTGCGCTCGAGCGCATAGCGCGCCGGAATGGCGGCGACGGCGTAGTAGCCGGCCGACGGCGGCGCGGCGTTGCCGGCGCCGGCGTTCGGAATCGCCGCCTTCAACGCCGGCACGCGATCGATGGTGGCGCGGGCGGCGGCGTCCTGTCCGGTCTGCAGGAAGGCGTAGGCCTGGTAGTCGAAGGCGTGCAGTTCCTCGGAGGCCGCACCGGCATCGCGATGCGCGGACTCGGCCGAGCGGAGGTTGGCCTCGATCGAGTCCTGCCACAGGCCGAGGCGCGTGAACGTGTGCGACGGCATGTGGAGCGCGTGCGGCGCGTCGGGCGCGATGGTCGAGTAGCGGCGCGCGGCGTTCAGGCCGCGTGAGGCCAGCGGCGGCACGTCGAAGCTGTGGATGATGTAGTGCGCCAGGCCGGGATGTTCAGGGCGGCGCGCGAACTCCTCTTCGAGAATCGCCGCGGCCTTGAGCTGATTGGCGTAGGTCTTGTCGGTAGGCAGCGCCGACTGCGCCAGCGCCAGCGCGTAGAAGACGCGGGCCTCGAGGTCCTTGGGATACGCCTCGGCCAGGGCCGCCATCGCCTGCTCGTAGGCCAGGATGCGCGTCCGCTGGTCCTTCGTCGCAGCGTCGCGGTACAGCACGTCGACGGCGTCGACGTAGGCGCGCTCACGTGGCGTGCCGCCGGGAATCGCCTTGGCGGCATCGGTGGCGGCGAGCCCGTTCTTCAACGCCTGGGCCGACCGCGCGGTGCCGAACGGATTGCTCCACCAGCTCATCGCGATGCCCCAGTGCGCGATGCGGCAGGTGGGGTCGGCCTTCAGCACGCCGTCGAACGTCTCGATGGCGGCCGAGAACCAGAACGAGTGCAGCAGCGCCAGGCCGCGATCGACGTCGGCGCTGACAGCCGGGGCGCACGAATTCTCGAAGTGGACGGTGCCGAGCTGGCGGACGGGCCCATGGTCGTGGCCCGGTTGAGAGGCAGCGGCGGACTGGGCCGCGGCGGAGCCGGCGAGGGCGAGGACGAACGCGACGATCGCGAAGGCGGGTGGACGCGGCATGACGGGTTCTCCTTCAAAACGCTCACCTCTGATATCGAAAATCAGCGGCGGCGTCCGCCACGCGGCCTCACCACGGGCTGTTGGCCGCGGTATGCTCCTGCCTGGTCCGGGCGGCTTCCGCGCCCGACACCCCGATGAGCCATCCTTCTGAGATTCCGGGCCCAGCTCGGCGATACGCGTGCCGGGCCGCCTGGCTCGCCGTGGTCGTCGTGGCGGCCACGACTGGCGCCCCAGTGCAGACCCAGACCCCCACGCCCCTTTCGGCCGAGGCCCGCGCCCAGCTGGCGCCGGGCGGCCGGCTCCGCGCCGCGCTGAACCTGAGCAACACGCTGCTGGTGTCGTCGCGGACGCCGGAGCCCGGTGGCGTCGCCCCGGATCTCGCGCGTGAGCTGGCACGCCGCACCGGCGCCACGGTGACGCTGGAGGGCTATGCCAACGCCGGCCTGGTGGCCGACGCGGCCAAGGATGCCGCCTGGGACGTGGCGTTCATCGGTGCCGAGCCCGAGCGGGCCGACCGCATCACGTTCACGCCGGCCTACGTCGAGATCGAGGCGACGTTCCTGGTGCGCGACGACTCGCCGCTGCGCAGCGTCGCCGACGTCGACCGCGCCGGCGTGAAGGTCGTGAGCGCGGCACGCGCCGCCTACACGCTCTACCTGCAGCGCACGCAGAAGGCTGCCACGATCACCGAGGCCGACGGCCTGCCCGGCGCCGTCGCCGCGTTCGGCCGCGGCGGCTTCGACGCCCTGGCCGGCCTCACGCCGCGCCTGCGCGACGACGTAAAGGCTCTACCGGGCACGCGCCTGCTGCCGGGACGCTTCACCGCGGTGCAGCAGTCGATGGCCGTGCCGCGCGAGCGCGCGGCAGCCGCCGCCTACCTCGCTGCCTTTGCTCGGGAGATCGCGACCTCGGGCCTGCTGGCGTCGCTCATCGAACGGCACAAGGCGAACGGCTTGACCATCGCCCGGCAGTGACTCGGGCACCTGGACGCGCCTGGCGCAACCTGGCGCCCGACCCTCAGCTCTTTCGTGTCGACAGCGCACCGCGCAGCTTGTCGGCGAGCGAGCCCATCGAGGGGCCGGCCGAAGCGTCCTGACGCGACGCGTAGTCGCGCAGCTCCGCCTGCTCCTGCTGCTCCGCCACCGCCTTCTTGCTGACGCGGATGCGGCGGCCGTCGGGGTCGGCCTCGAGCACCACCACCTGCACGTCGCTCCCCGGCGGAAACGCCTTGAGCAGGTCGGCGTCGCGGTCGACGCCGGTCTCCGCGAACGGCAGCAGCGCCGTGCGCCCCGGCGCCAGATAGACGAAGATGCCGAACTTCTCGTGGCGCTCGACCTTGCCGGTCACGAGCGCGCCGGCGACGATCGCCGACTGCGCCGCCGAGGCGGCGCGGGCCGAGCCTTCCTCGACCATCGCGACGCCCATGCGTTTCTGGGTCAGGTCGATGGTCAGGATCTCGAACGCGCTGATCTGGCCGACGGCGATTGCCTTGGCCCAACCGCCACTGCGGCCGGTGGGCGGGAACGTCGAGGCATGCGCCAGCGCCTCGACGCCGGGCGCAAGCTCCACGAAGGCGCCGAAGTCGGCGATACGCGAGATGCGGCCCTGCAGCACCTGGCCCACGGCGAACTGCGTCGCCACGGCGGTCCAGGGGTCGTCCTGAAGCTGCTTCAGCCCCAGCGACATCTTCCCCGTCGCCTCGTCCACGCGCAGCACCTTCACGGTGAGCCGGTCGCCCACGGCCACCATCGCCGCTGCGCTGGGCAGGCGCGACCAGCTCATCTCCGAGACGTGCAGCAGTCCCTGGATGCCGCCGCCGAGATCGACGAAGGCGCCGAAGTCGAGCACCGAGGTCACGCGGCCAGGCAGCACGGCGCCAGGGACGATCGATGCACGCACCGCGTCCGCGGCGGCGCGCTGTTCCTCTTCGAGAACGGCGCGTCGCGACACCACGAGGTCCTTGCCGCCGTCCTTGAACTCGATGATGCGGAACGCATAGGTCTGCCCGACGTGCACCTCGGGATCGGTGGTGCGGGCAATGTCGATCTGCGAGATGGGACAGAACGCCCGTTCGCGGGCGACGCGCACTTCGTAGCCGCCCTTCACCGATCGCTCGACGCGACCTTCGACCGCGAGTCCCGAGGCATACGCGTCCTCGAGCTCGCGCTGCGTGGCGGCGCTGCGCACGCCGCGGCGCGACAACACCAGTCCGCCTGCGGTGGACACGATGCGCGCGTCGAGGCGGTCGCCGACCGAGAACTCGATGTCGCCATCGGCGTCCTTCAGCTCTCCGACCTCGATCTGGGCCTCGCTCTTGCCGCCCACGTGCACCAGCGCCACCTTCGGGCCGATGGCCACGATGGTGCCGGCCACGGTCTGGCCCTGCTGGAACTGCCGCGCCGTCTTCGTCGAGGCCTCGAACAGCGCCGCGAAATCTTCGTCCTGCTCGCTCACCGGTGCACTCCTGAACCCCCGATTATTCCACGCCGGGGCTCCCGTGCAGCGGCCGGGCTGGGTGCCCCATCGGTGGACAACGACGGCACCCCCTTGCGGCCGATCGCGTCCTCGGCGTCTACTGTCGGACGCCCGCCGACCGGCGGCCAGGACCGACCCAGCAAAGGAGCTGTCATGTCTCAGTCACGTCTCGTCGCGTGCGCCGCGGCCGCGTTGGCCGTCGCGTACTTCGTGACCCACGACCCCGGCACCGCGCTGCATGCGCAGGCCGGCCGTCGTGCCGCCGTCCAGAACCCGATCACAGGTGAGGGCTACCCGAATCCCACGCCCGTCGTCACCAAGAACTGGGGCACGCTGCCCGCGGGCCGCCAGTGGGGCACGAGCGCGGGCATCGAGATCGATCCCCTCGACGGCAACATCTGGGCCTACGAGCGCTGCGGCGCCGGCACCGCCGGCGGCGGCCCGGTCGACTGCGACAACACGCCCGTCGATCCCGTGTTCAAGTTCGATCGCAAGACCGGCGCGGTGATGGCGAACATCGGCAAGGGCGTGATGGTGACGCCGCACGGCATTCACGTCGACAAGCAGGGCAACGTCTGGATCGCCGACTTCGCCGGCAACAAAGAGGGCACCAAGGGCCACCAGGTGCACAAGTTCAGCGCGAAGGGCGACAAGCTCCTGAGCCTGGGCATGGCCGGCAAGCCGGGCAGCGCTGACGGTCAGTTCAACCAGCCGAACGACGTCGTCGTCGGCCCCGACGGCAGCATCTACGTCTCCGACGGCCACGACGCGCAGGGCTTTACGACGGCGCAGGCCGTGGCCGAGGGCCTGAAGCGCGGCGCCACCTCGCGCATCAGCAAGTTCAGCGCCGACGGCAAGTTCATCAAGTCGTGGGGCGGCGTGGGCGTGAAGCACGGCGAGTTCCGCACCCCGCACGCCTTGATGTTCGACGCCCGCG
>CADEDM010000272.1 GCA_902826065.1 uncultured Acidobacteriota bacterium | reverse complement strand
GCTCTGGATGCGCTCGTGCTTCACGTACTTCGTGTCCTTCGCCGGCGCGATCTCCGGGATGATCTGGTCGAGGGAAATCGACACGGCGCCGCTCGTCACCGGGTCGAGGTCCATTTCCACCGGTGTCGAGTAGAAGTTGCCCGGCGCCTGGTTCCACTGCTGGCCTTCGCCGCGGTCCATCGGCAGCTTCACCGTGTGGCCGTCGCTGCGACGGAAGGTCTCGTAGCGGTGGAAGAGCGCCTGCACGCGGTAGCGGCCCTTGGGCAGCTCCGACAGCCGCTGCACGGGGAAGCCGATGGTGGGCCCGGCCACGCTTGCCGGCGCGCCGCCCGGCCAGCCTTCCAGGTCGAGGCCGAAGACCGGTTGCCCCGTGACGCCGTCGTTGACGTGGAAGCGAGGTTCGCCGTCCTTCCGCGTGCTCAGGATCAGCAGCAGGCGGCCGTCGAGGGGCGCGTCGCTGCGCGTGGCGGGATACGAGATCTCGAAGCGCAGCGGGCCGGCCTGGCCGGCGGACTGCGTCGCCGTTCGAGCGGCGATTCCCGACCCGGCGAGCAGTGCCAGAACGACGGCGGAGACGTGGCGTCGCGACATGCGCGGGAGTGTAGCATCGGCCCATGACCCTGGCCCGATTCCGCACGTTGTGCCTGGCGCAGCCCGGCGCCACCGAGCAGATCCAGTGGGGCGCCGACGCCGTGTTCAAGGTCGGCGGGAAGATGTTCGCCGCGGCCTGCACCGATTTCACGCAGTATCCCGAGGCGAAGAAGTGCTCGTTCAAGTGCGACGACGACGGCTTCGCCGAGATGGTCGAACGCGACGGCGTCGTGCCGGCGCCGTACCTGGCGCGAGCCAAGTGGGTCTCGCTCGATCGCTGGGACGCCCTGACCGATCGCGAGATTGCGGCGGCGATCGCGACAAGCTACCAACTCGTGCGTGCGGGACTCACGAAGAAGGTGCAAGCCACGTTGGGTGTGGTGCAATGACCACACTGTGTTCGCGCGGCCACGGTGCCGGGAGCCACACCCCATCCGCCACTAACGCCGATAGTAGTGCGGGGACTCGCCCTACCTCGTTTGCGGCCAGCGAGTTCCTGACAACGCCGGCACGTCACACGCCCGTGACATCGTGGGCACTCCGCTTGCTATAGCGATTCACGCTCGCGCCCCCTCCGAGGAGCGAATCGTGACGATCGAAATTCGAGTTCCACGCGTGACCGCATGCCTCGCCGCGCTGGCGACGGTTCTGGCATCGGGCGTCCATGCGTGGGCGCAGGACCGTGTGGCGATCGGCTACTACGAGGTCGTGTCGTCTGGCCCGGGCTTCGGGGCGACGGTCGGACCAGCCGGTGCGCTGCTCGGCCAGCTCGCGGCCGGCGGGCGGTACGGCCTGCTCGCCGACCGTCTCGTCGACCGCCTCACCGGGAACGAAGTGCCCTACCCGTACCCGCTGCTGCTGACGCCGCTGGCCGTCGATCCCGCTCGCCCTCGCGCCTTCTTCCTCCGTGCCGAGTCGCTGACCCTGAACCTGACCGGCGTGGTGATGGTCGACCTGACGTCCGGCGCGATCACCCCCCTGCTCGAGATGTCGCCGTCGTCACCCATAGACACGCGCGTCGCGGCCGCCTACGCCGTGGACGCGCAACGTCTGGTGATCAGCGTCCGGCTCGGCACGAGCGACACCACGTGGATGGTCGTGGACCTGGCCAGCGGCAATCCGGTGCGTCATACACTCACGCTGACGGAGCCATATCTCGCCACGAGTTGGACACTGTCGCCGGATGGGTCGCGCATCTTCCGCGCTGAGAGCGGGTCCGGTCCGATGCAGCAGCGGATCGTCGCGTACGACGCAAGCACGGGCCTCGAGGTCGCCCGCGCCGCCATCCCCGCGACGTTCGGCGGATTCGTCGCCTGGAACGACGCCCTCGACGGCGTGATCGACACCCGCCAGCCGTCATCCGACACCGTCTTCACCCTGCTGACCCGCGACCTGCAGGTGGTCGGTACCGCCTCGGTCGTCACAGGCGGGAAGTGCGGACTCGCGAAGCTCGCCGTGAGTCCCGCGACCGGGCGCGTCTACACGTTCACCGGTGATGGCAACTACTTCGGCGTCCCGTTTCCGGCCCGGTTCACGAGCATCGTCCTGGGAAGCGGCGTGCTGCACCAGTCGGATGTGGCAGACGAGGTCAAGGTCAGCTGCAGCGGGTTGCGCGTGGCCTCGCCGCCCGGAGCGCCGCTGCGGCTGCGCGCCACGGTCACGGGCGCCACGGCGTCGTTCGCGTGGGAGAACGTCGGCGGCGCCTCGCAGTTCACCGTCGACGTCGGTGTCGGGCCCGGTCGCACCGACCTGTCGATCCCCCTGGGCCCCGACTCGAATTGGACCATCGCGAACGTGCCGGCTGGCACGTACTACGTGCGCGTGCGCGGCGAAAACACGTTCGGGGGCGGCCGGCCGTCGCAGGAGATTCAGGTGGTGGTGCCATGACGACACCATCGACAGTCGCGCGGTGCGCCGCGCTCACGACGCTTGCCGTCGCCGTGCTCGCGGCGCCGTTGGCGGCGCAGGATGGTCTCGTCGTCAGCGGCCGGTGGATGGGCGCGGTCGGCCAGTTCGGTCAGGACCTCGGCCTCGCACCACCCGAAGCGGCCGGTCCGTCGATCCGCGGCGGCAACGAGTTCGGCGGCGGACGTCCATCGAGCGAAGTGTCGCTCGTCGTCCCATAGCTCGTCCCCGACCGGCGACGGCGCGTAGACTCTCCGCCGTGGGACACCGTCGCGTCATTGCCGCCTTGGCCGCCGGCGTCTGCCTCGTGGCTGGTACGAACGTCGCCGGCGCGCAGACCCGCACGCGCGCGCAGTGGGTGGCGCTGGCGAAGGGCGGCTTCGCCGTGCCTGCCGGTCAGACCGCGACCGGTCTGCTGGTCGAGATGAACGCACTGCTGGCGTCGCCCGATCCGGTGTTGCGCGACGAAGTGGCGTACTCCGCCGCGGAGAAATGGATCCTGCGCGAACGGGTGGTTGGCCCGGACGATCTCCGGACCCTGACCGCGCAGTGGACCGCGAACCTCGCCGACGGACTGGGCGGTGCGCCCGACGACCGGATCTTCAAGCGCTCGTTCTCGGCGCTGTGCCTGTCGCTCGTCGCCGCGCGCGAGGTCGCGACGCCGTTCCTCGACGCCGCCGAGGTGCAGTCGCTCGTCGACCGCCTGCTCGACTACCTGGCGCGCGAGCGCGACCTGCGCGGCTACGACGCCACCACGGGCTGGATGCACGCCGTCGCGCACAGCGCCGACGCGTTCAAGTTCCTGGCGCGCGGCCGGCACTGGACGCCGGAGATGCTGCCGCGCCTGCTCGCCGTCGTGCAGCAGAAGACCGCCGAGGCCGGGAGCGTATTTGCCTGGGGCGAGCCGCAGCGAGTCGGCTTCGCGTTGGCGGCGGCGGTGCGCCGGCCCGATGCCGACACGGCCGCGGTCACGCGCTGGATCGGCGAGATCGAGGCCGACTTCAAGGCGCTCTGGGCGAAAGGCCCGATCGTGACCCCCGCCGACTTCGCGCGCGTCGAGAATCGCCTGCAGGTGCTGCGCGGCCTGCACGCCGCGCTGGCGATGGACGCGGCGCCGACGCCTGCCGGGGATGCCGCCCGCGTTGCCGCGATACAGGCCCTGTCGCGTATGCGATAGCGCTTGCACGCTTCGGGTCGAGCCCCTGGCCCCTGGCCGCGAGCCGCTAGGTATAATCCCGCCCTTCGGAGGTCCCCCGATGATCCGGCACTCCCTCGGCCTGGTGATGGTGGGCGCGCTTCTGGGCGCGACCGCGATGTACGGCACGGCAACGCAGGCGCAGCCGGCGGCGAAGAAGGCATTCGCCGGCGTGGTGAAACCGATCGGCCCGTATTCCCCGGGCGTCGGCAGCGGCGGCACGGTGTACTTGTCAGGACAGATCGGACTCGATCCCGCGAGCGGCAACCTCGTCGACGGCGGCACCGAAGCGCAGGCCAGACGCGTCATGGAGAACCTCGGCGCGGTGCTGAAGGAGGCCGGCGTCGGCTACGCCAACGTGGTGAAGACCACCATCTACATGGTCGACCTCGCGGAGTTCGCCAAGGTCAACGACATCTACGGCACCTATTTCCCGGCGGGCGGCGTGCCCCCGGCGCGATCGACGGTGCAGGTGGCGGCGTTACCGCGCGGCGCCCGGATCGAGATCGACTTCGTCGCCGTCCGCTGAGACGGTGCTGGGCAGGAGGACGTGATGCGAGTGGTGAAGACGCTGGGAGTGCTGGTGTTGGGTGGCGTGCTGGGCGTGGCCGCGACCCTCGCCGCGCAGACGGCACAGAGCGGCACGCGACGCGAACCGCAGTTCGAGAACGCGCATGTGAAGGTGTGGAAGAGCATCATCATGCCCAAGCAGCCGCTGACGATGCACCGCCACGAGCATCCGCGCGCCCTCATCGCGCTCAAGGGCGGCGCCATCGACATCGTGCAGAAGGGCGGCGAGTCGCAGCACGTCGTGTGGGACTCGGGCAAGGCCTACTGGCTCACCGAGGACAAGCCGGGCACGACGCACGCCGACGTCAACAACGGCACCGAGCCGATCGAAGTCATCGTCGTCGAGCTGCAGCAGCACTGAGGCCGTGCGCCTGCGGGCGCGGCCGGACGGCTAGGGCACGGCCGGCCGGTTGAACCCGGCCCGCTCGCGCCAGCGTGCGTGCGCGGCCGGCGTCGTGCAGATCCAGACGCCGTCGATTTCGCCGCACACGGTGCGCGCGCCGCCGGCGGCGGCGAGCGCAGGGGCGGCGGTGGGCGCCATCACATAGAGGCTGTCGTCGCGCAGCGTGGCGGTGTCGATCTCGGCGTCGAGCGCCCCGCAATAGCGGCTGCGCGCGGCGTCGTCGCGGCGAGCCACGACACCGGCGTTCAGCGTGAGGCCGTACCGGGCGGCGAGGCCGATCGTGGTCTCGTACGGCACGGGTGACGGGCCGCACTGCGGGGGCGGCACCAGCACGAGGTGTGCGTAGGCCGGCGCGATCTCGGCCCAGCGACGATCGTCGAACGGATTCTGCCAGGTGTAGAACGCGGGGTCGTGCGCCACCTGGCGTCGGAAGGTGTGCGCGCCGTGCAAGTCGACGAGTTGCACGACAACGGCGAGACCGAGCAGGGCGAGCGCCGCGTTCCGGGCGAGGCGCCGCGCCACCGCCACGATCGCCGCGGTGAGGCCGACGTAGACGAGCGGCCAGACGAACCGGCCCGACGACCGGAACAGCGCCAGCGGCGCGCTCCACGCGCCGTCGAGGTTGACGAGCACGCGGCTGCCGACCGTCACCACCGGGCTCACGGCAAACGCCGTCATGACCGCGCAGGTGAGCAGCACGCCGCGACTCCACAGACGCGGTGCCGCGGTAGGCACCCGTCTTAGCGCCACCAGCCCGGCCGCGATCACGGCGAGCAGCAGGACGCCGAGCCCCAGGTACTGGAAGCCTTCGTAGCGCTGGCCCTCCGAGACCATCGGCAGGTCGGGCAGCACCGCCGACCAGTCGCCCGGCGACACGAACGCGAGCAGGTTCATCGAGTAGTAGCCCAGGCCGCCGGCGCTGAGCGATCCGTCGCCGGTGAGCAGGAACAGGCCCGACAGCCACCAGCCCGCCACCGTCGCCGAGACCGCGGCCAGCAGGGCCGCGGTGCGCGCCGCGGCTGGCCGTCCGGCGCCATCCAGTGCGGCGCCGGCCAGCACGCCCAGCACCATGGCCGCGAGATACGGCTGCACCAGTCCGGCCACGAGTCCCAGCGCCGTCCACCCCGGCCACGCGAACCGCGTGCGCGGTTCACGCGTGGCGACGAGCAGCGCCCACAGGATGAGCCAGTGCGCGCACAACGCGGCGTGGGCGACGCGCACGAGCAATGTGGGCAGCAGCACGAACAGCGCGGCGCCGGCGGCCTGCAGCCAGGGCGAGTCGACGCGCCGCGCCACCAGCCGGGCCGCCAGGGCGCCCTGCAGTGTGAAGCACGCGAGCAGCCACGGACCCAGGTACTGAAACGGCGTGGGCAGCCAGGCGCCGAGGGGCTTCAGCAGGTACGCCACCAGCGGGATCGAGTCGGTCAGCCCCACCGACGTGCCCAGCGGCGCGTAGTAGCCGTGCACCGCCCCCGGTGGCCAGTGCCACGGCTCGACGCGGAAGTAGTGCCAGCCGAAGTAGTGCGGCACCCAGTCGCC
>CADEDM010000271.1 GCA_902826065.1 uncultured Acidobacteriota bacterium | reverse complement strand
GTCGTGGATGAAGTCGCCGAATCCCTACAGCTACGGCATCAAGAGCGGCAGCACGTTGTTCCTGGCCGGCCTGGTCTCGCGCAACGGCAAGGACAACTCGGTGGTCGAGGGCTCGATGACGGTGCAGACCAAGGCCGTGCTCGACAACGCCGCCGCGATCCTGAAGGAAGCCGGCATGACGTTCGACCACGTCGTGAGCTCCAAGGTGTTCATCACGGACACCACGAAGTTCCAGGAGATGAACGACACCTACCGCACGTTCTTCACCAAGGACCCGCCGGCCCGCGCCACCGTGGTCGCGCCGCTGATGGGGGCCGCCAACGTCGTCGAGATCACGCTGACCGCCTCGAGCCTGCCGAAACAGGTCTTCACGACGCCGGCGGCCGACGGCACGCCCGGCAAACCGAGCCCGATCCTGAGCAGCGCCGTCAAGGTCGGCAATCGGCTCTACTTGTCGGGCCTGCTCGGCAACACCGCGACCAACAAGGGCGACACGCAGGCCCAGACCGCCGAGATCCTGGCCCGCGTCGGACGGACGTTGCAGGTGGCCGGCTTCGGCTGGGGCGACCTCGTGGACGGCGTCGTCTACATCACCGACACGAAGAACTTCGAGGCCATGAACACCGGGTACCGCGCGGTCGTGAAGGACCTGCCGGCGCGGGCGACCGTCAAGAGCGGACTCGTCGCCGACGGAATGCTCGAGATCATGTTCGTGGCGTCGAAGTAGGGCGTCAGGAGCCGAGGCGCTCGATGGTCAGCTCGGCGCCGCCCGGAGCCAGCAGCGTGGCGGCCCCGAGCAGACTGTACAACTGCAGGTTGATGGTCGCGCCGGCCGCCAGGGCCGTGGTCGTCGCGCGACACCAGACCGGGGTCGCCTGGCTGGGAGAGATCGCGCTGGACATCAGCGCGGCACCGTTCACGAGCAGTCGCGACGACGCCAACAGCGCGCTGGTGGTGCGGACGCAATACACGACAGGCGGTAGGCGCCCGCTGACGTGACCGTCGCCGTCGCGCCGGCGAACGTCACGCCGTGGGCCGCGTTCGTCGACAGCGGGAGATTGGTGCCGCCGAGAATCACGGCCACGGTCGGACCGGCGTCGTTGGCGAACCCGCCGTAGGCGAGCAGCGCCATGCCGGTCGTGCCGGGAATTCCCTGAAGACCCTGGATGCCCTGAAGCCCCTGCACCCCTTGAGGTCCCTGGAGACCCTGCGGGCCCTGCGGCCCCAGTGGCGAGGCGTGCGCGCGCACGGTCACCCGATGGGGCGCGCGTCTCGCGGCGCGATCCGCCAGATGGTCGCGTCGTAGCGCCATGCGGTGAACGCGAGGCGGGTGCCATCCGGCGACCATGCCGGCTGGCTCTTGTGCGTCGGATCGGACGTCAGCTGCGCCACCGGTCCCCCGGCCAGCGCGCGCTGGAACACCTGGAAGTGGCCGTCGGTGCCGGGCGCGATGAACGCGAACGCGCGGCCGTCGGGCGACACCGTCAGCCCCGGAAAATCGTGTTCGGTCGCGAACCGATGGATCACCTGAGCCGCACCGCCGCGGGCCGGCATCAGCAGCACCGCATGGCGGCCCGGCCCCTCCTTGGCGATCGCGACGACCCGGACGCCATCGGGTAGCCACTCGCCGTGCGTGATCTCGAACCCGGACGCGCCGAGCTCGCGCAGGTCGCCCGCGGCCTGCCCCGTCGCCGGGTCCATCGGCAGGGTGAACATCACGGAGCGGCCGTCCTTCGTGCCGTCGAGCAGCAACGTGCGTCCGTCGGGCGACCAGCGCGGCCAGCCGACCTCGGCGCCGCGGCCCAGCATCGTCAGCCGTCGATCGGCCTGGCCTCCGGCGGTCGGCCGAATCCACACGTCGTCGGACATCTCGCGATGCGTGTGGAACGCAATCCACTGCCCGTTCGGCGACCACGCCATCCCCTGGTCCTCGGAATCTGACTGCGCGATGATCTCCCCCGGCTGGTCGGCTGGCAGCGCCTGGCTGACGTCGATGACGCCGACCTCCTGGGCGATGTCGGGGTACTTCGCGTCGTCGATCTGCCGCCGCCACGTGCCGTAGGTCATCGAGACGAGCGGCCGCGTCGGATGCCACCACGGGGTCTCGGACTGGAACGTCGTGAGCGGACGCACGACGCCGCCCGCGAGCTCCGCCAGATGGGTGCGGTACTCCTGGGTCTTGTAGACGACGGCGCCGTCGCGGGCCACGCTGGGCCCGTAGCTGTCGCGCTCGGTGAACGAGAGCTGGCGGGCCCGTCCTGTGGCGCGCTCGATGCGCCACAGGTCGACGAATCCGCGGGTGTTGGCGGCCGCGGCATACGCGACGGCGCCGTCGGGTGAGAACGCGATGGGGCCGCTCAGCCGCAGCGCCGGCGTCGTGACGAGCGGCGTGGCGCCGCACGGGCTGGAGAGGCCGTCGCCGTCGGCCGTGGAGAGCACGCACGCGATCTCGGTGGCCGACGCCCACGCCGGCCACGCGGGCCGGCCCGTGGTGATCGCGGTGCGCCACAGTTCCTGGCCGTCGAGGCGCACGCGCCAGATCTCAGGTCCCTCGCGCCCGGCGACCAGGCCGGCCAGCCACGCGCCATCGGGGCTCGCGCTCACCTGGCGGAGGGCGTTGGCCGGCAGCGTCATGCCACTGGTGCGGCCCGTGCTTTCGAGCGTCGCCGACGGCCACAGCGGCCGTGCCCCGACGCCGACCTCGAGCATCTGCCACCGTGCCGAGGCGTCGCCATCCTCGAAGACCACGCGGCGATCGTCGACCCAGGTGAGATGGCGCACCTGGCCGTCGCCGGTGGCCGACGCGACGTCGACCCCGCCGCCGACCGGGGTCACGCGCAGGACACGGCCCTCCGAGTAGGCAATGAGCCGTCCGCTCGGCGACACCGCCACTGCTGGATCGCGATAGCCGACGATGCCGCGCTGGTGCGCGGTGGCGATCCACGTGGTCGTCGGCGGACGCTCGACCGATGCGGTCGCTGCCGCCGGCTGGCGGCCGAGGCCCGCGACCCACACGGCGGCGGCCACGGCCACGACGCCCAGGAGCACTACGACGCGGCTGGACATGGCGGCGATTGTAGACCGCCGGGCCTCAGGCGCGATTGCGGTACAGCGAGGCGTCGACGGCGGCCGCCATGGCGGCGGTGTCGAGGCTC
Source organism: uncultured Acidobacteriota bacterium (assembly GCA_902826065.1). Lineage (GTDB taxonomy): Bacteria > Acidobacteriota > Vicinamibacteria > Vicinamibacterales > UBA2999 > CADEFD01. The sequence continues at coordinate 3,080 of CADEDM010000271.1, read as the reverse complement.
CGGCCCAGCGCCGCGGCCACGCGATTGGCCGTGGCCTGCGGATCGGTCACGGTCTCGGCGTAGGGCACGTGGAGCGTCGAGAAGCAGGGGCGGCGGGCGAGGAACCGCTCGACCTGGGCGAGGTGGCCGGCGTACATCGCGCGCGTCGACTCGGCCTCGCCCTCGGCCTCCGATTCGCCACGACGCGCCAGCATCTGGCGCTGTGACGCCGCGACTTCGTCGAGATCGCGGCGCATGAAGATCACCAGGTAGTTGTGATTCTCGGGCAGCCAGGTCAGGAGGAACGAGATGATCTTCACGGCGTGGCCGCGGGCGTCGTGGAGCCAGGCGGGATCGTGCGCACCCTTGTCGAGTTCCTTCACCCCTTCGAACTCGAAATAGCCGCGCGGATTGCTGACGTCGGCCTCGCGCACGCCGTCGGCGAGAATCGGGATGCCGCCGGCGGCGAGCATGCGCATCATCATCGAGGTGCCCGACCGCGGCAGCCCCGAGACCACGACGATCGGCCGGCCGTACCGCAGCCGCCGCCAGAGCGACGGCGTTCGCAGTTCCGGTGGCGCGCCAGGTCGTCTGCCTCCCGGGGGCGCGGGCGACGGATTGGTGCAGCCGCCCGCTACAATATGGGCGACGTCACCTTCCGCGATGCGCTCCGGCATGGCCCGACTTGTACCACACCCGCGCGCGACGCTGGCCGTCGCCGCGGCGGCCATCGCGCTCGCCGCCACGCCGGCCGCCGCCTACATCGGCCCTGGCGCCGGCTTCGCGGTGATGTCGTCGTTCCTCGTGATCCTGGTCACGCTGCTCGTCGTGGTGGCGTCGGTGCTGGCGTGGCCCTTCCGCGCCCTGTGGCGCCTGGTCACGCGCAGCGGTCCGCCGCCGGCGTCGATTCGCCGCTTCGTCGTCATCGGGTTCGACGGGCAAGACCCGGGCCTCACCGATCAGTACCTGCGCGAAGGCCTGCTGCCGAACTTCGCGAAGCTGGCGGCGCAGGGGACGTATCGCCGCCTCCAGACCACCTACCCGGCGCTGTCGCCGGTGGCGTGGTCGTCGTTCAGCACCGGCACGCATCCGGCGCGGCACAACATCTTCGACTTCCTCGATCGCGATCGCCGCACCTACCTGCCGATGCTCTCGGGCACGCGGATCGGCGCGGTCGAGAAATTCCTGCGCCTCGGCCGCTACCTGATTCCCCGTCAGCGTCCCGAGCTGACCAACCTGCGGCGGTCGAAGCCGTTCTGGACCATCCTGGGTGAGCGGCGCATCTGGAGCACCATCCTGCGCGTGCCCATGACGTTTCCGCCCGACAAGGTCTACGGCGCCGAGCTGAGCGCGATGTGCGTGCCGGATCTGCTGGGCACGCAGGGTACGTTCCTGCTGTTCACGACCCGGCCACCGGCCGCCGCCTTCAAGGAAGGAGGCCAGCGCGTCGCCATCACGGTCACGGGCGACCGCATCGACACCGTAGTGACCGGGCCTGAGAACGGCTTCGTCGTCGACCACCCGCCCCTCACCTGTCCGCTCGCGGTCACGCTGGATCGGACGGCGATGCGCGCGACCGTCGTGGTCGGCGGCGAGCGCGTGACGCTGGCCCCCGGCGAGCTGAGCGGCTGGCTCGCGCTGCCCTTCCCCGCCGCGCCCGGTGTGACGGTGCGTGGCATCGCGCGCATGCAGGTCCTCGAGATGGGCGAGCACGTCTCGATCTACATGTCGCCCATCAACCTCGATCCCGAGTCGCCGGCGATGCCGATCTCGCATCCCGGCTACTTCTCGAATTACCTGGCCAAGCGGCACGGCCCGTTCGCCACGCTCGGCCTGGCCGAGGACACGTGGGCCCTGAACGAGGGCGTCACCGACGACGCGACGTTCCTGCGCCAGGCGCACGACATCGACGACGAACGCCGCACCATGTGCCTCAGCGCCCTGGAGAAGCTGCGCTCGGGGGCCCTGGTGTGCGTGTTCGACGCCACCGATCGCATCCAGCACATGTTCTGGCGCTACATCGACCCGACGCATCCGGCGCATCGCAAGGACGTCCCGGTCGAACATCGCGACGCCATCAAGGCGCTCTACAAGAAGAACGACGCGCTGGTCGGCGAGGTGATGCAGTCGCTCTCGCCCAACGATGTCCTCATGGTCATCTCCGACCACGGCTTCAGCGCCTTCCGGCGCGGCGTGAACCTGAATGCGTGGCTGCTGCACGAGGGCTACCTCGCGCTGAAGGACGGCACGACCGGGTCGGCCGAATGGCTGCGCGACGTCGACTGGACCAAGACCCGCGCCTACTGCCTCGGGCTGTCGGGGATGTACCTGAACCTGCGCGGACGCGAACAGCAGGGCATCGTGGCGCCTGGCGACGAGGCACGGGGCCTGAAGGCGGAGATCGCCAGGAAGCTGAAGGGGCTGCAGGACGACGCGAAGCGCGAGGTGGGCGTGCGCGAGGCGTTCGACACGACGGCGCTCTACGACGGACCGTACTCAGAGAACGCGCCGGACCTGGTCATCGGCTACAACGCCGGCTACCGGACCTCGTGGGACTGCGCGACCGGCATGGTGTCGGGACCGGTGTTCGAGGACAACACCAAGGCGTGGAGCGGCGATCACTGCATCGACCCGCGCCTCGTGCCGGGCGTCGTCTTCTGCAACCGGAAGATCGGCGACAGCCGCGATCTCTCGATCGTCGACATCGCACCCACGGCGCTCCGCTTGTTCGGCCTCCAGCCGCCCGCCCACATGGACGGCCGGCCGTGGGCGGTGGCGTCGTGACCCCGGGCGGGCGCGCGGCCGTCATGGCGACGGCGGCCGTGGCCCTCGCCGCCGCGCTGTTCCCGGCGTGCGGCCGCGGCCGCGAGCACGTGCGCACGGGCCGCAAGGTGATCGTGCTGGGCATCGACGGCTTCGATCACCAGCTCAGCTCGGAACTGCTGGCGGCCGGACGCCTGCCGAATCTCGCGAAGCTGGCGGCCCAAGGCGGGTTCCGCCCGCTGGCGACCTCGACCCCGCCGCTGAGCCCGGTGGCGTGGTCCACTTTCATCACCGGTCTCGATCCTGGCGAGCACGGCATCTTCGACTTCATCCACCGC
>CADEDM010000270.1 GCA_902826065.1 uncultured Acidobacteriota bacterium | reverse complement strand
CTGCGCTTCATCCGCTCGTGCAGCGCGTCGCTGCCGCCGCAGGTCATGCACGACCTCGAGGCGGCGTTCGGCGCGCCGGTGCTCGAGGCCTATGGCATGACCGAGGCCGCGCACCAGATGGCCACCAACCCCCTGCCACCGGCGGACCGCACCGCCGGTTCGGTGGGCCCCGGCGCCAACGTCGGCATCACGATCCGCGACGGAGAGGGCAAGGTGCTGGCCACCGGAGAACGCGGCGAGGTCTGCATCCTGGGCCCCAACGTCGTCACCGGCTACGAGAACAATCCCGAGGCCAACGCCACGGCGTTCTTCGACGGCTGGTTCCGCACCGGCGACCAGGGGTATCTCGACGAACGCGGCTACCTCACGCTGTCGGGCCGCCTCAAGGAGATGATCAACCGCGGCGGCGAGAAGATCTCGCCGCGCGAGATCGACGAAGTGCTGCTCACCCACCCGGCGGTCGCCGAGGCGGTCTGCTTTGGCGTGCCGCACAAGATGTGGGGCGAGGAAGTCGCCGCGGCCGTCACGCTCAAGGGCACGGCCACCGAAGCCGACCTGCTGGCGCACTGCAAGTCGCAGCTCGCCGAGTTCAAGCGGCCCAAGCAGATCCACATCACCGAGACGATTCCGCGCACGGCCACCGGCAAGATCCAACGGCGCGTGGTCGCCCAGGCGTTCGCGCCCCCCGCCTAAGGCCGGCGTGAAGATCGTCATCGCAGGTGCCGGGGCGATCGGGGGCTACCTCGGCGCCAAGCTGGCGCGGGCGGGCGCCGACGTGGTGCTGCACGCGCGCGGCCCGCACCTGGCGGCGATGCAGGCCGACGGCCTCCGCGTCATCGGCGAGGCCGATGGCGAGTGGACGGTCAGGCCGCAGGTCACCGGCGACCTGGCGTCGATCGGGCCCGCCGATGTCGTGGTCCTCGGCGTGAAGGCGCACGCGTTGACGGCGCTGGCGCCCTCGCTGACGCCGCTCTTCGGGCCCGAGACGGTGGTCGTCAGCACGCAGAACGGCATCCCGTGGTGGTATTTCGAGTCGAACGCCGGCGAACTCACCGGACTTCGGCTCGAGCGCGTCGATCCGGGCGGCGTCGTCGCCGCGCACATCGAGCACCGGCGCGTCGTCGGCTCGCTCGCCTACTTCGCGACCGACCTCGCCGGTCCCGGCGTGGTCCGGCACATCGAAGGCAACCGCATCAGCTTCGGTGAACCCGACGGCACCAAGTCAGAGCGCGCGAAGGCCCTTGCCGAGGCGCTGATCGCCGCCGGCATGCGCTGCCCGGTCACCACGCGCTTCCGCCACGAGATCTGGGTCAAGCTGCTCGGCAATCTCGCCTTCAACCCGCTCAGCGCGCTCACCGGCGGCACGCTCGAGGAACTGGTGCGCCACCCCGACACCTCGCGCCTGGTGCGCGAGCTGATGACCGAAGCCGAGGCCGTGGCGGCGCGGCTCGGCATCGAGCTGCCGATCTCGATCGAGCAGCGGATGGCCGGGGCCGAAAAAGTGGGCGCGCACAAGACCTCGATGCTGCAGGATTACGAAGCGCAGCGGCCGATGGAACTCGAAGCCGTGGTTGGCGCCGTGATCGAGCTGGGCGAACGGCTCGACCTGCCGATGACGGCGACTCGCGCGGTCTACGCCTGCGCCAAGCTGCTCGATGCGCACCGAGGGGAACGCGTCGTGGTGAAGGAATGGCGGCTGGCGGCTGGCGGCTAGCGGCTAGCAAGCTCGGAAGACTCGGGGGCGGGGCTCGGGCAGGTCGAAATACAGGAGGCGGACGTGAACGTCAACAACCGCTGGTTTCAGCTCGTCGCATCGCTCATCGCGATGATCATGATCGCCAATCTGCAGTACGCCTGGACGCTCTTCGTCCAGCCGCTGCAGGCCGGCACCGGCTGGAAGCTGTCTGACATCCAGGCGGCGTTCACGCTGTTCATCCTGTGCCAGACGTGGGTGCAGCCCCTCGACGGGTGGCTGATCGACAAGCTCGGGCCGCGCGGCTTCATCACGGCGGCCGGCGTGCTCTGCGGCCTCGGCTGGGCCGGCATGGGCTACGCGACGTCGCTGCCGATGCTCTACCTGCTGTACTGTCTGGCCGGCGTCGGCGCCGCGTTCGTCTACAGCGGCTCGATCGGCTCGGCCCTGAAGTGGTTCAAGGATCGGCGCGGGCTCGCCGCCGGCATCATGGCGGCCGGCTTCGGCGGCGGCACGGCGCTGTTCATTCCGTTCATCTCGAACATGCTGGCCACCAGCGGCTACCAGCAGACGTTCGTGACGACGGGCATCCTGCAGGGCCTGGTCATCACGATCGTCGCCCAGTTCCTGCGTCATCCCCCGGCCGAGGCCGCCACCGCACCGGCCGCCGGCGCGGCCGTCAGCGCCAAGCGGCAGCTCACGACCATGGAGATGCTGCGCACGCCGCGCTTCTATCAGCTCTATGTCATGTTCCTGCTGATGGCCACCGGCGGCCTGCTCGTCACCGCCAACGCCGGACCGATGGCGCGATCGTGGGGACTCTCGGCCGTGGCGCTCACGTGGGCGGCCACCTTGAGCCCGATCGCCAACGGCGCCGCTCGCGTGACGTGGGGCTGGGCATCGGACAAGCTGGGACGCGAGAACACGATGATCATCACGTTCGTCCTCCAGGCCATCGCCCTGTTCCTCGTCGTGGCCGTGGGCCAGACGTCGGCGGTGATGTTCTCGGCCACGCTGGTCCTCGTCTACTTCACGTGGGGCCAGATCTATTCCCTGTTTCCAGCCACCTCCGGCGACTACTTCGGCACGAAGCACGCGACCTCCAACTACGCCGTGCTCTACACGGCCAAGGGCACGGCGTCGATCATGGGCGGCTGGGTGGGCACGATGCTCTACGAGCAGTCGGGCAGCTGGGCGATGGGCTTCTACGGCAGCGCCATGATGGCGCTCGTCGCCGCGGTGATGGCGGTCGGCCTCAAGGCCTCGCGCAAGGCCGAGAGCGGTGCCGGCGTGGCCGTGCCGGCGGTGGCGAAGTAGTGGCGACGACGTCGGAGCTCGCCGACGCGATCGCGGCCGCGGTCCAGGCGCGCACGCCCCTGCCGGCACCGCCCTCGTCGGACGCCGGCTTCGATCTCGACGCCGCCTACGCCGTCGAGGCGGAGCTGCTGGCGAGGCGCAGCGCCAGCGGACATCGGCCCGTAGGCCTGAAAGTCGGCTACGCCAACAAGGCGGTGTGGCGGGCACTGAAGCTGCCGACGCTGGTCTGGGCGCACATGTACGACGACACCGTCGGCGAGGCGCACGGCGGCCGTGCCGGGCTGTCGATCGGCCGGATGATCGCGCCGAAGATCGAGCCGGAGATCGTGGTGGCGCTGGCGTCGCCACTGCCCGCGGGTCTCACCGACGCCGCGGCCGTGCTCGCTCACGTCCGGTGGATCGCGCTGGGCTTCGAGATCATCGACTGCCCCTATCCCGACTGGAAGTTCCAGCCCGCGGATTTCGTCGCCGGCTACGGTCTGCACGCCGCGCTGGTCGTCGGCGAGCCCACGACCGTGACCGCCGACGCGATTCCAGGGCTGGTCGAGGCACTCGCGGGCTTCACCGTGACGCTCGACAAGGATGGCGCCGCTGTCGCGACCGGCAGCGGGAAGAACAGCCTGCGCAGCCCGGCGCTGTGCCTCGCCGAGCTCGCCACGGCGCTGGCAGGCCGCGGCGACACGACCACACTCGGCGCCGGGGCCCTCATCAGCACCGGCACGCTCACCGACTCGCAGCTGATCGCCGCCGGCGAGACGTGGGGCGCGACCGTCGACGGGCTCGACGTCCGCCCGCTCACGCTCCGCGTCGAGCCCTAGCCGGCGCACGCGGGCGCATCGGCGTCGCGCGCCGACCGCTCGGCCTACTTGTCGCGGTAGACCTTGCCGTCCTTCATCACGAAGCGCACCTTGCGCAACGCGGCGAGGTCACGCGTGGGATCGCCGTCCACGGCGATGAGGTCGGCGAGCATCCCGGCCTTCACGCTGCCGAGGCGATTGCCGACGTGGAACGTGGCGGCGTTGCCCGATGTCGCGATGCGCGTCGCATCGGCTGCCGGCAGGCCCGCGGCGACCATCATCTCCAGCTCGCGCAGGTTGTCGCCGTGCGGGAACACGCCGACGTCGCCGCCGAAGCACAGCTTCACACCGGCCTTCAGCGCCGCCTGGTAGGTCTGGCGCTTGGCGGCGAGGCGCGCCGGCTCCGGGTCCTGCCCTTTCTTCCAGCCGGCGTACTGGGCGGTCGCGTCGCCGGCGGCGAGCGTCGGGCAGAACGTCACGCCCTTCTCCACCATCAGGCTCCAGATCTCGGGCGTGCCGGCGTCGCCGTGATCGATGGTCTCGACGCCCCCGAGAATGGCGCGCCGCATGCCCTCCGGCGTGCTGGCGTGCGCCGCCACGTAGCGGCCGCTGCTCTTCGCGGTGGCGACGATGGCGGCGATCTCCTCGACGCTGAAGGTCGGCAGCGCCTCGCCGTTCGGCCCCCAGCGATAGTCGGCGTAGATCTTCACGAAGTCGATGCCGTGGCCGATCTGATTCCGCACCACGCGCGTCACGCCCTCGACGCCGTCGGCCTCCTCGGCGCCCTGCGGCACCGTGATCTCCGGCGCGAAGCCCTTCGGGCCGTACGAGCCTGTCGCCACCATGGCCGGCCCGGAGACGAGCATGCGCGGCCCGGGGATGACGCCGTCGTCGATCGATCGCTTCAGGCCGACGTCGGCATAGCCGGCGCCCTCGGTGCCCATGTCGCGCACCGTCGTGATGCCGGCCAGCAGCGTGTCGCGCGCGCTCACGGTGGCGCGGGCGACACGGTAGGCCAGCGGCTCGCGCAGCACCTGGTCGTTCCAGGTCGTCTCGTTGTAGGGATGCAGCAGCAGGTGCGAGTGCCCCTCGACGAGGCCGGGCATCAGGGTGAGCCCGGGCAGGTCGATGGTGGAGCCGTGGCGTGGCGGGCCGGGCGCGATGTCGGTGGCCGGTCCTGCCGACGTGATGCGCCCGTCCACGACGACGACCGCCCAGCCGTCGTGCATGGTCGCGCCGTCGTACACCCGCGCCGGCCGCAGGATGGTCGCCATCGGAATCACCGGGGGCGGCGGCGCCTGCTGGCCGATGACCACTGCAGGCCCGACGACACCGAACGTCAGGGCGACGAAGGCGAGGCGAAATCGACCGCTCATGGCGGAACAGCATAGCGCCAACGCAGTGGTACGATCGCCATCGATGTCGTCGACGGCGGACGTGGTGATCATCGGCGGCGGGTGCATGGGTGCCGCCACGGCCCATTACCTGATGCAGCAGGGCGCGGGCCGCGTGGTGCTGGTGGAACGGGACACGCAGCTCGGCACCGGCTCCACGGGCCGCAACGCAGGCGGCGTCCGTCACCAGTTCTCGGACCCCGCCAACATCGCGCTCTCGCGCGAGTCCATTGCTCTCTTCGAGCGCTTCGAGGACGTGGTCGGGCATCCAATCGACTTCTGGCAGGACGGCTACCTGTTCCTGCTGTCGTCCGGACACGCAGTAGCCGCGTTCGAGGAGAGCGTCGCCCTGCAGCGGTCGCTCGGCCTCGAGGTGGCGTGGCTGACCGGGACCGAGGCCGCGGCCATGACACCAGGCCTCGACGCCACCGGCGTCGTCGCGGCGACCTTCTGCGCGAAGGACGGCATCACCGATCCGAACGGCGTGACGATGGGTTTCGCCAAGGCGGCGCAGGCGCGTGGTCTCACGGTGTTGCGCGACACCGAGGTCACCGGCATCGACGTGCACGGCGAGCGCGTCACCGGCGTGCGCACGTCGCGCGAGGCCATCTCGTGCGGCGCGGTCGTGAACGCCGCCGGCCCGTGGGCCGGACAGGTCGCCGCGCTCGCCGGCGTGTCGCTGCCGATCACGCCCGAGCGCCGTCACATCTTCATCGCCCAGCCGGCCGCGGGCGCCAGCTGGGACGACCCGCCGTACGCCGGACGCACGCCGCAGTCGCGGCTGATGGTGATCGACTTCGACACGACCTTCTACTTCCATCGCGAAGGCGCCGGACTGCTCTTCGGCATGGGCGATCCGTCCGAGCGCCCGGGCTTCGACACCAGCGTCCGCTGGGACTTCCTGCCCGAAGTGACCGAGGTCGCCGTGCGCCGGCTGCCGGCCCTGGGCGAGGCCGCCGTGACGCACGCGTGGGCCGGGCTCTACGAGATGACGCCCGACCACCACCCGGTGATCGGCGCCTGCGGGCTCGACGGCTTCTTCGCCATCGCCCGCTTCAGCGGCCCCGGCTTCCAGCAGGCC
>CADEDM010000269.1 GCA_902826065.1 uncultured Acidobacteriota bacterium | reverse complement strand
GGGCAGGCGGTACGGCGGCGCTCGCGATCGAACGGACGTACGTCAGCCTAGCACGCCGACAAACCTCATCCGGACCAGGCGCGCACGGCTGAGTCCGTCGGCATCGGCCGTGCTTCGCGGCGATGTCGGATCCAGTGGCGACGACTCGCCGGCGCCGGACTGGGCACGTGCACGGCGAACGCCCGTAGAATGGCGCTCGGACAGGAGGACGCGCGAGTTGTCGACCCGCGAGAGCGTGACCGAGATCCTGCTGGCGCACCGTGCGGGCGTCGCCGGCGCCTTCGATCGGCTCGTGGAGGTGGTGTATTCGGACCTGCGACGCGTGGCGCGCCAGCAGTTGCGCCGCGGCCGGCCCGACGGCGCCGTCCTCGACACCACCGGACTCGTGCACGAGGCCTACCTGAAGCTGGTGGACCAGACGCGCACGACGGCCAGCGATCGCGGACACTTCCTGGCGATCGCGGCGCGGGCGATGCGGCAGATCATCGTCGACCACGCGCGCGCCCGGCTCAGCGCCAAGCGCGGGGCGGGCGCCCCGCACGTGCCGCTCGACGACCGCGACCTGGCCGTGCACGCCCACGTCGATCACCTGATCGAAGTCGACGACGCCTTGAAGAAACTGTCGAACGAGGACCCGCGGCTGTTGCAGGTGGTCGAGTGCCGGTTCTTCGCCGGCTACAGCGAGAGCGAAACGGCCGAGGCGCTCTCGGTCTCGACGCGCACGGTCGAACGCGACTGGCTGCGCGCCAAGGCGTGGTTGCGCAACGCCATCACGGGCACGCGACCCGCCGGAGACGTGATACATCCGTAAGCCGCGGCAGCGGCTGCCCCCGCCCTGCCGGAGGACCCGCGATGACCGAGGACCTCGACGCCCTGTTGCGTGACGTGCTCGCGGCGCCGCCGTCGGCCCGTGCGGCGCACCTCGATGCCGTCTGTCCCGACGCCGCCACGCGAGCCGCCCTCGAGCGGATGGTGCGCGAACACGACGACGAGGATCCGTTCCTGCGCGCCGGGGGCGCCGTGGCTGGCGCGTTCGCCGACGATCTCTGGTCGGCACTCGAGGCCGAAGACGCACTGACGGTCGGCACACGCGTGGGGCCGTACCGCGTCACCGGCGAATTCGGCCGCGGCGGCATGGCGGTCGTCTACCGCGCCGAACGCTGCGATGGCGCCTTCGCGCAGCTGGTCGCGTTGAAAGTGGTGAAGCGCGGCATGGACAGCGCCGACATCGTGGCGCGGTTCCGCCAGGAGCGGCAGATCCTGGCGTCGCTCACCCATCCCAACATCGCCGGGATCGTCGACGGCGGCGTGACCGACGACGGGCTGCCGTACTTCGCCATGGAGGCCGTCGACGGCGAGCCCATCGACCAGTACTGTCAAGGCCGCCACCTCGACGTCCCGATGCGCGTCGACCTGTGCGTGGCCGTCGCCCGTGCGGTGCAGTACGCGCATCGGCATCTCGTCGTGCACCGCGATCTGAAGCCGTCGAACATCCTGGTGGCGGGCGACGGCACGGTGAAGCTGCTCGATTTCGGCATCGCCAAGCTCCTGGCCCACGGATCGGAGGCGGCCGCGCCCCGGACGCTCACGGCCGTGCGGGCGATGACGCCCGAGTACGCGTCGCCGGAACAGGTGGCGGGCCAGCCCATCACCACCGCGTCCGACATCTATCAGCTGGGGCTGGTGTTGTTCGAGGTCCTGGCAGGCCAGCGGGCCCGGCCGGCCGCAGGCCAGCGCGCCTCGGGTGCCGAGCGGGCGGCGGTCGTGCCGACGGCGCCACGGCCGAGTGCCGTCGTTTCCGACGTCCGGCGGCGGCGCCAGTTGCGCGGTGACCTCGACACCATCGTCGCCACCGCTCTCGCCGCCGACCCGGCGGCACGCTACGGCTCCGTGCAGCACCTGGTGGACGATCTGGTGGCCCACCGGTGTGGACGGCCGATCGCGGCCCGCCCGATCACGATGCTGCATCGCGCCGCCAAGTTCGTCTGGCGCCACCGCATCGCGTCGGCCGCGACCGCCGCCGCGGTTCTGCTCGTCGTGGGCATCGTCACCTACTACAGCGTGCAACTCGCGCGCGAACGCGATGCGGCGCGGCGGGAAGCCGAGACGGCCACGCGCGTGGCCGACTTCGTGACCGGCTTGTTCAGCGAGGCCGATCCCGTCCGCACGCAGGGCGCAACGCTCACGGCCGAGGCGCTGCTCGCCGGAGGTGTGAACCGCATCGAGGCCGCGCTGGCCGCCGACCCCGACATCCAGGCCCGGCTCTGGCACGTCGTCGGCAACGTCTACGTGAGCCTGGGCCTCTACGCCAACGCCTTGCCGCTCTTCGAGCGTTCGCTCGAGACGCGGCGCGCCCGCCGCGGCGCCATGCATCCCGAAGTCGCAGACAGCCTGTACGCCGTCGCCAACGTCCTCGACGATCTGGGGCGCTACGATGCCGCGCGGGCGCCGCTCGAGGAGGCCTTGCGCATCCGCACCGCGCTGCTGGGGCCGGAGCATGCCGACGTCGGGCACGCGCTGAATCTGCTCGGGGCACTCGAGAATCGCGCGGGTCGCATGGACACCGCGGAGTCGCTCCAGAAGCGGGCGCTGGCCATTCACGAGAAGACGCTCGATCCGTGGCATCCGGCGATCGCCCGGGACCTCGACAGCCTCGCCAGCGTCTACCTGAGCACCTGGCAGAACGCCCCTGCGCTCGAGGCGTACCTGCGGTCCCTGGCGATCGACGAGCACAACTACGGCGCCGATGACATGCGTCTCGCCTCGAAGCTCGCGGCGATCGCCAACGTCAGGCGCAGGATGGGCGTGCTGGACGCGGCCCGTCCCGACCTCGAGCGCGCCCTCGCCATCAGCCGGAAGGTCTACGGCTCCGACCATCCACAGACCGGTCACCGCACCAACGTCCTGGCGTTGCTGCTGGCCGACATGGGCCGGCACGACGACGCGCGAGTGCAGTTCGAGCAGGCGCTCGACATCCTGACGAAGGCCCTGGGACCGGAACACCCGAGTGTCGCGCCGGTCGCCGAGAACCTGGGCAAGGCCGTGCGAGACCTGGGCGACCACGACCGCGCCCTCGGGCTGTTCCGGCAGGCGCTGGCGATCCGTGTGAAGGCGCACGGACCGGTACACGTCGAGGTGTCGCAGACGCTCGAGAGCGAAGGGACGCTGCTGCTGGCGATGCGCGACTACGCGGCCGCCGAGCCCGTGCTGCGCCGCGCCCTCGACGTCACCCGCAAGACTTTCGAGCCCGGCCACGCCCGCATCGGCCGGCTCAGCTCGGCGCTGGGGGCGTGCCTGGCGGCGACGCGGCGGCAGAACGAGGCCGAACGACTCCTCCTGGATGGGCTCTCGATCCTCACCACACGGTATGGCGCGAACCACGCCGAGACGGCCCTGGCGCGGAATCGCGTCGTCGACCTGTACGACGCCTGGGGCCGGCCGGACCAGGCCGCCCGCCACCGCGCCAACCCCTAGCCGCGCCCGCGAACGCCGGTGCGCCTGGCCAGCGTGCCGGCTGTCGGCGCCGATGTCGGGTGATCGCGAGAGTTTCCGTATGAGGACGTAGACCCCCATACGGAGGCTCCGATGCGTCGTCATTCACGTCGTTCACGATGGCTCGCTGCAGGTGCGCTGGCGCTCATGGTCGCTGGATGCGGCGGCGGCGACTCGCCCACCTCAGCGACGCCCCCGACCCCGAGCTTCGCCGGCACCTGGGCCGGCGCGGGCCAGGTGCAGCAGTGCACCGGCAACACCACGGTCTGTGCCGGGGCCGGGAACTCCACGGCGCCGATCGAATTCGTGCTCACCCAGACCGGCACCGCTGTCACGGGCAGCTTCACCGTCAACGGTGCGGAGCCGCGCGTGCCGATCACCGGATCGGTGGCGTCGGACGGATCGCTGAATCTGTCGGGACGCCAGACCAACCCGCCGGTGACGCTCGACAGCACCAGGCTCACGGCAGCCGGCACCGCGATGAGCGGCACCCTCACCTACTCTCTGCCTGGGCCGACGCAGGCCCCGATCACGCTCACGCTCGGCCTCCAGGGCGTGACGAGGCGGTAGCCGATGACGGCGATGCGCGCGTTCGGCGGCTTCCTCGCCGCGTCGAGCTTGCTGTTCTCCCCTCCGGTCCGAGCCCAGACGCTGGGGACCTTCAGCTGGCAGGTGCAACCCTATTGCAACGTGGTCACCCTCAACGTCGTGGCCCAGGGGACGGTCTTCACGGTGGACGGGTTCGACGACCAGTGCGGGGCGCCGCGGCGGGCGCCGCTGCTGGGCGTGGCGGCGCCGAATCCGGATGGGACGATCGGCCTCGGACTCCACGTGGTGACCGTGCCGGGCGGCCGCGGACTGCAGATCGACGCCCGCATCTCCCCGGCGACGCTGGCCGGACCGTGGACCGACAGCGCCGGCAACAGCGGCACGTTCGTCTTTGGCGCCGCCACGGGTGGGAGCCCGCGCCCGGCGCCGACGATTCCGTCGACGGCGCTGGCGCCGGGCAGCATCACGGCGGCCCAACTGGCGCCCGGCGCCGTGGGGCTCGCACAGCTCGCGCCGGGCCTCATCGGCACGGTGGCCCAGGCACGCGTCGGCGGGACGTGCGCCTCAGGTCAGGCGATGCGTGGCATCGGCCCCGACGGTTCGGTCGCCTGCACGGATCTCCTGACCGCCGCGGACGCGTCGATCGAGAGCGTCGGCACGTTCACGTCGATCGCGATCGGCGCCGATGGCTTCCCGGTGGTCAGTCACTACAACTTCTCGGCCACGGGGCTTCGCGTGACGCACTGCGGCAATGCGGCCTGCTCGAACGGCAACGTCTCGACGACGGTCGACGGCACCGCCACCTCCTCGGGCGCGTTCACGTCGCTGGCCATCGGCGTCGACGGCTTGCCGGTCATCAGCCACGGCGACTCCGACGTGGCCGGATTGCGCGTGACACACTGCGGGAACGTGCAATGCACGAGCGGTACGACCTCGACCACCGTCGACGCCCCGGCCAACGGCGCCGGCCAGTTCACCTCGATCGCGATTGGCGTCGACGGCCTGCCCGTCATCAGCCACCAGGAGATCGCCACCGGAGCACTGCGGGTGACACATTGCGGGAATGCCACCTGCACGAGTGGCAACGTCTCGACCACCGTCGACGACCAGGCGAACAGCGTCGGGTGGTACACCTCCATCGCCATCGGCGCCGACGGCCTGCCGGTCATCAGCCACCAGGACAACACCAGCAAGGCCCTGCGGGTCACTCACTGCGGCAATGCCACCTGCACGGCCGGGAACGTCAGCACCAGCGTGGACGATCCGCGCCTCGAGGTCGGAGAAGACTCGTCGATCGCCATCGGCGTCGACGGCCTGCCGATCATCAGTCACCACGACGCCACCACCGGTGGCCTGCGCATCACCCACTGCGGCAACCTCCTCTGCACGAGCGGGAACGTCTCCTCTACCGTGGACGATCCCGGCAACACGGTGGGGCGCTACTCGTCGATCGCCATCGGCGCCGGGGGCCTGCCGATCATCAGCCACTTCGATGCCACTGCCGGCGCACTTCGCGTCACCCGGTGCGGCAACGTCGCCTGTACGAGCGGGAACGTCTCTGCCGGCATCGATGACCCCGGCCAGATCGTGGGGATGTACACGTCGATCGCGATCGCCGCTGACGGCACTCCAGTCATCAGCCACTTCGACCTCGGGAACGGCGCGCTGCGTGTCGCCAAGTGCGGGACGCCCACGTGCCAGTGACCAGTCCGTCACGGCGCCATGCCGTGCGCGAGGGGCTGGCGAGGCACCTCGGCGCCCGTGACTCGGGCGCCGTGCCTGGCCGATCGGATCCAGGTTCCCTCAGCCGTCCACGGGTGAGAGACTGGCACGCGATGGAGCGAGCCGTCGAGATCCTGGCCGTCGTGCACTTCGTCATCGTCGGGCTGTCGCACGCGCTGCGACCGCAGATGTGGGTGGAGTTCTTCTCCTGGCTGCACGCGCGCGGGCACGCCGGCGTCATGGTGCACGGCTTCCTCAGCCTCGGCTTCGGGTCGGTGATCGTCGCGTTCCATCCCGTCTGGCGCGATCTGCCGGCCGTGCTCACCGCCGTCGGCTGGCTATATCTCGTCAAGGCGGGATTCTGCTTCCTGTGGCCGGAGACCCAGATGCGTTCGCTCGGACGAGTCGCTCCGCAGCGGTCGTGGGAGCTGCGCCTGCCGGGTGTCTTCTACCTCGCACTCGCCGCAGCGCTCGCCTACCACCTCTGGTCGGGCTGAGCAGGCGAGCGTCGGCGACCAGGTGAAGTACGCCATCCGCTGCTGCGGCGCCTCG
>CADEDM010000268.1 GCA_902826065.1 uncultured Acidobacteriota bacterium | reverse complement strand
TCGATCGGCATCCAGCCCGACATCCTGCTGTGCCGCACCGACCGCACGCTCGACCGCGACATCAAGCAGAAGATCGCGCTGTTCTGCGACGTCGATCAGGAGGCGGTGATCACCGCCCGCGACGTCGAGACCATCTACGAAGTGCCACTGGCGCTGCGCGAGGAAGGCATCGACCGCGTCGTCCTGCAGCGGCTGGGCCTGCCGGTCACGCCCGGCGACGTGGCCGACTGGGAACAGCTGGTCCACAACATCAAGCACCCGAAGGACGAGCTCACCATCCACGTGGTGGGCAAGTACACCGGCTACGAAGACTCGTACAAGAGCCTCAACGAGGCGCTGTACCACGGCGGCTTCGCACACGGCCTGCGCGTGAACATCCAGTGGGTCGAGGCCGAGGCGCTCGAAAAGGACGGCGGCACCCGCCTGCTCGATGGCGCCACCGGCGTGCTCGTGCCGGGCGGCTTCGGCACCCGCGGCACGCGCGGGATGATGAAGGCGGCGGAGTTCGCCCGCACCCACGAGGTGCCCTACTTCGGCATCTGCTACGGCTTCCAGTGGGCGACGGTCGAGTTCGCGCGCAACGTCTGCGGCCTCGAAGGCGCCGATTCCACCGAGTTCGACGAGGCCGCGCCGCACAAGGTGATCTACAAGCTGCGCGACCTGCTCGGCGTCGACGACCTGGGCGGCACCATGCGCCTCGGCCGCTATGCCTGCGAGCTGGCGCCCGGATCGCTGGCGCGGCGGGTCTACGGCACCGACCTGATCCACGAGCGTCACCGCCACCGCTTCGAGTTCAACACCCTCTACGAGCCGGCGCTGCGCGAGCACGGGATGCAGATCTCCGGACGGTCGCCCGACGGCAAGTTCGTCGAGATCGCCGAGCTGCCCGGGCATCCGTGGTTCCTCGGCGTGCAGTTCCACCCCGAGTTCCTGTCGCGCCCGCTGCGGCCGCATCCGCTCTTCGCCAGCTTCGTCGAGGCGTCGTGGCGGAAGCGCCAGGGCACGCCTGGAGCAGTGACGGCAGCGGGAGCTCACGCCTGACATGACCTCGGTACGCCCGGCGGCCGCGGGCCCCGTCACCTTCGGCCCGGGGCACCCGCTGGGGTTCATCCTCGGTCCCTGCGTGATCGAGAGCGCCGAGCACGTCCGCGACATCGCCGTGGAACTGCAGGCGATCGCCGGACGGGTCGGCGTGCCGCTGGTCTTCAAGGCGTCGTTCGACAAGGCCAACCGGACCTCGATCACGTCATTTCGCGGCCCGGGGCTCGACGAGGGCCTGCGCGCCCTGGCCGCCGTGAAAGCGCGCACCGGCCTGCCGATCCTGACCGACATCCACGAGCCGTCGCAGGCCGCGCCGGCCGCCGAGGTCGCCGACGTTTTGCAGATTCCGGCGTTCCTGTCGCGCCAGACCGATCTGCTGGTCGCGGCGGCCCGCACCGGCCGCACCGTCAACGTCAAGAAGGCGCAGTTCCTGGCGCCGAAGGACATGACCCACGTGGTGCGGAAGCTGACCGACAGCGGCGCGGCGGCGGTGATTCTGACCGAGCGCGGCAGCACCTTCGGCTACAACAACCTGGTCGTCGACATGCGCGCGCTGCCGATGATGCAGGCCCTCGGCGTGCCGGTCGTGTTCGACGTCACGCACAGCCTGCAGTTGCCGGGCGCCGGCGACGGCGTCACGATCGGGCTGGCCGAGTACATCGCGCCGCTGGCGCGTGCCGGCGTCGCCACCGGCGTCGACGGCGTGTTCATGGAAGTCCACGAGGATCCCCCCCGGGCGAAGAGCGACGCCGCCAATGCCCTGCGCCTCGACCAGCTCGAGCCGCTGCTGAAGGCGCTCGTCGCCATCGACCGGCTCGTGAAGTCCGCATGACCGACCTGACCCTCGCCCGCAAGGTGCTCCAGACGGAGGCGGACGCGGTCCGCGCCCTGGCCGACCGCCTGGACGGCGCGTTCTCGACCGCCGTGGCGCTGGTGCGCGAGTGCAAGGGCCGCATCATCCTCACCGGCATGGGCAAGTCGGGCATCGTCTGTCGCAAGATCGCTGCAACGTTGTCGAGCACCGGCTCGCCGGCCTACTTCGTGCACCCGGCCGAGGCCGTGCACGGCGACCTCGGCATGATCCAGAAAGACGACGTCATCATCGCGCTGTCGTACAGCGGCGAGACCGAGGAGCTGACGCGCCTGCTGGAGACCCTGAAGCGCATGGGGGCGACGCTCATCGCCATGACCGGCAACCCCACGTCGACGCTCGCCCGCGCCGCCACGGTCGTCCTCGATTGCAGCGTGTCCGAAGAAGCCTGCCCGATGAACCTGGTGCCGACGGCCAGCACCACGGCCGCGCTCGCGCTGGGCGACGCGCTGGCGATGACGGTGTCGGTCGAGAAGGGCTTCAGCCCCGACCAGTTCGCCGACCTCCACCCGGGCGGCGGCTTGTTCCGCCGCGCCCGCCGCGTCGACGGGATGATGCGCCGCGGCGAGGACCTGCCGGTCGTGGCGGCGACGACGCCGATGCGCGACGTCATCGCGGAGATCACCCGCGCCCGCCGCGGCATCACCTGCGTGACCGCCGCCGACGGCACGCTCGCCGGTGTGGTCACCGACGGCGACGTCCGCCGCGCCGTGGCCGCGCACAGCGACGTGCATGCCCTGAGCGCCGACGCGGTCATGAGCCGTTCGCCGGTCACCGTCGCCCCGCACACGCTGGCCGCCGAGGCCCTGCACCTGCTGGAAGCGCGGCAGATCACCGCCGTGGTGGTCGTCGACGACGCGCGCCGGCCGATGGGTCTCGTCCACCTGCACGACCTCTGGAAGACCGGGCTCGTCTGAGGCTGTCCGTGCTGTCCGGCTACCTCCCCTTCATCTCGGCCCTGCTGGCGCTGCTCGCCGGCGTCGCCATCGGCAAGGCGTGGGAGCGCTACAAGCTCCGCGACGGCCGCTGGATCGATCGCCGCAAGGCGCGCGACTCGCACCACTACGTGCTCGGGCTCAACTACCTGGTCGCCAACCAGATCGACCTGGCCATCGAGGAACTGAGCCAGGCGGCGCGCGTCGATGCCGACGCTCTCGAGATCCACCTGATTCTCGGCAACGTCTACCGCGAGCGCGGCCAGGTGTCGCGCGCCATCCAGGTGCACCAGGCGCTGCTGCAGCGCCAGAAGCTCACGCGGCTCGAGCACGCCTACGTGATGCTGTGCCTGGGCCTCGACTTCAAGCGCGGCGGGTTCGTCGACCGCGCGGTCGAGGCCTTCAAGGAGGCCCGTCGGCTCGATCCGTCGAACGCCTACGCGCTGCTGCACCTCGAGAAGGTCTACGAGGAACAACGCCAGTGGGACGACGCGGCCAAGGTGCGCCAGGAACTGCTGGCGATGGCCGGACCCGAGTCACCGGCGCGCAGCCAGACGATCCTGGCGTTCCTCGAGAACGAGCGCGGCGTCTCCGCACTCAAGGCTGGCGAGACCGCCGCGGCACACGCCCGCTTCCAGGCGGCACTCGACCTCGACGCCACGGTCACGCCGGCGTCGGTCAATCTCGGCGACACGCTGGTGCGTGAGGGCCGCCTGCCGGAAGCGTTGGCGCTCTGGGAGGGCGTGGTCGACGACGCGCCCGATCGATCGCACCTGGTGCTCGACCGGCTGGAGCGGGCCTACGCCGACGCCGGGACACCCGATCGTTTCCTGGATCTGTGCCGCCGCGTCGCCGCGGCCCACCCCCGGAACTGGCGCGCCCGGCTGGCCTTGGGACGCGCCCTGGCCGATCGCGGCCAGGCCGACGCGGCGCTCGATCAGCTCCTCGAAGCGCTCAGCCACAATCCGCACGGCCTGACGGTGCACGAGGCGATCTGGGACTTGCTGCTGGCGCACGGCCTCCACCGGCCATCAGTGGAACGCTACGTGACCCACGCCAAGGCCGCGGTGTTCTACCTCGACCCGCACGTCTGCCTGCGCTGCCACTACCGCAGCACCGAGTTGCTATGGCAGTGCCCGCACTGCCACGAGTGGAACACCTTCGTCGAGGAGCGCATCGCGCCGGTCACGAAGGACGCGACCGACCTCTGAGCCACGCCGCTAGGCGGCCGGCCTCCACGCGCGTCGCGTCGAGATCGCCGTCGGTCCGCACCACGGCATCGGCGAGCCGCACCTTGTCCTCGATGGGCCACTGCGCCGCCAGCCGCTGGCGCGCTTCCGCGTCGCTCAGGCCATCGCGCGCCCGCAGGCGCGCGCGCTGCACCTCGGGATGGCAGGCCACCACGACGACCCGGTCGAACCGCGCGCCCCAGCCGGTCTCGTAGGCCAGCGGAATTTCGGCGATCCCGGGTGGCCACGCGGGCAGGGCGGCGAAGAAGCCGTCGATGACGGCGCGGATGCGCGGGTGCAGGATCGCCTCGAGATCGCGGCGGGCGGCGGCGTCGCTGAAGACCAGGCGGCCGAGGGCCGCGCGATCGAGCGCGCCCTCCGGCGTGCGGACACCCGGCCCGAAGCGCGCCCCCACTGCCGCCAGGCCCGGCGTGCCCGGCGCGACGACGTCGCGGGCCACCTGGTCGGCGTCGATCACCGGCAGCCCGGCGTCACGCAGGCATTGGGCGACGACGCTCTTCCCCGTGGCGATACCGCCGGTGAGCGCGACGCGCACGCTCGCCTGCACGCGCCTACTCCGGCCGGCCGGCCGCCCGCGCCTCCGCGGCGGTCACCGTGTTGGCGAGCAGCATCGCGATCGTGAGCGGACCGACGCCGCCGGGGACCGGCGTCACGGCGCCGGCCACGTCCCAGACATCGGGATGGACGTCGCCCATCACGACACTGCCCTTCTTCTCGAACGACGCGCGCCGTGGGTGGCCGTCGGGATACCAGCGGGCCACCAGCTCCGGATCGGTCACGCGGTTGATGCCGACGTCGATCACCGTCGCGCCCGGCTTCACGAACGCCGGGGTCACGTAGGCGGCGCGGCCCACCGCTGCCACCAGCACGTCGGCCTCGCAGGCCAGCGCCGCGACGTCAGGCGTACGCGAGTGGCAGATGGTCACGGTCGCGTCCTGATGCAGCAGCAGCAACGCCATCGGCTTGCCGACGATGTCGCTGCGGCCGATGACCACGGCCCGCTTGCCGGCTAGCGCGATCCCCTCCCGGGCGAGCAGTTGCATCACACCCGACGGCGTGCAGGCCACGAGCCGGGCGCGCTTCTGGGCCAGCCGGCCAACGTTCACCGGGTGGAAGCCGTCGACGTCCTTGGCCGGATCGAGCGCGTCGAAGACCTGCTGCTCGGCGTCGTGGCCCATGGCCTTCGGCAGCGGCGACTGCACCAGGATGCCGTCGACGCCGGCGTCGGCGTTGAGACGTCGCACCACCGCCAGCACGTCGTCGAGGCGGCCGTCGGCGGCCACGCGGAACAGCTCCGCCCGGCAGCCGGCGTCAGCGGCCGTGCGCAGCTTGCTGGCGACGTAGATCTCGGACGCCGGATCGGCGCCGGCCAACACCAGGGCCAGCGTCGGCGGCCGGCCGAGCGCGGTGGTGACGCGCGCAATGCGGTCGGCCAGCGAGGCGCGAATCGCCGTGGCGGCGGCGGCGCCGTCGAGCGAACGCGCGCTCATGCCGGACCTCCGCCCGACTCAGGCCGCAGCGGCATCGGCGCCGCTCGCCTTCCGCATCCCGAAGCCGGCAGCGAAGATCACGATCGCGACGACCAGCCACTTCAACGCGAAGGCATCGGCCGCCTCGGGGGTGATGCCGATCTCGTCCCACTTGGCGATGGCCGCGCTGGTGATGCCGAACTCGGTCATGTAGGCCAGCGCGGTGACACAGGCGAAGTTGAAGATCGCGAGCGCCCCGGCGACGTAGACGAAGTTGGCCAGGCCCTGGAAGCCGGTGCGGCGCGAGGCCTCGGCCTTGTTGACCAGCGGGCTGTGCGTGCGCCCGTAGAACCAGTAGATGATCATCCCGAGATCGAGCCACACGAGGAACCGCACCCACGTGAGCACGGGCAGGTTCAGCATCAGGTAGGTGCACGAGACGATGCCCATCACCGGGAACACCGGGCCGAGCGGCACGCGGAACGGACGGTGCACCTCGGGCCGCTTGGAGCGCAGCACCAGCACCGCGCCGCACACGATGGCGAAGGCGAACAGGGTGCCGATCGACGTCATCTCGCCCACGGTCTGGATCTGGGTCAGGCCGGCGACGATGGCCACGATCACGCAGGTGATGATGGTCGTGATGTAGGGCGTGCCGAAGCGCGGGTGCACCTTGCTCACGCCCTGCGGCAGCAGTCCGTCGCGGCTCATCGCGAAGAAGATGCGCGGCTGGCTCATGAGCATCACGAGCA
>CADEDM010000267.1 GCA_902826065.1 uncultured Acidobacteriota bacterium | reverse complement strand
TCGCGCATGCGCTACGGCAAGGTGATCCTGCTCGCCGACGCCGACTCCGACGGCCACCACATCTCGACGCTGCTGCTCACGTTCCTCTACCGGCACCTGCCGCAGCTCATCGTCGCCGGCCGTGTCTACCTGGCGCAGCCGCCGCTGTATCGCATCGACATCGGCAAGGAGACGTTCTGGGCGCTCGACGACGCCCACAAGGCGCAGATCCTCCGCAACAAGACCGGTCGCGCCAATCCGGAGATCACCCGCTTCAAGGGCCTGGGCGAGATGATGCCCAAGGTGCTGTGGGAGACCACGCTCAACCCGCGCACGCGGCGGCTGTTGCGCGTCGACATCGCCGACCAGCTCGTGACCGACCGTGTGATGAACGAACTGATGGGCAAGGACGCGTCGGCGCGCTTCCGGTTCATCATGGACCGCGCCGAAGACGCGGTGGAACTCGACGTCTAGCTGCACGACGCTTCGTGGCGATTCGCGCCCGGCGGCTGTCGGCGGCACGCTACAATCAATAGTCCCGATGGCCGGTCCGGCATCACCGAAGAAGTTCGATCGCTCGCTCGTCGAAGGGCCCCTCGCTCCCGCCGTGTGGAAGCTGGCGTGGCCGACGATGCTGCAGAATCTCGTGGCCGGGATGCAGGGCGTCGTCGATCACGCGCTGGTCGGCAACATGCTGGGCTTCGCGGCGAATGCCGGCATCGGCGTGGCCTGGCAGATCTTCCTGGTCGTGATCGTGTTCATGGCCTCGCTGTTCACGGGCCAGGCCGTGCTGGTGGCGCGCTTCGCCGGCGCCGGCGACCACCAGAAGGTGAACACCGTGGTCTACCAGGCGTTCATCACCGCCGTCGGCATGTTCGCCGTGCTGGCGCCAATCGGCTACTTCTCCGCGCCCTACCTGCTCACGCTGGTCAACGCCGCGCCCGAAGTGCGCGCCCAGGCGCTGCCGTTCCTGCGCATCAACTTCGTCTTCAGCATCGGCATGCTGCTGTTCTTCATGCTCTCGGCGGCGCTGCGCGCGGCCGGTGACGCCAAGACGCCGATGCGTCTCGGCGTGACGATGACGGTGCTGAACCTGGTGCTGAACCTGCTGCTGATTCCGCGGTTCGGCACTGCCGGTTCGGCGATGGGCACGGCGATCGCGGCCGCCGCTGTCAGCGGCTACGCGCTGTGGGCGCTGTTCACCAACAAGCTGGTCGTGCACTTCACGCCCGAGACGTGTACCAGGCCCGACTGGGCGGTGATCCGATCGCTGTTCAAGTTCGGGCTTCCCACGGGCGTGCAGGGCATCGCGATGAACATCGCCGGCGTGATGCTGCTGCGATTCATCGGTGGACTCGAGCACAGCGCGGCCGCACAGGCCGCCTACACCATCGGCTACACCGAGCTGTTCTCGATGATCACGTGGACCTCGGTCGGCCTCATGGGCGCCGCGGCCACCATCGCCGGCCAGAACCTGGGCGCCGGTAAACCCGATCGCGCCTACCATGGCGTCTTCGCAGCCGCGAAGATCGGGCTCGGGGTGGCGGCGTTGGTCGGCGCCATGTTCCTCGTCATCCCCACGCCGCTGCTCGGCATCTTCGGCGCCAGTGAAGGCACTGTGGCCGACATCGGCCGTCAGTTGCTGCGCTACCTGGCGCTCTCGGGCTTCTTCATCAGCGCCGCGCTCACCTTCACCGGCGGCCTGCAGGGCACCGGCGACACGCGCAGTCCGCTCTTCATCACACTCGTGTCGCAGGTGGCGATTCCGATCGGGCTCTGTACCGTGCTGCAGAGCATGCGCCCGCTGCACCCCGGCGACATCTGGCTCGCCATCCTGCTCGGGCACTTCACACGCTGTGCCCTGTCGTTCCTGCGGTTCCGCCAGGGCCGCTGGCGCGAGATCAAGGTCGATCTCGAGCCGGCGCGTCCCGCGCCCGCCTCGTAAGCCGCCGGCGTCGATCGACAGGACCGACGCCGGGCTCGCGAACGGCTCAGAAGCCCAGTCGTGCGTTCAGCTGGAACGTGCGCGTCACGCCGTTCACCAGGCTGGTCAGGTTCAGGAAGGTCGGCCCGAGCCGTTGATCGCTGGCGTTGATGCCGCCGCTGGTGAAGTTGGTGGGGCTGGCGAAGTTCGGTTCGTTGCTGGCGTTGAACATGTCGACGAACAGGTTCAGCGTGCGCGCCCCAGGCAGCCGGAAGGCGTACCCAGCGCGGACGTCGAACGAGGCGTACGCCGGCCCTCTGCCGCCATTGCGTCCACCCTTGTAGTCGATCGCGAGCCCGTCGGCGCCACTGCCGCGATAGGTGCCCGCCGGCAGGTATTCGTTGATCGTCTGGCCGTTGCGGTCGAGATCGTTCGTGCTGTCGACCAGGGTGAACGGCGTCCCCGAACGCACCTGGTAGACGCCGCTGACCCGCAGCCCGCGCGTCTTCGGCACGTCGATGGTGCCGGCCATCGACAGGATGTGCGGGCGATCGACGTTGGTCGGGCCGGCGTCGTTGTCGAGGTTCAGATCGCCGAGCACCTGCGACACGGCGATGTCGGCCTGCCCGGTGCTGACGTTGCCCCGTCCCCGTGAGTACGCGTACGAGACGCGGCCCGAGAAGCCGCCGCGCCGCCGTTGCGTCATCGACACCTGCACGGTGTTGTAGTTGATCTCGCCCTCGTTGACGAGCGTCTCGACGCGGGCCGCGAACTCGCCGGGCGTGCCGACGAGCGGCGCGGTGCGGCGCAGGGTGCTGGTCGCGAGCGTCGTGTCACGGACGCCCGGATTGAGATCCTTGAGCACGAACTGCGCCCGCTGCTCCGAGCGGATGAAGTCCACACCGACGCCGAACGACGCGCCGATCTGCCGCTCGTAGCCCAGGCTGTACTGCCGTGACCACGAGTTCTGCCGGTCGGGGTTGTCGAAGCGCACCGTGCCCACGTTGCGGTTCAGCGTCCCGGGCGGGAATCGCGCGTCGAAGAGCGCGCGACTGACCGTCGGGCCGGCGGCCAGTTCGGGCTGCGTCGGGAAGTTGCCGGCCCGTGGGCCGGGGTCGGCGTTGTTGAGGGGGTAGTTGACGACGAACGAATCGGAGAGGCGTCCGGCCGAGAACATCGGCGTCAGGAAGGTGAACGACGTGCGCTGGTAGAACACCCCGAAGCCGCCGCGGACGACCGACCGCGACTGATCGTCCATGGCATACGTGAAGCCGATGCGCGGCGCGATGTTGTCGTTGTCGATGGGGAAGTCGCCGCTGCCAGAGCCGTTGCCGAACAGCGGATTCCGCTCGTTCGGCGTGCGCGTGATCTCGACGTCGTAGCGGGCGCCGACGCTCACGGTGAGGCGATTCGAGGGCCGCCACTTGTCCTGGACGAAGCCGCCGATGAAGTGGCCCTTCATGTAGAAATCGAGCGGATTGCCGACGCGAACCGAGAGCCGCTCAGGGTAGGTGCGCGGGTCGGCGGCGTTGAACGGCTGGTCGCTCGGGATCGTGAAGGTGCCGTTGAGGTTGCCGAAGTCCTGCGTGCGCAGCGACGAATACATGTAGCTGACGCCGGCCTTGAGGTCGTGATCCCCGCCCCAGCGGTTCGGGACGAACCACGCGAAGATGTTGTCGGCGCCGTAGGCCACGTCGAGCCGGCGGTTGGCGCGCGGGCTCTGCTGATCCTGGAAGCTGAGGTGCATGAGCGTGGCCGGCAGGGTCGCCTGGTCTTCGCCGGCGTTGAAGCGCGGATTGCCGAAGAACACGTCTTCCTTCACCGCCGAGGCGCGCAAGGTATTGACCTTGTTCGAGCCGAAGATGGAGCTGAGGTTGCCGACCAGCGTCCAGTCGACGTCGGTCTCGGCTTCGTAACGCGCCACGGTGTGGTTCTCGGCGTTGATCTGCACCGGCTGTGGCGAGGTCTCGCGCAGCCAGCGCACGCCCCAGCTGTTGCTGGCGTTGATCTGGTGATCGCCCCGCACGTAGGTGTTCCAGACCCGCGTCTTCTCGAAGTCGGTGCGCTCCAGGTCGGGCCGGCTGGGGATCTGCGTGGTGACGCCGCCGTCCAGCACGATCCGCTCCAGGCTCGAGAAGAAGTGCATCTTGTTCCGCACGATCGGCCCGCCCAGGGTGCCGCCCCACTGCTGCTGCTGCGTCGCCGGCTTGTCGAAGCCGCCTTGCCGGGCGAAGAAGTCGCGCGTGGTCAGGTTCTCGTCCTGGTAGAACATGAACGCGCTGCCGCGGAACTGGTTGGTGCCCTGCTTCGACACCGAGTTGACGACACCGCCAGACGCCATGCCGAACTCGGCGTCGAACTGACTGGTGAGCAGTTGGAACTCCTGCACCGCCTCGACCGGCATGCGCGCCTGCGCGCCGCCGTTGCCGCCGTTGAAGGCGTCGTTGTTGTTCGAGCCGTCCATCGTGTAGTTGACGTTGCGCACGTTCTGGCCGGCCACGTTGATCGAGTCGGCGCCGAAGGTGGTGGCCGACACCGACGAGACGACGCCCGGCACCAGCGCCAGGTAGCTCGAGAAGTTGCGGTTGAACGACGGCAGGTCGACGAACTCCTGCGCCGTGACGTTGCCGCCAATCGCCTTGGAGCTGGTGTCGACCAGCGGCGCCTCTCCCGTCACGGTGACCGACTCGGCGATGGCGCCCACCTCGAGCTTGATCTCGAAAAGGGTCGAGCGGCCCACCTCGAGCCGCACCCCGCGCGCCTGGTACTTCTTGAAGCCGGCGAGCTCGGCGGAGACTTCGTAGGTGCCTGGCACCATCGCGCTCAGCAGGAACGCGCCGTCGGCGCCGCTGGTCGTCTCGCGGAACTGGCCGTTGTCCTGGTTGGTGACGACGATCGGCACGCCCGGCAGGGCTGCACCCTGCTGGTCGACGGCGCGTCCGCGCAGCTCCGAGGTGCCTTGTTGGGCGGCAGCGAGTGCCGCGAAGAGGAGAAGAACCGCCGACGCGAGCACCACCCGTCGCATGCTGCACCTCCGAGGCGGCGGTGTCGAGGGGACGGGCACCGCCTGGGAACGTGAGGGGACGAAGCGAATTGACTCCAGCCGAGGCACGCGGCCGGTCGAACGTGCGCACACTCTGGCGGCGTGTTCCGTCGTTGTCAAGATCTCAGACAGGCCGGACCGTGACGAGCGATCGGACGAGCTGGGCCGGGCGGACTACAATCAACGGATTGCGGCCGTGCTGGCGCCTGTGCTGGTGCGGCCTCGCTCACTTCGAGAGGCCTTCGCGATGTCCGCCCACTTCTCCGGTATCCGCCGCGTCCTTCCTGCCGTCAATGAGCCGATCAAGTCGTACGCTCCGGGTTCTCCCGAGAAGGCGTCGCTGAAGGCACGGCTCACGTCGATGGCAGCCGAGCAGATCGACATCCCGCTCATCATCGGCGGCAAGGAAGTACGCACCGGCGATACGGGCAAGGCGGTGATGCCGCACGCGCACGGGCACGTGCTGGCCACCTACCATCAGGCCCGGCCCAAGGACGTGCAGGCGGCCATCAAGGCCGCGGCCGAGGCCAAGGCCGAGTGGGCGAGCTGGCCCTGGGAAGACCGCGTGGCGGTGTTCCTGAAGGCGGCCGACCTGCTGGCCACGAGCTGGCGCGACACCATCAACGCCGCGACGATGCTGAACCAGAGCAAGACGGTGTATCAGTCGGAGATCGACGCCGCCTGCGAGCTGATCGACTTCTGGCGGTTCAACGTCGGATTCATGCAGGAGCTGATGGCCGAGCAGCCGGTCTCGACCACCGCGATGTGGAACCAGACCGACTACCGCGCGCTCGAGGGCTTCATCTACGCGGTGTCGCCGTTCAACTTCACGGCCATCGGCGGCAACCTCACGACCACGCCCGCGATGATGGGGAACACCGTGATCTGGAAGCCCGCGGCCACGGCGATGCTGGGCGCCTACTACACGATGAAGGTGCTCGAGGCGGCCGGCCTGCCGCCGGGCGTCATCAACTTCGTGCCGGGTGACCCGGTGGCCGTGAGCGGCGTGGCGATGAACTCGCCCGACCTGGGCGGCATCCACTTCACCGGCAGCACCGGTGTGTTCCAGGGCATGTGGGAGCACGTCGGGGCCAACATCAAGAAGTACAAGTCGTATCCGCGCCTGGTCGGCGAGACCGGCGGCAAGGACTTCATCATGGTGCACCCCTCCGCGGATCCGCAGGAGGTGGCGGTGGCCATGGTGCGCGGCGCCTACGAGTACCAGGGGCAGAAGTGCTCGGCGGCCAGCCGCGTCTACGTGCCGAAGTCGCTGTGGGTAGAGGTGCGCGACCGCGCCGTGGCGATGATGAAGGACATCAAGGTCGGCGACACCCGCGACTTCCGCAACTTCATGGGCGCGGTGATCGACAAGAAGGCGTTCACGAAGA
>CADEDM010000266.1:1084-6370 GCA_902826065.1 uncultured Acidobacteriota bacterium | reverse complement strand
CTGAAGACCTACAACCAGCGCCTGCTCGACTACGTGAAGAACGGCGGCAACATGATCGTGCTCTACAACACCGCCGAGCTCGTTCCGAAGCAGTTCGCGCCGTTCCCGGCCGACAATCCGCGTAACTCGGAAGAAGTGTCCGAAGAAGACTCGCCGGTCACGATCCTCGCCGCGACGCACCAGGCGTTCACGTGGCCGAACCGCATCACCCGCGCCGACTTCGACGGGTGGATGGAACAGCGCGGTTCGAAGTTTTTCAGCACGTGGGACAAGGCCTATACGCCGATGATCTCCACCTTCGACAAGGGCCAGAAGCCGCAGGAGGGCGGCTGGCTCACGGCGCAGGTGGGCAAGGGCACGTGGACCTACTTCGCCTACGCCCTGCATCGGCAGTTGCCCTACGGCGTGCCCGGCGCCTACCGGATCACCGCCAACCTGATCGCCCTGGGCAAGCGTCCGCGCTAGTTCCGTAAGGGGCCTGTCCCGGGACAGGCCCCTTACGCATCACGTAAGTTCAGGGCGTAGAAAAAACTGCCATGCGACGTGTGCTCCTGACTGCGGCCGGCTTCCTGGCAGCGACCCTTGCCGCCTGCGCGACCGCAGGCGAGACCGAGCTGGCGTTCTGCGACGCCAAGAACCGCAACGACGCGGCCGCCGCCAAGGCGATCTTCGACGCCGGCGCCATCGACATGATGGCGCGCAACATGCGGGCCGACTGCGTGCCCGGGCGCGAGCTGTTCGAAGCGGCGAGGCCGAACGCGCCGGTCTTCACCGAGATGGCGGTCGCGTTCGCCAGGCGCGAGGGCATCGCCAACGAGTGCTGGGCCGGCGGCAAGGGCTCGGGCGGCGGCGGCTGCACCATCCAGATCGTCGCGCAGAACGCCAATCCCGTCGTGATGCGCGCGCTCCTCGATGCCGGCGTGGACGTCACGAACCAGACCGCCCGCAGTGCGCTCGCCGATGCCGCCATTCAGGGCTCGCTCGAGATCGTGCGCATGATGGTGGAGAAGGGCGCCGACCCGCAGGCGGCGATGACCTCGGCGGTCTCGAACCGCGCGACCAGCATCATCGACTACCTCGAGAGCAAGGGCGCCAAAGAGGACGCGGCGCCGCTGCTGGTGGCCTCGCGTCGCGGCGATCTTGCCGCCGTCGATGCCGCGCTTGCCGCGCGAGCCGACCTCGAAGCCGTCGACGGCCAGGGCCGCACCCCGCTGATTCGCGCGGCGTTCTACGGACACGCGCCGATCGTCGCGCGACTCGCCAGGGCCGGCGCGACGCTCGACGCGGCGACGACCGAGGACAAGCACTCCGCGCTGCTGCTGGCCGCCAACGAGGGCCACGTCGACGTCATCAAGGCGCTGGCCGCGGCCAAGGCCGACGTGAACATCCGCGCCGGCGCCGATGCCCCGACGCCGCTGCTGGCGGCGATCCAGAACAGCCAACTGGGATCGGTGCGGGCCCTCCTGGCGGCCGGCGCCGATCCGAACGCCTGGACCGAGGACCTGACGACGGCTGTCCGCCGCGCCGCCGTGCAGGGCAATCTGGCCATGGTCCAGGCCCTGCTCGCGGCGGGGGCGCGCGTGAACGACCGGCATGGCGCGCAGTGGAAGCCGCCGGTGCTCGCCGTGCTCGGCATCTGCGGCCACGCGCCGGAAGGCGACGGCGAGAACGACTATTACCGCGTCGCCCTGCTGAAGCTGCTGGTGAAGGCCGGCGCGGACGCCAAGGCCAAAGACGACGCCGGGAAGACGCCGATCGAGGTCGTGAGCGCGCTGCTTGCCGGCACCCAGGAGCCGTTCTACGTCGCGTGTTACACGGCGAAGCTGAACTTCCTGAAGACGCTGTAGCCGGGTCCAGGCCGGGTAGACGCCGGGCAGATTCGTCCCATCACTGATCTGTCTCTACATCGTCATGAGCTCTGTTTTACGATGGAGACTCGTCCATCCGGCGCCGGAATGGCACGACCTGCCAGCGGGCGCCCATCTATCTGAAGGATCCATGGCTCCGAAGAAATCCGCCGCGAAGTCGCCCCGAACCGCCGTTACTCCCAAGAGCGCCGAGGATCAGGCCCAGACGGCTGCCCGCCCGAGGGTCACGCGCCGCCGTGCCCCCGCGGCCGCCCCGGTCGTCCAGGCCGCTGCGGTCGAGACCCCGGCCCTGCCTCGCCCGACGCCCAAGGCCCGCACGCCCCGCGTGGCGGCGGCGACTGAGCCGGTGTCGAAGGCCGCGCCGGCGGCGGCGCGCCAGGTGACCGCCGAGGATATCCGCGTGCGCGCGTATTTCCTGGCCCTCGAGAGCCAGGGACGCGGCGGCAGCCTCGACTACTGGCTGCGCGCCGAACGCGAGTTGCGAGCGAGCGACGCGGCGGGCGACTAGTCGCCGCGTTGCGTCAGCCACGCCGCTCGCGATCGTCACGCAATTGCGCGCCGGCACGCAGGAAGCGTGCAGCGCCGTGTGCCACGACGCGAAGATCCCGTCGCTGACGCCGATTCGGCCGTACAGCGTCGCGGCGTTTTTCCGATACACGGGACGACCCCCTCCCGGAGGCCGTCCGTGCGTCGACCAGTTGCCCTCGCCCTCGCCATTGCGTTCACGCTCGCCGCGTTCCCCGCCGGCGTCTCCGCCCAGCCGTCCGGCGAGACCCGCGAGGAGTTCGAGGCGAAGCTCGGATATCAGACCGGCACCGTCGAACTCGAGAACGGGCTGGCGACCATCAAGCTGCCGCCGTCGTTCCGGTTCCTCGGGCCGGTGGGCAGTGAGCGGCTGCTGACGCAGGGCTGGTCGAATCCTGAAGGCGCCGCCGACGGCGTGCTCGGCATGCTGATCCCCACGGCAACGAGCCCGCTCACCGACGAGGGCTGGGGCATCGTGATCACCTACGACGCTGACGGCTACGTCGATGACGACGACGCCGGATCGATCGACTACGCCGAGATGCTGAAGGAGATGCAGGAGGCGACGCGCGACAGCAACGACCAGCGCAAGGAGGCGGGATTTCCTCCGGTGACGCTGGTCGGCTGGGCCGAGAAGCCGCACTACGATGCCGCGGCGCACAAGCTCTATTGGGCCAAGGAACTCGCCTTCGGCGAGGGCGAGCACACGCTCAACTACAACATCCGGATCCTCGGACGCCGCGGCGTGCTGGTGTTGAACGCGGTGTCAGGGATGGCGCAGCTGCCGACGATTCGCGCCGAGAGCCAGGCGCTGCTGCCAGCCGTCGAGTTCAACGACGGCCACCGCTATACCGACTACCTGCCCGGTACCGACAAGGCGGCAACCTACGGGCTCGCCGGTCTCGTCGCCGGCGGCGCGGCGGCCAAAGCCGGCGTCTTCAAGGCGCTGTGGCTCGGACTGCTGGCGTCGAAGAAGCTGATCGCCGGCCTGCTCGTCGGCGGCGCCGCGGCGCTGAAGAAGCTGTTCTCGAAGTCGCCGGCCGCGGCCTAGAGCTCACGGGCGGGCACCGCACGCAGCGCGTACGGTGCCGGTCTCCGTTCAGGCCTCGTTGCGGAGGGCGGTGGCAGGATCGACGGCGAGTGCCCGGCGTGTCGGCACGAGCGCGGCCGCGAGCGCGGCGAGCGTCAGGCCGACGGCCGCCATCGCGTAGCTGCCAGGATCGCTGGCGCCGACGCCGAAGAGCAGCGCTCGCAACATCCTCGACGCCGCCCACGCGCCGACGAGGCCGATCGCGACGCCGGCGAGCACCGGACGCACGCCCTGTCCCATCAGCAGGCCGACGATCTCCGTCCGGCTCGCGCCCAGCGCCATCCGCACGCCGATCTCCGTCGTGCGCTGGCCGACCACGTAGCTGACGACGCCGTAGACGCCCAGGGCGGCGAGCAGGCCGGCGAGGCCCGCGAACAGCGCCAGGACCCACGCGCGCAGCCGCGGCTGCGCCACCACGCGTGACAGCACCTGCTCGACGGTGCGCACCTGGAACAGCGGCACACCGGCGTCCATCTGCCTGAGTTCCGCGCGCACCGCCGACGCCAGACCCGGCACGTCGGCGGCCGTGCGCACGACGAGCGTCATCGTGTGGTACGACGGCTGCTGCGTGTGCGGCGTGTAGAACATCGGCACGGGTTCCTCGTCCAGGCCGAGATGCCGCACGTCGCCGACGATGCCGATCACTTCGCGGGAGCCGGCCCCGCCCACCACCTGCTGCTGGTCGTCGGGGATGCCGCTGTTGAACGTCAGGCGCCGCCCGACGGGATCCTCGCCCGGCCAGTACTGCCGCGCCATCGTGTCGCTGATGACCACGACGAGCGGCGCCGCCTCGCGATCGCGATCGTCGAAGAGGCGTCCGCGCAGCAGCGGCACGCCCATGGTGCCGAAGTAGCCGGTGGTGACGGACCGCGCCTGCGGCGCGAATCCCTGGCCATCAGGCCGCGGATGGTCGTCGACCTGCACGCCACGGCTGTCGTAGTTGGCGCTGAGCGGCAGGATGTTCACCGCGCCGACGCGCTCGACGCCAGGCAATGCCGCCACGCGCGCCTGCAGCCGCTCGTAGAAGGGCATCTGGCTGCCTTCGGGATAAACCGCCGTGGGCAGCGAGACGTCCATCGCCGTGACCTGAGCGGCGGAGAAGCCCGGCGCCACCCCTTCGAGCCGCCACAGGCTGCGCACGAGCAGCGTCGCGCCTACCAGCAGCACCACCGCCATCGCCACCTGCGCGCCCATGAAGACGTCGCGCAGGTGCCGCGGCACGAAGCCACCGGGCGAACGCCCGCCCTCCTTGATCGTGCCGTGCAACGAGGTGGACGATAGTCGCAGCGCCGGCGCCAGGCCGAAGAGCACTGCGGCCAGCACGGCGACGCCCGCGGCGAACGCCAGCACGAAGCCGTCGACGCCGATGTCGGCAGTGCGTGGGATCGCTGCGCCGGCCAGCAGCGTGGCGCCGCGCGTGGCCCACGCCGCGAGCGCGAGGCCGGCCGCGCCGCCCAGGACGCTCAGCACCAGGCTCTCGGCGAGGAGCTGGCGCACGAGCCGACCGCGATCAGCGCCCAGGGCCGTCCTCACCGCGAACTCCCGCTGGCGTCCGGCCCCGGCCGCGAGCAGCAGGTTGGCGAGGTTGGCGCAGGCGATGAGCAGCACCACGCCGACGGCGGCCGTGAGCACGACGAGGCTGCGGCGCGCACCGGCCACCATCGACTCGTGCAGCGGCGTGAGCTGCATGCGCTGACCGTGGTTGCTGGCGGGGAACTCTTGCTCGAGGCGCGTCGCGAGCGCGTCGAGTTCGGCGCGGGCGTGCGCGAGTGTGGACGACGGGCTCAGGCGGCCGACGCCGCG
>CADEDM010000266.1:0-1074 GCA_902826065.1 uncultured Acidobacteriota bacterium | reverse complement strand
AAGTGGGCGCCCCGGCTCGCCGACGCCGGGTCGAAGCCGAAGGCGACGAAGACGTCCGCGCTGCGATCGGGGTCCTCTTCGAAATGACGATACGACGCCGGCAGCACGCCGATGAGCGTGTAGGCCTGGGCGTTGATCCGGACCTCGGCGCCGACGGCGCTGGTCGCGCCGGCGAAGCGCCGGCGCCAGTAGCCGTCGCTGATGAGCGCCACGCGCGGGGCATTCGGCGTGTCTTCCTCCGCCGCGAAGAGGCGGCCCAGTGCCGGCTGCACGCCGAGTGTCGGGAAGAACCCCTGCGTGACGCGCACCATGCCGACGCGTTCGGCGTCGCCCTCGGGCCCGCTGACGGTGGCCGAGCCGACGAAGCCGTGCGCGCCCGTCTGCGAGAACGTCCGCGTGTCGCGGGCGGCGTCGAGGAAGTCGGCGGGGGAGAGGTTGGTGGCGGCGTTGTCGTCGAGGTCGAAGCCGCCGATTCGGACGAGCTGGTCGGGCGCGGCGTAGGGCAGGGGCGCCAGCAGCACGGCGCGCACCACGCTGAACATCGCGGCATTGGCTCCGATGCCGAGCGCGAGCGTGCCGATGGCGACGGTGGCGAAGCCGGGATTGGCGATGAGTCGGCGGACGGCAAGCCTGAGGTGCTGGACCATGCGGCATAGACGGCCCGTCGGCCGTCAGGGTTGCCGGTTGGGGACAGGCACCTCACAAGGAGCCTGTCCCCCTTACGTAACCCGTAAGGGGCCTGTCCCGGGACAGGCCCCGAGGCGTCGCGAGCCAGACTTCGTGCAGGTTCTACGACTTGGCCCGCGCAAAGACTGCGTACGCGGCAATTCCTGCGAAGAGGAAGGCGAACGAAAACACGATGCCTTCCCAGGGGCCAGTGACGAAGATGAACAGCCACAGGGCTCCCGACAGCACCGCCGGCCACGGGTAGAGCACCATGGTGAACGGCTGCGGGATGTCGGGCCGGTACCGGCGCAGCAGCACCACCGCCGCGCACTGCCAGATGAACCGCAGCAGCACCTGCACCTGGATCAGCCAGCTCACGAGCTGGCCCAGCGTGAAGAAGCAGAACGG
>CADEDM010000265.1 GCA_902826065.1 uncultured Acidobacteriota bacterium | reverse complement strand
TCGTCATCCCGATCCGCAACGAGTCGCCGAACATCCGGCCGTTGTACGACGAGCTGATGGCGACGCTTGGTGCGTCGGGCCGCCGCTTCGAGGTGATCGTCGTCGACGACGGCTCGACCGACGACTCCTTCGCCCAGCTCGCGACGCTGCAGGCCGCCGACCCGCGCCTCCGCGTCATCCGCTTCCGCAAGAACTTCGGCCAGACGGCGGCCTTCGCCGCCGGCTTCGCCCAGGCGCGCGGCCGCCTCGTCGTCACGATGGACGGCGATCGGCAGAACGACCCGGCCGACATCGAGCGCATGGTGCAGCAGGCCGACCGCGACGAGGTCGACATCGTCTGCGGCTGGCGCAAGGACCGCAAGGACACGTTCGTCAACCGGCGGTTGCCGTCGATGATCGCCAACTGGGTGATCTCGAAGTCGACCGGCGTCGCCCTGCACGACTACGGCTGCTCGCTCAAGGTCTTCCGCGCCGAGGTCGTGAAATCGCTGCGCCTCTACGGCGAGATGCACCGCTTCCTGCCGGCCATCGCCAGCGAGCAGGGCGTGCGCATCGCCGAGACGCCGGTGAACCACCGGGCGCGACTGGCGGGGACGACCAAGTACGGCATCTCGCGCACCATTCGCGTGGTGCTCGATC
The DNA here is from genome assembly GCA_902826065.1 of uncultured Acidobacteriota bacterium. Classification (GTDB taxonomy): domain Bacteria; phylum Acidobacteriota; class Vicinamibacteria; order Vicinamibacterales; family UBA2999; genus CADEFD01. The sequence continues at coordinate 5,743 of CADEDM010000265.1, read as the reverse complement.
TGGCGACCGTCAAGTTCCTGTTGAACTACTCGACGCGGCCGCTGCAGATCTTCGGCCTGCTCGGGTTGATCAGCGGCGGGCTCGGCGCGCTCATCACCGCCTACCTCGCCTGGGTCCGGCTGGTGGCGCACCAGTCGATTGCCGACCGTCCGCTGCTGCTCCTGGGCGTGCTGCTCGCCTTCATCGGCGTGCAGCTCGTGACCTTCGGCCTGCTCGCCGAGCTGATGGCGCGCACCTACTACGAGTCGCAGAACAAGCCCACCTACGTGATTCGCGAGATTCGGCAGAGCGAGCCGTCGGCGGACCCGCCGGCGCTGGCGGCGGTGCGGTAGAGACGCCGCTCATGCCCCCGGCCGAACGTCCGCACGACCCGCGCATCACCGTCATCCAGCAGGAACTCTTCGACGAGAAGAAGTCGAAGGTCGCCAAGTATCAGGATCTGGTGGTCGGCCGGCCCGGCTGGGGCGCGCTCCTCGGCTTCGAGCTGGTGACGCTGGCTTCGTGGGTCCCTGGCGCGCTGGGGTTGTTCCTGCGTGGGAAGCTCTATCCACTGGTGCTGGGGCGGGTCGGCCGCAACGTCGTGTTCGGCGTCAACGTCACGCTGCGGCACCCGCACAAGATCGCCATCGCCGACAACGTCGTCATCGACGACCAGTGCTGCCTGGATGCGAAGGGCACCGACAATCGCGGCATCGTCATCGGCAGCGGCGTGTTCGTCGGCCGCAATACCATTCTGAGCTGCAAGAACGGCGACATCGTGCTCGACGATCGCGCCAACCTCGGGTTCAACTGCGAGATCTTCTCGGCCTCGACGGTGCGGGTGGGGAAGGACGTCCTGATGGCGGCCTACACCTATCTCGTCGGCGGCGATCACCTCTACGACCGCGTCGACATCCCGGTGCTGCAACAAGGGCGCACCGCGCGCGGCATCGACGTCGGCGACGGCGTGTGGCTCGGCGCGCACGTCGTGGTGACGGACGGCTCACGCGTTGGTCGCGACGCCATCATCGGCGCCGGCGCCGTGGTGGTGGGCGACATCCCCGAGTTCGCGATCGCCGTGGGCACGCCGGCGAGGGTCGTGCGTGATCGCCGCAGCGAAGGCGCGGCGGCGGGCGGCGGGCCCCAGCCCCCGGTCCCCGGTCCCTAGCCATGTGCGGAATCGCCGCCGTCATCGAGCGCGACGCTACGCGAGTCACCCCTGCGGCCGATCTCGGCGGCATGGTCGCGGCCCTGCACCATCGCGGCCCGGACGAGACGGGCTCCGTGTGCCTGCCCGGCGCGGCACTTGGCATGCGCCGGCTCGCCATCGTCGACCTGGTGACGGGGCAGCAGCCGATCAGCAACGAGACCGGCGAGCTCCACATCGTCGCCAACGGCGAGATCTACAACTTTCTCGAGCTGCGCCATGAGCTCGAGGCCCGCGGCCACCACTTCAAGACCCGTTCGTCCGATATCGAGTCGCTGCTGCACGCCTACGAGGAGTGGGGCGAGGCGTGCCTGTCGCGCGTCCGCGGCATGTTCGCGCTCGTGATCTGGGATGCCAGGACGCGCACGGTGTTCGCGGCCCGCGACCGTGCCGGCGAGAAGCCGCTCTACTGGACCGAGACCGCGCGCGGCCTGCTGTTCGCGTCCGAGATCAAGTCACTGCTGACGCGCCCGGAGGTGTCGCGCCAGCTCGACGTCGAGGGGCTCGATCAGTTCCTGACCTACGAGTACGTCGTGGCGCCGCGGACGATGCTGCGCGACGTCCACGCCCTGCCGCCGGGCTCGTGGCTGCGTGCGCGCGACGGCGCCGTGACGGTGGAGCGGTACTGGGATCCGGCGGCAGTGCCGGTGCGCGCGTGGTCAGACGCCGATGCCGCCGACGCCGTGCGGGAATCGCTGCAGCGGGCGGTCACGAGCCAACTGATGTCGGACGTGCCCCTGGGCGCGTTCCTGTCGGGCGGTATCGACTCGAGCAGCATCGTCGCGCTGATGCGGGCCGGCGCCAGCGGGCCGGTGCGCACGTTCAGCATGGGCTTCGAGGACGGGTCGTACAACGAGCTGCCGTACGCGCGCGAGATCGCCGAGCTGTTCTCGACCGACCACACCGAGCAGCTGGTGACGGCCGATCTCGAGGCGCTGTTCGAACAGCTCGTGCCGCATTTCGACGCGCCGTTCGCCGACGTCTCGCTGTTCCCGACCTATCTCGTGTCGCAGGTCGCGCGCCGGCACGTCACCGTGGCGCTCAGCGGCGATGGCGGCGACGAGCTCTTTGGCGGCTACGACGCCTACGAGGCGCAGGCGCTGGCCTCGCGCTTCCAGGCGGTCGGTGCGCCGCTCGTGCCGGCACTGGCCGCCGTGGGCGCCGCGCTGCCGCCGACGGACCAGAAGAAGGGCCTCGTCAACAAGTTCAAGCGCTTCATCGGCGGCGTCGCCACGGCGCCCGCGGACCTCGGCCACTACCGCTGGATGGTCTATCTGGACGCGCGACGGCGCGCGCGCCTGTATGCGCCGGCGCTGCAGGCGGCCCTCGGCGCCAGCGACGTCTACCAGCCGGTGCGCGACGTCCTGCGTCACGCCGGCAGTGATGACGCGCTCAATCGCCAGTTGTACGCCGACCTGCGACTCTACCTGGCCGACGACATCCTGGTGAAAGTCGACCGCATGAGCATGGCGACGTCGCTCGAGACACGGGCGCCGTTCCTCGACGTCGACGTGATGGAGCTGGCGTTCTCGATGCCCGGCCATCTCAAGATCCGCAACGGCGAGCGCAAGTTCGTGCTCAAGCAGGCGATGCGCGGCCTGCTGCCCGACCGCATCCTGCACCGCAAGAAGCAGGGCTTCAGCATCCCGCTCAAGAACTGGCTGCGCGACGAGTTGCAGCCGCTGATGCGGACGCTGCTGTCACCCGAGCGCATCGCGCGACGCGGCCTGTTCGTGCCCGCCGAGGTCACGGCCCTGGTCGAGGCGCACGTGGCCGGACGCGAGAACCACGCGCACACGCTGTTCCCATTGATGGTGTTCGAACGCTGGGCCGCGGCGCATCTCGACTGAGCCCGAGGCCGCGTCCGCGTTACGGCGTCGCGAGCCCCGGGTACTGCCGGTCCAGTGCGGCGCATTCGCGCTCGACCCGCGCGGCGTCCCACCCGAGGAGGTCGCGCATCACGGCGGCGGCCGCGTCTCGCGCTTCGACGCCGGGATGGCCGGTGCCACCGGCCGCCGTGCGTCGCAGCAGGGCGTCCGTCAGCGTCAGGGCGCCCTCCGCCACGACGGCGTGGCGCACCTCGGCGCGGGTCACGGCGCAGGTCGGCGACAGCGGGATCGCGAGATCGGGCGTGCTCGCCATCGCCGATGCCACGTCGATCCAGCCACTGCCGTAGGCGCGCGCCAGGCGTTCGCGCAGCGCCGGCGTGGTGGCGGACATCTCACGGTGTCGCGCGTCGGCGAGCAGTGCGTCGACGGTCTCGAAGCCCGCCGACGAGAGACGCAGCGCGGGCCGCGGCGCGGCGGACTCGCGGCCGAGCAGGCGGCCCACGACGTCGACCGCCGCGGTGGCCGTATGGCGCGCGGTCGTGTAGCGCACCGAGTGGATGGTCACGAGCCCGCGGGCGCCGTGCGACGCGTGGTCGACGACCGCGCTCTCCTTCAGCAGCGCGACGGACGTGCCGGACGACGAGACCATCGGCAGCAGGCCGCGGTGCACGAGACGCACTGCCGCGGCGCCGAGGCCGGCCTTGGGGAAGGCAAGCTGCGCATCCCGCAACAAGGCCGCGACGTGCTCCGGCGTGCCGTGCGGAGCATCGGCGCCGCCCTCGTGCGGATCGTGGCTCGTGCCGACGATGGAGACGTCGTGCCACGGCACCGCGAACAGATAGCGTCCGGCGACGACGCCGCCGCAGGCGTGATCGCCGGTCATGCGCGAGACCACGAGGTTCATCGCGCGTGACAAATGCTGCGACGCGTCGGTGGCGGGCGCGCCTGTCAGTTGCGTCGCAACCGCGGCGGACCATGGCCCCGTGGCGTTCAGCACGGTGGTCGTGCGCACGTCGAACGTCGTGCCCGTCGTGACGTCGCGGACGCGCAATGCGACGACGCGATCGCCGCTGCGCACCATCCGGTCGGCCTCGACGTAGGTGCCGATCACGGCGCCGGCTGCCGCGGCCGACGCCACCACGCCGGTGATGAGGCGCTCCGGCTGCCGCATCTGGTAGTCGAACCAGATGGCGCCGCCGGTGATGCCGTCGTCGGCGACGATCGGGTTGAGGCGCACGCACTCGGCGCGCGAGACGACGCGGCCGCCGGGGAGGCGCAAGTGGACGTCGTCGATGCCCTCGTGGCGATCGCGGCCCACGGCATCGGTAATGGCAAGGGCCGTTGCGAGCGCCAGCCGGCTGCGCGTCGGGTGCGCGTAGGTGGGCACGCAGAAGGGCAGCGGGTCGACGAGGTGCGGCGCCATGATTGCCAGCGCGCGGCGCTCGCGGATGAAAAGGCGCATCTGCCGGAGGTTCAGCGCCTGCAGCGACCGCAGCCCGCCATGCAGCGTCTTCAGGGAATTGAAGGAGGTGGCGTGGCCGACATCGCCCTTGTCGACCAGCGCCACGCGCCAGCCGCGCCGGGCCGCCTCCCACGCCGCCAGCGCGCCGTAGATCCCCGCGCCGACGACCACGAGATCGAACGTCGTGTCGGCCAGGCCGGGGAGATCACGCTGCATCGGGCTCGCGCGCATTGTACGATACAGGGCTGTGACGACCGAGGCGATCCGCCGCTATTGGAACGAGCGCATTCACGACCTGGAGATGACGTCGCATCCGGTCGGCTCGCGCGAGTTCTTCGCCGATCTCGACGACTACCGGTTCGACAAGCTGCGCTATCTGCCCGAGCTCGTCGACTTCGGCGCGTACCGCGGACGCCAGGTCCTCGAAGTGGGCTGCGGCATCGGCACCGACCTGGCGCGCTTCGCGGCCGGCGGCGCGCAGGTCACGGGACTCGACCTCGCGCAGACGGCGATCGATCTCGCCACGGCCAACTTCGCGCAGCGCGGACTGGCCGGCGACCTGCGGGTCGGCGACGCCGAGACGCTGCCGTTTCCCGACGCGTCGTTCGACGTCGTCTACGGCCACGGCGTGCTGCAGTACGCGGCGGCGCCCGAGCGCATCATCGCCGAGGCGCATCGCGTCCTGCGGCCGGGCGGCGAGGGCATCTTCATGGTCTACAACCGCGTGTCGTGGCTCAACGCGCTGTCGAAGGTCATGAAGGTGGCGCTCGAGCACGAGGACGCCCCGGTGCTGCGCAAGTACTCGATCGGAGAGTTCAGGAGTCTGCTGGCGCCGTTCGCCGAGGTCCGCCTCGTGCCCGAGCGCTTCCCGGTGAAGTCGCGGCTGCACCACGGCTGGAAGGCGGCGGCCTTCAACGGCCTGTTCGTCGGGACGTTCAATGCCCTGCCGCGCGCCTGGGTGCGGCCGCTGGGCTGGCATCTGATGGCGTTTTGCCGGAAGTAATCGCTACGGTCGTGCTGGGCTGGCAGCCCGATACGGCAGGGGTGGTGCCCCTCCGTGAACGCCTGTACAATCAAAGACTGGCATGGCACAGGTTTACGCGGCGAAGTATCTGGCGAAGGCGGCGCTGAGCGCCCCCAAGGACATGGTCAAGGCGGTGGTGGCGAAATACACACCGCTGCACCCCACCGTGTTCATCTTCCACTGCACCTTCGTCTGCGACGCCCGCTGCGAGATGTGCAGCAACTGGACGCGCGGCAACCGCA
>CADEDM010000264.1 GCA_902826065.1 uncultured Acidobacteriota bacterium | reverse complement strand
CGCGCTGCTTGTTCTCGGAGGCCAGCGCGGCGGCCGTGATCTCCGGCAGCATCAGCCCCGAGTTGAGCCCGGGTTTCGGCGACAGGAATGCCGGCAGGCCCGAGAGCGCCGGGTCGACGATCATCGAGATGCGGCGTTCCGCAATCGAGCCGATCTCGCAGATGGCCAGCGCGATGATGTCGGCCGCGAACGCCACCGGCTCGGCGTGGAAGTTGCCCCCGGAGACGACCTCCCCGGTGTCGGTGAAGACGAGCGGGTTGTCGGAGACGCCGTTGCCCTCGATCTCGAGCGTGCGCGCCGCTTGCCGCAGCAGATCGAGGCAGGCGCCCATGACCTGCGGCTGGCAACGCACGCAGTACGGGTCCTGCACGCGGCCGTCGCCGACGAGATGCGACCGCCGGATGGCGCTGCCGGCCATCAGATCGGCGAGCGCCTTCGCGGCGTCGATCTGGCCCGGCTGCCCGCGCAGCGTCTGGATGCGCGGGTCGAACGGGCCGTCCGAGCCCTTGATGGCATCGGTGGTCAGCGCGCCCGACACCAGCGCGGCCTGGAACACGCGCTCGGTCTCGAACAACCCGGCGAGGCCCAGGGCGGTCGAGCCCTGCGTGCCGTTCAGCAGCGCCAGCCCTTCCTTCGGGCCCAGCACCACCGGCGCGAGCCCGGCATCCGCCAGCGCCTGCGCCGCGGGCACGCGCCGCCCCCGCACCGTGAACTCGCCCACGCCCAGCAGCGTCGCCGTCATGTGCGCCAGCGGCGCCAGGTCGCCCGACGCCCCGACCGATCCCTGCGACGGCACCACGGGAATGAGTCCGAGCTCGAGGCAGCGGGCCAGCGCCTGCAGCGTCGTCCAGCGCACGCCCGAGGCGCCCTGCGCCAGGCTGGTGAGCTTCAGCGCCATCATCAGGCGCGTGACCGCCTCGGGCAGCGGCTCGCCGACGCCGCCGCAATGCGACAATACGAGGTTGCGCTGCAGCGTCGCCAGGTCGGCGTCGTCGATACGCACCGATGCGAGCTTCCCGAAGCCGGTGTTGATGCCGTAGACCGGCGCCCCGCGGGCGACGACGGCGTCGATGACGCCGGCGCCGGCGTCGACGCGCGAGCGGCACGCCGGATCGAGGGCGCACGCGGCGCCGAAGTAGATCGCACGCCACGCGGAGAGAAGCGTGGCGCCTGGCGAGAGAGTGATGACTGGCACGATGAGCACGGCGGCGGATCGCGGTCACTACCGGGGACCGCCCACAGGCGCCGACGCGGATTGTACCAGCCGCGCGCACGCCTTTGGCTGCGCGCCGGCGGCTCGACGTCAGCGCGCGGGCACGACCAGCCGCACGGGATCGCCCACGGCGATGCGGCCGGCGCGCACCACGGCCGCGTTGAGGGCCAGGCGGCCGCCGAAGCGCCGGCCGATGTCGCGCAGCACCTCGGGGTCGCGCTCGAGCGTGTCGGGATCCACGGTGGTCATCGGGCAGCGGCCGCGTCTGGAGTCGAGGCCGATCACGGCGTCGCCGATGTGGAGTTCGGCGCCGGCCCACGAGAACTCGTCCAGCCCGTCGACGCCGCCGATGACGAGGTTGGGACGCAGCCGTCGCGCGTCGCGGCCGAACGCGGCGATCGCGCCATCGGTGGCGACGAGCAGCGGCAGCACGTCGAACCGTTCGGGCCCGTCGTAGGCCTCGAGCCAGGCGTCGTCGCCGGCCGCCGCGCGCACCAGCGCCAGCGCAGCCGGGGCGTGCCAGGGATGTCCGTCGATGCGGGCCACGCCGTGGGCGTCGAGCGTGCCCTGCAACCCGAGCAACCGATGGTACTTGCGGGCGGTACGAACACCTTCGCGGCCGCGCACGTGCACGATCCGATCGCCCGGTACGCCCAACGCCGTGAGCACGGCGCTGTCCAGTGGTTCGCCGGCGAGCGACTTCACCGGATACCGCGCGATCGCGTCGAGTCGCAGGCCGGTCACGGTCACTGTGATGTCGGGCGGTACGGGCGCGTGTCACGGCACGGGCGAGCCCCGTGCGATATGCTTGAGGCCCCGCTGATGCTTCCCGCCCTCACGTCGCTCATCGCGCTGCAGGATGTCTCGGCCCGCGCCGAAGACGCACGGCGGCGAATCGCCGAGGCCCCGGGACGCATCCAGGCCCTCGATCAGCAGCTGGCCGGGGCGCTGCTGGCGCTCGACACCGCCAAGGCGACGCTCACCGAGAGTCTGACGGCGCGGCGGGGCCTCGAAGGCGAGAACGGCGTGGCCCAGCAGAAGGTCTCGAAGTACAAGGACCAGCTGATGGAGGCGAAGGACAATCGCCAGTTCCACGCCCTGCAGCACGAGATCGCGACCTTCGGCGCCGAAGTGCAGCGCATCGAAGGGCTGATCATCGAGAAGATGGTCGAAGGCGACGAGCTGACGGCGAAGGTGAAGGCCGCCGAGACGGCGCTGACGAACGACAAGAAGTCGGTCGCGGCGCAGAAGTCGGCAATCGAAGCCGACGTCACCACGCTGAAGACGTCGCTCGACAGCCTGAGCGCGGAACGCACCCGCATCGCGGCCACGGTGCCGGCGCCGATCCTGACCATGTTCGAGACCTACTTCCGCGCCCGCAAGAACGTCGCGCTCTCGAAGGTCGTCGACGGTCTCTGCGAAGCCTGCCGCGTGCGCGTGCGCCCGCACCTGTACAACCAGGTGCGCGCCGGCGATCAGATCATCCAGTGCGAGAGCTGCCAGCGCATCCTCTACTGGGTGCCGCCGCCGCCGAAGACCGACGAGCCGGCCCCGGCCGACGCCCCCGCCGCGCCAACCGCCACCTAGCGCCCATCGCGGGGATCGACGCGAACCCGGCGGCTGCCCCTCCTGCGCTGAAGCCGTATGTCCGTAGCGATGTTTGCGCGGCGCATCCGCCGCTTGACCGCACGCCTCCGGCGCCGTGTGACCGGCATCGCCGCCAGCCCGTTCGCGTCGCCGGCGGCGGCCGCGTGCGCCGATACTCTGCGCCAGGCGTTTGCGGTCTACCGCACCGACCGGCTCGTCGGCATCGAGGCCGGCGCCTTCGCTCACGCCATCCAGTCGCGGCTCGACGTCGTCGACCCTGGCGCGGAGGGGTACCGGTCCGAGGATCTCGAGCAACAGCGTGATTTCTCGGTCAAGTTCCGCTGGGGCCACGACCACGATTTCGGCGCGTTCGCGGTGGCCGGCGAGATGGGCGACCGCCACGTCGAACTCATGGCCAACTTCATGGCGTTGTTCGGGCTCTCGTCAGAGCACTTCCGAGGCAAGGACGTGCTCGACGTCGGGTGCTGGACCGGCGGCACGACGTTGCTGCTGGCGGCCCTGGGCGCCAACGTCGTGGCCGTGGAGGAAGTGCGGAAGTACGCCAGCACCACGCAGTTCCTCGCCACGTCGTTCGGCCTCGCCGGGCGTGTCGAGGTCCGTCCGCTCTCGATTTACAGCTGCAACACCACGGCGTTCCGCACCCGGTTCGACAGCGTCTATTTCCCCGGCGTGGTCTACCACCTCTCGGATCCCCTGATCGCGCTCCGCATCCTCTACAACGCGCTGCGCGTCGGGGGCGACATCCTCGTCGAGTCGGCAGGCATCGATCTAGAGGCCCCCTATTGCCGCTTCGACGGAAGTCGCATCGTGCACAAGGGCACGCGAGAGGCGCTCAATCGTGCCGGGTGGAACTGGTTCATGCCGTCGCCGTCGGCACTCGCGCGGATGATGCAGGAGGCGGGCTTCACCGACGTGCAGTCGCTCTGGCACGGGCCGGCGGGCCGCGTGTTCGCGTACGGTCGCAAGACCTCGCCGGTCGCGATCTGTCGCGCCGGCCTTTCGGTGCCGGATATCCCCTAGCGCACGGTTTTCAGGGCCGGGCCAGCCCGTCCGGCCTGAACGTTTCCGGCGCTCACCGCCCAGCGCGTGCTACAGTGCGCGCACACTGGCCCGTTCAAAGCCCACGTTCTCCTCCCCCGCCGTCCTGAAGATCGCACTCGATCGTCGCGTGCACAGCTTCCTTGGCGCCAGGAAGACCGTCGACAGTCCGCTGATGTACGCCAAAGCCGCGGCACTCGTTGCCCTGGCTGCGGGTTCGTACGCCTGGCTCGTCTTCCACGCCGCCACCCTGGCGACCGCGATACTGGCGGGGGGCGCGCTGGGCCTGGCGCTCGTGGGCATCGGGTTCAACATCCAGCACGACGGCAATCACGGCACGTTCTCGCGGCATGCCTGGATCAACCGCGCCGCCGGGTTCACGCTGGATCTGATCGGCGCCAGCTCGTACTTCTGGAAAGACAAACACAACCACAATCACCACGTCTACACGAACATCCCGCACGAGGACGCCGACATCAACCTGGGGCCGATGGCCCGATTGAGCAGCGACCATCCGTGGTTCTGGTGGCACCGCTACCAGCACGTCTACCTCTGGGTGCTCTACCTGTTCGTGCACCTTCGGTATCTCTACAGCGACGTCCAGCGGCTCGCGTTCGGCAAGAACGACGGCTTGAGCGCGGACTATCCGCGCGGCGCCGATCTGGCGTGGCTGCTCGGTGGCAAGGCCTTCTTCCTGTCGATGGCGTTCGTGGTGCCGCTGTCACGCCACGAGCCCGGCATCGTCGTCGCCGCCTACGTGCTGGTGTCGATGGTGATGGGGCTGGTGTTCAGTGTGGTCTTTCAACTGGCGCACAGCGTCGACATCGTCGACCATCCACCCGGCGAACCCCACCTCCGCCCCGAGTGGGCGGTGCATCAGGTAGCGACGACCGCGAACTTCGCGACCGACAGCCGCATCGCCACGTTCCTGCTCGGCGGTCTCAATCACCAGCGCGAGCACCACCTCTTTCCGCGCGTCGCGCATGTCCACTACCCCGCCCTGGCCGTGCTGGTGCGCGAGGTGTGCGCCGAACACGGCGTGACGTGTCACGAGAACCGGTCACTGGGCGACGCGCTCGCGTCGCACTACCGGTTCGTGCGCGCGATGGGCGTGGAGCCCGCGGCGACGACGATCGCCGCCATCCGGCCGGCCTGATCGCCGTCGGCCCGGAACGACTCGAACACGTGCGCGTGGGTCTTCGTGCACAGGCCGCTGACGTGGACGCGGTCACGAGGCACGCCGGCATGCACGAGCTGATCGGCATTGGCCTGCCACAGATCGAGACGCAGGCGTCCGGCGGCATCGCGCGAGAACCACTCGGCGACGTCGATCGACGAGTGTCCGGCGTCGGCGAACGCGCCCAGTAGCTCTTCCCCCACGTCGTAGCAGCACGCGCCGATGCTGGGGCCGATCGCCGCCACGAGGTGCGCCGGATCGACGCCGAACTCGGCGCGCATGGCGGCCACGGCGGAGGCAACGACGCGAGCCGCCGTGCCGCGCCAGCCGGCATGGACGGCGCCAACAGCGCCGGTCTCGGGATCCGCGAGCAGGATGGGCACGCAATCGGCGGCGACCACGGCTACAGCGGTGCCGGCGTCCGCGGTGATGGCCGCGTCTGCGTCCGGCGGAGCCGAGGCCGGTTCACCCGGCCTGACGACGCGCACGATGGCGCCATGCACCTGACGGATGCGGCGCACGGCGTCGACGGCGCAACCGACCGAGGCGGCAGCGGCAGCCCACCCGGCCGTGCCGATCTCGCCGGGCCGCAACTGCAGTTGCCTCGACGTGAACCCGTGGCGCGCGACGCCGGCCAGCGCGTCGCAACGCAGCATCGGTCCCCAGGGTTCTTCGGTCCACGAGAATCCGGGTGCGGGAGCAGGCAGGGTCATGCGGAAGGGCGGCGGATCGCGGCCGTCGGCGGCAACGGCGGTTGGCAGCACGGCGCGACGGACGATCGCCGCCGGTGAGTCTCCCCCTCGATTATCGCGGATTTTCGTGGTCGTCGCGGCGTGGCATGCCCGTTGAACGTGCGGTCCAGCAGCGCCCCACCGTCGCGGGGCCGCAGGAGCACACCCCATGCACGTCAAGATCACGCCCAACGACAAAGGCAGCCCCGTCGGCAAGCTGGCCGACGCCGAACTCCATTTCGACGAGGGGCCGCTCGCCGGCCTGAGACTCCTCGGCTTCGCGGTGTGGGAACGCCGCAACGGGTCGGGACGCAACGTCACGTTCCCCTCGCGGCAGTACTCGGTCAACGGCGAACGGCGCAGCTATGCGCTGCTGCGGCCGCTGACCGACACGAAGGCTCAGGATCCCGTGCGCGACGTGATTCTCAGCGCCTACGCCAGGTTCGAGGCCGAGGCGACCGAGGCGCGCGAGCCGGAGGAGGCCGAGGCCGGCGCCGCCCCCCCGTGGTGAGGCGTACGGCTACGAGAGCATCGGCAGCAGGCGCGCGTTCTCCTGCTGGCGCTTGGGCGGCAGCGTCCATTCGGCGCGCAGGCCCTTGTCGAACTCGTTGCGGAAGAACGCGTCCTTCATGCCGCCGTCGATGATGTCCCACGG
>CADEDM010000263.1 GCA_902826065.1 uncultured Acidobacteriota bacterium | reverse complement strand
GCCGGCAACGACGGTGCTCCTGGTGCGACCGGTGCCGCGGGTGCGACTGGTCCGCAGGGTGCGGTTGGGGCGATGGGCCCGCAAGGTCCCGCCGGCAACGACGGTGCCCCTGGTGCGACCGGTGCCGCCGGTGCGATTGGTCCGCAGGGCGCGGTCGGCGCGCAGGGGCCGGCCGGCGCGGTCGGTCCGCAGGGCCCCGCCGGTGCGGCGGGTCCGCAGGGCGCCGTCGGCAACACGGGCGCTCAGGGGCCGCAGGGCGCCGTGGGCGCCACGGGCGCCACGGGTGCCGCAGGCGCGACTGGTGCCCAGGGACCTCAGGGGCCTCAGGGTGTGCCGGGCACGAGCGGCTACGCGCAGGTGACCGCGACGTCCGGCAGCAACACGACCGGCGACAAGACGGTCACCGCGACGTGCGCGGCCGGCAAGACCGTGATCGGCGGGGGCTTCTCGACCACCACGCTGACCACGGGCTCGAGCGTGCTGCAGAACGCGCCGTCGAGCACCACCGCGTGGACGGTGCGCGTGCGTGAAAACCAGACCGGCTCGCCCACGTGGGCGCTCACGGTCACCGCGATCTGCGTCACGGCGCTGCCGTAGCGCATCGCAACCGACAGCGACGGGGGCGCGCGGCCGGAAGGATCCGGCCCGCGTCCCCGTTCGCGCGTACGTCAGGGGACGATCACTGCGATCTCGGGCGACACCGGCCCGGCGCCTGCCGCGTTCACCGCGACCGCTCGGACGTAGTACGTGCCCGGGGCGATGCCGGTCGCCGACAACGACGTCGCTCCCACCGGGATGCGCGCCGTGAGTTGGCCTGGCGCCGTGCCCACGAGCAACGCGTAGCCGTCCGGTGGCGCGCCGGCCGCCGGCGGCTGCCACAGCACACGCACTGCACCGGCAGGACCGGCCGCCGCCATCAGTCCCGCGGGCGCGCCGGGCAGGCCGTCGCCGACGACGATCGTCACCTCGGATCCCGCCGCGCTCGCGCCATGCGCGTTGAGGGCGACGACGCGCACGTAGTAGACGCCGCGCGGGACGCCGGTGGTCACGAACTCGGGATGCGCCAACGGCAACACGCCGACATCGGATCCACCGGGCACGGTGCCGGCGTGCAGATGGTAGGTCGTGGCCGCGGGGCCGCTGGCCGGTTGCCACGCGATCGACACGGTCGATCCGTTGACGAACGCCGTGAGTCCCCCCACCGGGCCGGGCGGACCCTCGGTCACCGACGCGGGATACCGGGCGGCCAGCGCCGCGCGATCGACGGCCTGCAGCGGCTGCGACTCGGTGCGATTGACGCATTCCGGGCTCAGCCACGGCGCCATCACCGATGGCGTCGACGAGGTGTGCGGCAGGCCGATCGCGTGTCCCAGTTCGTGCGCGATCACTTCCTCGTAGCAGCCCACGCTGAAGTTGGCGAACTTGGCGGCGACGTTGTCGAGCACGACGACGCCGCGCGTCGCCCGGCCGTACGGCACGCCCTGGACCACGCGCACGTCCGCCGGATCGAAGAACAGGCCGCCCAGCGCCAGCGTCGGACTCGTGTCCGCGATCTCGCCGCAGGGGTCGTCGTAGGTGATTGAAATGCGGCCGTCGGCGGGCTCGGTGCTCGAGAAGCAGCGCGGCCCGCGCTGGGTGCCTGGCTGCAGCGCCAGTGGCGACGCGGCGGACCACAGGCCCAGCGCGCGTAGCGCCTGCGCGAAGCCGCCGCCGGGAAACAGCGGATGGCCGCCGGCCTCGGAGTCGACCAGGACGGGCGCGCCCCAGTCGGCGCCGTGCCACCGGCCCGCCGCCGGCGCGTCCATCGCCGCGGCGCGGGTGTCCGACACCGCTGATGCTGCCGCAGGTGTCAGGACTGGTCTGCGCCAATCGGCAGGCAGGGCGACGGTGCGACCGGCGAGCGACGCCAGCGCCTCGACGTCCCCGACGCCGGGCCGCGCGCGATCTCCGGCCGTGGCGGCGACGCCGGGCGCGCGGTCGGCGCGCAGATCCGCGAGGGTCCATTTCCCGAACGCCAGGCCAGCGACCGACAGCGAGTGATCGCGCGGCCGCACGTCGATGAGAGCCAGGACCTCTTCGCCTGTATGGAACTCGGCCTGGCCGCCGACGGCGAGCGCCACGCCGCCGGCGACACCGCCGAGCAGCTTCAGCTCGACCCGTGGCGGCACGGTGGGGAAGCCCCAGGCGCGGGTCACGGCGATCGTGACGTGGGTGTAGACGACGTCGACGGCAGGGTCACGGCGCGCCACCACGTCGGTGACCACGCCGCGCACGGCCGCCGCCGACGCGCGCGCAAGGGCGAGGTCGCTCGTCGTGCGCATCCGTGCGCCGAGCGGCGCAGAGGCGACGAGGGCGGCGCACGCCGCGAACAAGGCCACGCGGCGGAGGGACGACGCAGTCCTCCCCCTCGCCCGGCCGGATCTTCCGGACGTTCCCGTCACGGGGTCTCAATCGGCCGGGTCGTCCTGCACTTGATGGCGCTCGGGCGAGTGCCGCGGGCACGCCGATTCAAGCCCGCGCGCCGCCGGCCGATTGAGACAGCGGAGCCGTCCATGTCCGACGCCACCGCGCGCCCGCTCGACCCGCCGCCCGGCGGCCGCCTGCTCGACGCGCAGGCGTCGTTCGGCCGTACCCGCGACGACGTGCGCGGCTTCTACGGAATGCTGGGCGAGAGCGACGCCATGCGCGTCGTGTTCCACGCCGTCGATCGGCTGGCGCCGCATGCGCGGGCGACGTTGATCACGGGCGCCGCCGGCACGGGCAAGAGCCTGCTGGCCGGCGTTGCGCATCGCCTCGGCCCGTGCCGCGGCGGCGCGCAGGTGCGGCTGCTCGGGGCCGACGATGCCAGCGAACGCGAACAGCTGCGCGAGGCGGCGCGGGGCAGTCGTACGGCGGTGACGTGCTTCGTCCCCGAGCTCGCGGATCTCTCACCCGATCGTCAGGCGGAACTCGTCCGGGCGCTGACGGCCACCGCCGACCTGCCGGCGGGCGAAGGCCTCCACGTGGTCGCCGCGACTTCGCGGCACACGCCGACGGAGCTGGCGAGCGGGCGGCTGCGTGCCGATCTGTACTTCCGCCTTGCCGTGGTGCACTACCACCTGCCGGGCCTCGAGCTGCGGCGGGACGACATCGCGCTGCTCGCGCCGGCGCTGTTGCGCGACGCCTGCCGCCGGCTGAAGACGCTCGACCGCACCCTGGCCAGCGCGGCGCTGCGTGTGCTCGAAGAGCAGCCGTGGACCGGGCACGTGCGCGAGCTCGCGAACGTGCTGCTGCGCGCCGCGGCCCTCGCCGACGACGCCGTCATCGGGGCGCAGACGATCCGCGAGGCCTGCGGGCCGGTGATCGAACACACGACGCCCCTGCGCGGCGAGCGGAAGGGACACGGGCTGGCGCCCTCTGATCGGGCGCGGGTGGAGGCGGCGCTGGCGGCAGCCAGCGGCAACAAATCCGCGGCGGCCGCGCACCTGGGCGTGAGCCGGCGGGCGTTCTACCGGCTGCTCGAACGGCTGGAAGCGTGAGTCCTCACGCTTCCAGCGTGCGACGGGGGCGCTAGCCGCCCGACTTGAAGCGGAACGAGCCGTCCTCGAGACGCTCGCGATACGGCGTGTGGCAGGTGCCGCAGGCCGAGCCCACGGCGGCGGCCGCCTTCTTGGCGTCGTCCCACGCGCCGGCCTTGGCCGACTTCTCGACCAGCAGCACGTTGGCGCGCGCATCGGCGGCCCACTTCACGGCGTCGACCTTGCCGCGCTTCTTCATGAAGGCCTCGGTCTCCGCGAAGGCCGCGGCGAGCGTCGCGACGTTCTTGACGGCGAGCTCGGCGTTCGAGGCATCCGCGCCCTTGCGCAGTTCGCCCGACGCCGCCGGCACGCCGCGCATCGCCTTCTGCAGGCCTTCCTCTTCGGGCGTCATCGGCGGCGGGATGAAGCGGGCGAGGTCGAGCATGCGGTCGTTCACGACCGAGGTCGCGAGAATCACCGGCTTGCCCTTGTACTTCGCGGCGTCGGCGCCGAGATCCTGCGCGTGCACCTTCGACTTCGCGGCGACGTCGGCCGGGTCGTACTTCATCAGCAGACCGATCACCGTCACGTAGGTATTGGGCGCCACCGGGTCACTCATGCGCGACGCCAGCACCAGCACGTCGGGGGACGCCTTGGTCCTGTCCTGGTCGACCGTGAAGGCGAGCTTGCCGAGGCTGGCCTCGACCACGCCGGTCATCGCGACGTACTCACCCACCCACTGATCGGGCTTGGCGGCCACGGAGCTGGCGGCCACCGGGACGATGGCGCGCGTGGGCGCGGGCAGCGTGGGCACGGCCGGCGCCGCCGGAGCGGCCGCGGGCGCGGCCGGGGTCTGTCCCGCGGGAGCCGGGGCAGCCGGCTTCGCGGTGGGCGCCTGCTGGGCGCGGGCCACGGCGAGCGACGCGACGGCGGCGGCGCTCAGCACCACGGCCAGGCCACGGCGGCGCCACGCGGACGTTCGAGCACTCATCATCGGAATACTCCCTCCAACAGCCCAGCATGATACCTCTCCCGCCTCGCGCGCGACGCCATGCCTCGCGGCATAATCGGATGTACACGAATGTCCGTAACGCCCGTCGTGATTGCCGTGGTGCTTGCGGCCGCGACTGCCGGCGGCCGGGGGGCGCCCGACCCGTGTGAGGCCGCGACGGAGCCGCTGGCGCGAGCGGCGCGGCTCGCCGACTCGGGCGATGCCACGGCGGCCGCCGATCTGTTGCGCGCCCAGTACGACGCCGCGCCCCGATGCGTGGCGCTCACCATCGCGGCGTGGAGCCTGCGCGGCTGGAACGAGGCGCTCGCCGCCGGCGATCGCGGCGGCGCCGACGAGGCCGTGGCCCGCGTGACGCCTGCCCTCGATACCCTGGCCGCGACGGGCGCGGGCGCGGTCCTCGACGCCGGCTACGCCGGTGCGCTGCTGCGCGCCGCCATCGCGTCCGCGCAGGACGAGCGCGACGAGATGGCGGTGTGGATCGAGCACGCGCGCGACTACTCCCGGCGCCTCGCGACGAACGGCGTCGCGCCGCGGTGGCCGCTGCCGATGGACGTCGCGGAAGGGGAGTTGTGGCACGCCGTCGACGACTTCGAGTTGTCGGAGCGCGCGTTCACCCGTGCCACCGCCTCTCCCGCCACGGCCACGGCGCTGGCGTGGCGCGGGTTGGCGCGGGCGCGCGATCGGCGCGCGAACAAGGCCGGCGCCTGCGCCGGCTACCGCCGGGCGGTCGAACTGGCCGCGCCCGGCTCGCCGGTGGCCGTCGAGGCCCGCGGCTACCGCTTGGTCTGCGAGCCCTGATGCCGGTGTATCGCCCGGAGGTCCTCGAGGCGCTCGTCACGCACGGCCTCGTGCCCGGCCCCGACACGTCGCCAGCCCGGTTGCGAGAAGCGATCAACGACCTCTACCGCCACGAAGTGCGCCGGCTGCGCGACCGCTGCCGGGCGCGGGAGTTCCCGGTCACGGAACTGGCGCCGCGCGTGGTCGAGTTGCGGCGACGGTATCTGCTGCTGTCCATTCCGATCGCCACCTGGACGGTCGACCCGGCCTGACAAACCGTTCCCGCGGCCTGGCCGGCGGCGGCCGCGATGCGGTCGGCGACGCGTCAATCATGCGCGGATCGCATGCTACTCTCTCGCCTATGGGACGTCAGGAACGCCTGACCCACCCGCTCGTGCGCGACGTCCGTGGCGGACCGTTGCGGCGGGCCTCGTGGGACGAAGCGCTCGCGAAGGCCGCGGCCGGATTCCGCGGTGTCGTCGATCGCCACGGGCCACGGGCGTTCGGGCTCTTCAGTTGTTCGAAGAGCACGAACGAGATGAACTACGCGGCGCAGAAGTTCGCCCGCGCGGTCATCGGGTCGAACAACATCGACAGCTGCAACCGCACTTGACATGCCCCCAGCGTCGCCGGTCTGGCGGCGGTGTTCGGCATGGGTGGCGGGACCAGCTCGTATCGGGAGATCGAAGAGACCGACTGCATCCTGCTGTGGGGGTCGAATGCGCGTGAGACGCATCCGATCTTCTTCCACCACCTCCTGAAGGGGGTGAAGCAGGGGGCCCGGCTCTTCGCGATCGACCCGCGGCGGACGTCGTCTGCCCAGTGGGCGGATGTGTGGGCTGGACTCGACGTCGGCACCGACATCGCCCTGGCGCACGCGGTGGGCCGCGAGATCATCGTGTCGGGCCTGGCGCACAACGAGTTCATCGCCAACGCGACCACCGGCTTCGAGGCCTACAAGGCGTCGGTGCTGCCGTGGACGCTCGAGCGCGGCGAGCAGGCCACCGGCGTGCCGGCCGGCGTCATCCGCGAGATGGCGCACACGTTCGCGACGGCGCGCCGGGCGATGATCTGCTGGACGCTCGGCATCACCGAGCATCACAACGCCGTCGACAACGTGCTGTCGCTCATCAACCTCGCCCTGCTCACCGGCC
>CADEDM010000262.1 GCA_902826065.1 uncultured Acidobacteriota bacterium | reverse complement strand
TCCAGGCCTACGCCTCGGCGAAGGCGGCGCAGATCGGCCTCACGCGCCAGCTCGCGCACGAGCTCGGCCCCTGGGGCATCACCGTCAACAACATCGCGCCGGGCTTCGTGCGCTCCAATCCGACGACCGAACGCCAGTGGGAGTCGTACGGCGCCGAGGGCCAGCGACAGATTGTCGATCGCATCGCGCTGAAGCGGCTCGGCACGCCCGACGACATCGCTCACGGCGTCCTGTTCTTTGCGTCCGACTACGCCGGCTGGATCACGGGCCAGGTGCTCTCGGTCGACGGCGGCAAGTGATGGCGCTCGATCGCGTCCTCGCGCACCTCGAGTCGCGCCGCGACCAGGTGCTCGACGCGCTGATCGAGTTCGCCTCGATCCCGAGCGTCAGCACCGATCCCGCACACGCCCCGGGCATCGCGCGCGCCGCGCAATGGGTCGCGGCCCAGGTGCGCGCGGCCGGGCCGTTCGAGGTGCAGGTCCTGCCCACGAATGGCCATCCAGTGGTCTACGCGGAGTGGCTCGGGGCGCCCGGCAAGCCGACGGTCCTCGTCTACGGCCACTACGACGTGCAGCCGCCCGATCCGCTCGAGAAGTGGACCAGCCCGCCATTCACGCCCACGCTGCGCAACGGCCGGCTCTACGCCCGCGGCGTCTCCGACGACAAGGGGCCGATGCTCATCCCCATCGCCGTCGCGGCGGCGTTCTTCGCGGTCGACGGCGCACTGCCCGTGAACCTCAAGTGCGTGTTCGAGGGCGAAGAGGAGGTGGGCAGCCGGCACCTCGACACCTTCATCCGCGACCACGCCGACCGCCTGGCCGCGGACGTCGCGGTCTCGGCCGATGGCGCGATGTGGCGCATCGACGAGCCGTCGGTCACGGTGGCGAGCCGCGGCCTCTGCGGCCTCGAGCTCACGCTCACCGCCGCGGGCAAGGACCTGCACTCGGGCCGCCACGGCGGCGCGGTCGCGAATCCGCTCCATGCGATCGCAGCGCTGGTCGCCTCACTGCACGACGCCGACGGCCGGGTGACCGTGGCCGGCTTCTACGACGAGGTCCGCGACCTGTCGCCGGACGAGCGCGCGGCCATCGCGGCGTTGCCCTTCGAGGAAGCCGAGTACCTGCGGCAGATCGGCGCGCCGTCCGCGGTCGGCGAGCGCGGCTACTCCACGCTCGAACGGCAGTGGACGCGGCCCACGCTCGAAGTGAATGGCCTGTGGGGTGGATATCAGGGCCCGGGCCAGAAGACGGTGATCCCATGCGAGGCGCACGCCAAGATCACCTGCCGGCTGGTTCCCGATCAGGATCCCGCAGAGATCGCGACGCGCGTGGCCCGGCATCTCGAGCGGCACGCGCCCGCGGGCACGCGGCTGTCGATCACCCTCGACGGTCACGGCGCGCGGGCGGCGTCGATCCCCGTCGACCATGTCGCCGTGCGCGCCGCCGATGCGGCGCTGCGCGACACCTACGGGGTCGCCCCGCTCGTGGTGCGGATGGGCGGCACCGTGCCCATCGCGGAGCTGTTCCAGCGACATCTCGGGTTGGGCACCGTGTTCTTCTCGTTCTCCACGGCCGACGAAGATTTCCACGCGCCCGACGAGTTCTTCCGCGTGCATCGCCTGCACGAGGGTCTCGAGGCCTGGGCGCGCTACCTGACGGGACTGGCCTCATGACGCTGAACCGCGAGCAGGGCACGGACACCGGGACCCGGCCGGGCGGCTTTGCCGCCGCCGAGGCGCAGGTCGAAGCACACAGCGCGTCGCTCAAGAAGGAACTGGGCGTGCGCGATCTCGCGCTCACGCAGATCCTCTTCATCGTCGGCCTCACCTGGATCGGCGTGGCCGGCAAGCTGGGCCCGCCGCACGTCGTGTTCTGGCTGACGGCGCTGCTGCTCTTCTACCTGCCGTCGACGGCGGTCGTGATCTACCTGAACCGCCTGATGCCGCTCGAGGGCGGGCTGTATCAGTGGGCGAAGCTGGGCTTCAACCAGACGGTCGGGTTCCTGCTCGGCTGGAACCTGTTCCTCTACGTGATCGTGTTCACGTCGGAGATCGGGCTGCAGGCCGCGACGTATCTCGCGTATGCGCTCGGTCCCACGGCGGCCTGGATGGCCGGCAACAGCGTGTTCGTCACGGTGGCGTCGGCGGTCCTGCTGGGACTCATGGTCGTGATGTCGACGCTCGGCTTGTCCGTCGGCAAGTGGATACACAACACCGGCGGCATCTTCATGATCACGATTTTCTCGGCGATCATCGTGCTGCCGCTGATCGGACTCGCCACGGGCACGCTCGCGGAGTATCACCCGTTCGAGACCAGCGTCCCCGACGTGACGCTCTACAACCTCAACATCCTCGGCAAGATGGGATTCGGGGCGCTGGGCGGGTTCGAGTACATGGCGATCCTCGCCGGCGAGACGAAGTCGCCGGCGCGATCGGTCGCGCGCTCGGTGCTCATCGCCGCGCCGGTGATCGCGCTGATCTTCGTGCTGGGCACGAGCACGGTCGTGGCCTACGTCCCCAATGCCGACATCGACCTCATCGCCCCGATCGCCCAGGTGCTGCGCATCGGCTACGGGCCGTTCGGCATCGCGGCCCCGCTCGTGACCGCCGCGATCGTCATGACCCTCGCGATGCGCGTCGGCCAGGCCAGCGTCGCCTTCACCGCCGTGACGCGCCTGCCGATGGTGGCCGGCTGGGATCGGATGCTGCCGGCGTGGTTCAGCCGCCTGCACCCGGTGTATCGCACGCCGGTGAACTCGATCCGGCTCGTCGGCGCGGCCTCGTTCGGCATCGCCGCGCTCAGCCTGGTGGGCGTGGGCCACGCCGAGGCGTTCCAGCTCCTGTTCAACGCCAGCGGCATCTTCTACGCGCTGTGCTACGTCGTGATGTTCGCGATTCCCCTGTTCGGGCTGCGCGACGTCTCGCCGCGGCCGCCACTGTGGCTGCGCCTGGCATCGCTGTCGGGGCTGCTGATGACCGTCCTCTACGTGGTGCTGTCGGTGTTCCCCATCATCCAGGTGGAGAGCGTGGCCAGTTTTGCCCTGAAGATCACCCTGACCGTGGTGGTGATGAACCTGGTGGGGGTCGGCATCCTGCTGGCGGCCCGCCGGAAGACGGCCGCGGCGGAACCCGGTGCGCCATGACGGCGTAGTACGAGACGATATGCCTCCGGTGTCACGGGCCCGCGACTTCTTCGCCGCGTATACGCAGGACCTGACCAGCGAGGACCTGGGACGGGTCTTCACGCGCGACGCGCCCGAGGCCTACCGGTTCTTCACCCGCGGCATCGACAGCAAGGCCTTCAAGAGCCTGCCCTGGCACCGGCGGGCGCTGCGCTGGACGCAGGCGTTCTTCATGGCGTTCACGATGCGCCTGACGCCGGCGCGCCGCGTGCTCTACGGCGTGGCCCTGCTGGCCGCCGCGATCGGCGTGCTGAAGCTGTTCCGCGGGCTGGGCGTGTTCGGCGTGCCGATCGTCATTCCGCCGTTCTTCTTCCGCGTCGGCGTGCCCACGCTGGCCTTCCAGGCCGGCACCAACTGGCTCATCCTGGCCTTCGCCCTGATGAACTTCATCGTGCTGCTGGAGGTCTTCGACCGGCTGTCGCTGAAGCGCGACCTGGAAGTGGCCCGCGAGATCCAGCTGGCGATGCTGCCCGACGGCACCTGGTCGGCGCCCGGGGTCGAGGCCAGCGGGCTCACCCGGCCGGCCAACACCGTCGGCGGCGACTTCTACGACATCCTGCCGCGGCCCGACGGCCGGGTCATCGTGGCGCTGGGCGACGTGGCCGGGAAGGCCAGTCCGGCCGCGCTGCTGATGGCACTGTTCCTCGCCATGCTGCGGACGCTGGTCGACGACTACGCGTCGCCGCCGGAACTCGTGCGCCGGCTCAACATCCAGGTAGCGAAGCACGCCCCGCCGTCGCGCTTCATCACGCTCTTCCTCGGCCTCTTCGATCCCGCCACCGGCGACCTGGAGTTCGTGAACGCCGGCCAGACGCCGCCTCTGCTGCTGCGGGCTGGCGGCGCGGTGGAGCGGCTGTCGACTGGCGGCGTGGCGCTGGCGATGTTCGAGGGCTCGACCTACGAATCCGGGCACGCGCGGCTCGACCCGGGCGACGCGCTCATCATGTACAGCGACGGCATCACCGAGGCGGAGTCGGCGAACGGCCAGATGTTCGAGGAACTGGGCCTCGAGGCGGCCGTGCGCGCGACGCCCGGCGTCGCCGCCGCGGTGCTGAGCCGGGCGATCTTCCGCGCCGTCGACGACTACCGCCGCGGTGAGCGCCTGGCCGACGACCTCACCGTGCTGGTGCTGAGCCGGCCGATTGTGCCGCCCGTCCCTCCGCTCGTCCCCGCCGCATAGAGCGCGCAGTTCCGGTAACCACTTCGGCCGGATCTGGCGTCTAATCACCGCATGGGCCGGGCCTGCCTGCTGGCCACGGTGCTGTCGCTGTGGGCCCTGCCCGCATGGGCGCAGCCTCCCGTCGCGCCGGATCCCGAAGAGCTGCTTGTCGCGCGCGTGTTGCAGCGCATCGAGTCGGCGCTGTCGGCGAGCGACCGCACCGCGTGGCTGTCGCTGATCTCCACCATCGCCGACGCCGACGCCGCGGGCGAGTTCTTCGACGCCGCCGTGCCGCGTGGCGTCACCCGTGCCGTCGTGCGCGAACGCGATCGCCAGCCGCTGGAAGGCGCGCTGCCGGGCGACGGCTACCGGATGATCGTCGAGATCTTCATCGAGAGCGGGCCGCGCGGGCAGCTCTCGACGTGGCGCCTCGACCTGCGCCGGCCGTCGGGCGCCGGCGCCGACGAGCAGGGCGAGACGCCGTGGCGGATCGTCGCGCACGATCGGCTGTCGCAGATCGACACCCTGCACCGGCTGGCGCTGAACCGCGAGCGGATGTTCCAGGCGCACGACTTCGTGCTGCGCTCGGTCGACTACGAGCTGAAGCTCGTGACTGGATCGGTGTTCGTCGCCGACACGGCCGAGGGCATCACCGCGGCCGTGCTGATCGGCGACGGCGTGATGACGTTCAAGCCGACACCGAAGACCGAGCAGGGCCAGGTCCGGCTCTACGCCGGTGACGACAAGGTCGAGAGCCGCTTCGACACGGCGTTCGTGCGCGTCAGCCCGTACGACTTCGAGCAGTACCTGACCGGCGGCACGCTGACGGCCGCGCCGATCGACGCCCGCCAGTTCCCGCGCGCCCGCGAGATCTTCGACGAGGAAGTCGCCAAGTCGTTCAGCCTCGACCTGAGCGACCTGAGTCGCGACACGTGGTCGATCCTGCCGCAGCCCGGCGACGTCGTGGCCGAGGTGCGCACGCGGCGCTTCCGCTCGCTCACCTACGCGCGCGCCGGCGGCGAAGCGGAAGACGTCACGTTCTTCAACCGCGAGCGGAAGAAGAACATCTCGATCTACGCGTCGCCGCAGAAGCTGGCGAGCCGCGGCGCGTTCTACGACGAGGACGATCTCACCGAGTACGACATCCTCGATCACGAGATCGACGTCGAGATCTATCCCGATCGCGACTGGATCGCCGGCGTCTCGACGATCAAGCTGCGGGTCAAGGCGTTCGTGCTCGGGGCCCTCAACCTGAAGCTCGCCGATACGCTGACGGTGTCGTCGATCACGAGCCGCGAGCTCGGCCGCCTGCTGTTCCTGAAGGTGCGCAACCAGAACTCGATCGTCGTCAACCTGCCGCAGCCGGTGTCGCGCGACTACGAGCTCACGCTGCAGGTGCGGTACCAGGGCCGCCTCGAGAAGCAGACGATCGACAACTCGGAGTCGATCGCGCAGGAGCGCCCGGTGCGGCCTGAGGACCAGCCGATGGTACCGGCGGAGCCGAACTGGCTGCTGAGCAACCGCGCCACCTGGTACCCGCAGGCGCCGGTGACCGACTACGCCACGTCGACGCTGCGCGTGGTGGTGCCCGTCGAGTACAACGTCGCAGCGACCGGCACGCTCGAGTCGACCGAGCCGCAGTACGTCGCGGCGGCCGGGAATCTGCCGCCGCGCCGGCTGTTCACCTACCGCACGCAACATCCGGTGCGCTATCTCGGCGTGGTCGTGTCGCGCATGAACCGCGTCGACGCCGCGACCGTTGCACTCGACATCGTGCTGCCACCGGCGCCGCCGGCGCCGAAGTCGATCACGTTCGCGGAGCTGTTCGCGGCGCCGAAGCCCGCGGCGGTGGGTGGACGCAACACCGTCGACCTGACCACCATGGGCAACCGCCGCCAGGAGAACCGCGCCCGCGACGCCCTGCCGGTAGCCGCAGACATCCTGCGGTTTTACGCCTCGATCATCGGCGACGCGCCGTATCCCGGCTTCACGCTGACCATGCTCGAGAGCGACTTGCCGGGCGGCCACAGCCCGGCCTTCTTCGCCGTGCTCAACAACCCGCTGCCGACGACGCCCTTCGTCTGGCGCAACGATCCGGCCAGGTTCTCCGACTTCCCCGAGTTCATCCTGGCGCACGAGATCGCGCACCAGTGGTGGGGGCAGGCGGTGGGCTGGAAGAACT